>JAVLCJ010000190.1:0-1441 GCA_031580875.1 Roseovarius sp.
CCTCGTAGCCGCGCAACGTCACATCAACGCCGTCACGGTTGACGAGGTTTTCCTCGAGCCACTGGTACTGCGTGGCGCCGCCCTGGGCGCCGATCGTGGCGCCGCAGCACAGCACGTCGATCATGTTGTTGCCCGAGTCGGCCGCGACGAGGATCTCGTCATCGTTTTCCCACCACGGGATCGAGAAATCGAGGACCTCGGCCCGTTCGGGCGTGACGTTCAGGCCGGTCACCAGAAGGTCGATGCGGCCCTGCGCCAGCGCGGGCACCAGCGACGGCCACGGCATGTCGCGGAACTCGACGTCGAGGCCCTGATCCTCGGCGATGGCGCTCATGGCGTCGATGGCGATCCCCTTGAACTCGCCTTCCTCGACATAGGCCCACGGGGGAAAGGAGGCCTCGACCCCGGCGATGTAGGTGTCCTGCGCGACCACCGGTGTTGCAGAAACAATTGTTGCGGAAATGGCTGCGAATAGATGGCGAACTGTCATGTTCTGTCGACTCCCTGCACTTGGTGTTGATCGGTGGAGGCAACCATGCTTCGCGTACCGTTTCAACCCGTTGGCGCGAAACAAGCTGAAATTTCCTTCTACATAAAAGAAATTATAATAATATCAAGTGGTTGGGCGGCGCACATTCAGGAGTCCGGCAGTCGGGCGATGTCGCTGGGTTGTTTTCTTTCGACGGGTCACCTGACCGCGCGGGCGAAACACTTGTTTCGTATCGCCCGTGCTCGGCCAGCGACCGTCAAATCATCGTGTGCATGCGGTAGCCCGGCGCGTAATACAGCTTGACGAACGTGATCGGCGTGGCGTGTTTCCACGTCGTCCGTTCGATCAGGAAAAGCGGCGCCCCCGGCGCGGCGTCGAGGAATTGCGCGCTTTCGTTGCAGGCCGCCACGGCGGAAAAGGTGACATCGCCACGGGTGAAGGCGGCATTGTTCAGAAGCCATTCATTGGCATTCTCGCGGGCGAGGTCCACCCGGCGAATCGCGGGCACCGCGGCGATGTTCACCCAGCGGTCCTCGAAGACGTCGGGGCGCCCGTCCGCGAGGTGCAGCGCCTTGGCGTGGAGCATCGTCGCGCCCTCCGCAAGCCCGAGGCGGCCCGCCATGGCCGATGCGATGGCTTCTTCGCGGGACGAGATCAGGCGGTAGTCATAGCGGGCGCCGCGCGACTCGATCTCGACGCGGTTGATCGGTATGTCGAACGTCGCCCGGCGTGACGGGTTCATCGCGACGCGGGTCCCGGCCCGCCGGCGCCGTTCGAGAAGGCCGGCGGTGGCAAGCTCGCGCAGGGCGCGGTTGACGGTCGTGCGGGCGCATCCGAATTCGCGCGCAAGGCTTTCCTCGTTGGGGATCAGCGCCCCTGGGAGCCAGATGCGTTCGTGGATGCGGCGCAAGACCTCGTCGTGCACGTCCTGCCATGTTCTGGCCGTCGATC
>JAVLCJ010000191.1:0-1282 GCA_031580875.1 Roseovarius sp.
GCGATGCGCCCCTCGCCCGCGGCGATGGTGGTGGCCACGTCGATCTCGCCGCCCGGCCAGGCGAGACGTCCGCTGTCGCCCGGTTGCCCGCCGCCGTTGGGATAGAAAATCGTCCGGTGGAGGATCACGCCACCCTCGGCCGTGTGGCCGGTCACCTCCGTCTCGGCCTCCTGCCTGTACGGGTCCTCGCGATAGAGCATCTCGGTCATCGGTCGCCTCCGCCGCCGCCATCGGCCTCGCCCGCATCGCCCTCGCCCGCTTCGGGGTCGATATCGCGGGCCTGCATGGGCGCCGCGACGGCGGGGCGGTTTTCCGTGCCCGCCTGCGGCGCCGCACCGAACGCCTCGGGGTTGCGGATCCAGATGTCGCGCTGCGCAAACGGCACCTCGATGCCCTCTTCGGCAAAGCGGCGGGCGATTTCGTGGTTCATGTCGGATTTCACGTTCAACACCCAGTTCACGTCGCGCAGGATCCCCCTGATCTCGAAATCCATCGAGCTGGCCCCGAACCCCATGAACACGACGTAGGGTTGCGGGTTCGCCAGCACCATCGGGTGCGCCTCGGCGATTTCCTGCAATACGCGCTCCACCTTGCGCGTGTCCGATCCGTAGGCCACACCGACCGGCACGATGACGCGGCCCACCGTGTTGCCGCGGGTGTAGTTGGTGACCGTGCCGCTCACGAAGTCGGCATTGGGCACGATGACATCCGTGCGGTCGAACGTCTCGATCCGGGTCGACCGCACGCTGATGCTGCGCACATAGCCATGCTGGCCGCCGACCTCGATCCAGTCGCCTTCGGAAATCGGCCGTTCGATCAGCAGGATGATACCCGAGACGAAGTTGGAAACGATGTTCTGCAAACCGAAACCGATACCGACCGACAGTGCCCCGGCCACGATGGCCAGTGAACTCAGGTCGATGCCGGCGCTGGTGATCGCGATGAGCGCGGAAAGCAGGATACCCACGTAGCCGACCCCGGCGACGATCGCGTTGCGCCCGCCGGTATCCATCCGCGTCTTGGGCAGGACCGAGTTCTTCAGGGCGCCCTGCATCAGGCGCGTCGCCACGTAGCCCAGCGCGAAAACGATCGCGAAGGTCAGGAAGATGCTGGGCGAGATACGTGTCTCGCCGATGCTCACGCCGTCATTGAAGCGGGTCCACATCTCGCTCAGGTCCGCGACGCGCGCGCCCCAGATCAACGCGAAGATCGGCAGCGACGCGATGGTCAGAACGAAACCGCCCAGCACGGGCAGCAGCGAGTCCGCAGCGCCGTGTTCGTT
>JAVLCJ010000192.1:0-952 GCA_031580875.1 Roseovarius sp.
CCAGTATCTGCGCGAAACGCAAGCCAGCGTTTCGATCTTCGATCGCGGGTTTCTCATGGCCGACGGGGTCTACGAGGTGACCAGCGTGCTGGATGGCAAGCTGATCGATTTCGACGGCCACGCCACTCGGCTGGAGAGGTCGCTGAGCGAGCTGGAGATGCCGGCGCTGCCGATCACGATGAAACAGCTGCTGGAGGTGCATCGCGAACTGGTGCTGCGCAACGATCTGGTTGATGGCATGATATACCTGCAGGTGACGCGGGGCGCACCGGGCGACCGGGATTTCGTGTTCCCCGATCCCGAGACGACGGTGCCGACCATGGTGCTGTTCACGCAGTCCAAGCCCGGGCTGGCCGACAGCCCGCAGGGCCGCAGCGGGATCAAGGTCATCAGCATCGACGATCTGCGGTGGGGGCGGCGCGACATCAAGACGGTGCAGCTGCTCTATCCGTCGATGGGCAAGATGATGGCCCTGGCCGCCGGTGCCGACGACGCGTGGATGGTCGAGGATGGCCATGTCACCGAGGGCACCAGCAACAACGCCTATATCGTCAAGGACGGGCGCATCGTCACACGGCACCTGAGCAATGATATCCTGCACGGGATCACCCGCGCGGCGGTGCTGCGGTTCGCGCGCGAGTCGCAGATGGAGGTGGAGGAGCGCGCCTTTACCATCGATGAGGCCAAGCAGGCGGACGAGGCCTTCATCACCTCGGCCAGCGCCTTTGTCACGCCGGTGATCGAACTGGACGGTGCCCCGATCGGCACCGGCCAGCCGGGGACCGTGGCGCCGCGGCTGCGCGAGATCTACCTTGAAGAGGTGCGCAAGGCGGCGATCTGAGGCCGCTCGCGCCTCATCCGTGTCAGGTGGGGCGCAAGGCGTCAGGACGCGTCCATGCGGTCGGCCTTCTTGCGGATGAGCACATTGCGCAGGTCGTGCATCGCCATCAGC
>JAVLCJ010000193.1:0-947 GCA_031580875.1 Roseovarius sp.
CATGCAGAGATGAATGCTCTTGAAAACGCCGCGTAGGTTTTGAACAGAAAAGCCTCTCGGAAACCCGGGACGGTTCAGGGGATTCGCCAAACGTTAAGCCAAGGCGGATGGAGATAGCTATCTTGGCAGGTCAGGCACGGGAAAGTTCGGGCTGACCGGAGCACGTCAGCTTTTTTTCCGCCGCTTCACACCACCCCGTTGCCCGGGCCGCCCGGCCGTCGAGCGGCCCTTGCTATTGGTGGCTTCCTCGGATGCCTTCTCGACCGCCTGTTGCCGGGCCAGCGGGTCGTCGGCGACGGTCAGGTCAACCGCCTCCAGCCGCTTGACCTCGTCGCGCAGGCGCGCGGCCTCCTCGAAGTCCAGGTTCTCGGCCGCCTTGCGCATGTCGGTGCGCAGCCCGTCCAGATGCGACTCGAGGTTGGCGCCGTGCATCGGCTTGTCCACCTGTGCCGTCACCCGGTTCATGTCCGTGTCGCCCTGGTAGAGCCCGGCCAGCACGTCCTCCACGTTCTTGCGGATCGTCTCGGGGGTGATGCCGTGTTCCTCGTTATAGGCGATCTGCTTGGCGCGGCGGCGTTCGGTTTCGCCGATGGCGCGGTCCATGCTGCCGGTCCGCCGGTCGGCATACATGATCACGCGCCCGTCGGCGTTGCGCGCGGCGCGTCCGATCGTCTGGATGAGCGAGGTTTCCGACCGCAGGAACCCCTCCTTGTCGGCATCGAGGATCGCCACCAGCCCGCATTCGGGTATATCGAGCCCCTCGCGCAGCAGGTTGATGCCCACCAGCACGTCGAAGGCCCCGAGCCGCAGGTCGCGCAGGACCGAATTTGTCGCCTGCCGCAGAACCTCGCGGGGTTCGCGGAAGCCCAGGGCGTCGACGAGATCGTCGTGGCGCTTCAGGACCGACGGGGACGGCTGCCGGTGGAACCATTGGTCGAAGCGCGCCT
>JAVLCJ010000194.1:0-881 GCA_031580875.1 Roseovarius sp.
TTCCACTGCTTTTCTAGGTGCTTCGGCATCGATTCCCTATAGGTTTTCCCCATAGGTATGCTACAAAACCCCAATAAATCAACAAAATAAGACCAAAAGCCCCAATGTCATTCCGTCCCCTACGGGCTGCCAATTGCCGTTTTTTCCGAGATAACCCTTTGAAAAGACGCCACTTTTTCGAAGGTGCGGGCGCCCAGGCCCAAGGTGCGGGCGAACTCCCTCAGAAATCACCCACGCCCCCAGCCCTTGAGCGCCAAGCGACGGCGGTTCGCCGACCGGGTGTAATGCAGGGCCATCGTGCCGCCCTCCCAGCCGAACATCGCCTCCAACTCGTTGACCGTGGCCCCCGCCTCGGCCGCCCGCCTTGCCGCCGTTTTCCGCAGCCCGTGCGCCGACTTGTCCACGCCCGCCGCCCGGCAAGCCTCGCGGAACATATTCCCAAAGCTCTCCTTACGCAGCGGCTTGCCGTTCGCGCCAACGATGAAATGCATGTCGCCTGTGGGGCCCGCATCCAGCGTCGCCCGAAGCGCCGTGTGGATCGGGATCGTGACCTCCGTCTGGGTCTTTTCGGTTTTCATTGTGGCAACCCCGTCCTTGACGTGCTGGCGGCCCAGCATCGCGGCATCGCCCCGCCGCAGCCCAGTGTAGAGGAGCACATCCATCCAGACCCGCTCGCGCGTGCCCAGCGGCCAGCGCTCGTGGTATCGCGCCACATCCTCGTCCGTCCATGCCGGATAGCCATCGGAGCCCTTCTGCACCTTGGGCGCGCGGACCCCGATCGTCGGGTCCACATCGACCAGCCCCATGTCCAGCGCCCACTTGAATAGCCCGCTCATGGTCTTGCGAAAGCTCGTGGCCTGCCCGGGGGTCGCCGCGCGGTT
>JAVLCJ010000195.1:0-824 GCA_031580875.1 Roseovarius sp.
GCGGCGATGGTGGCGCGGGCATAGGGGGATCACGCGAATATCGCTTCGAGGGTCGGGATCGTGATGCACCTCAACGGGCCAAGCGCCGCAGACGATGCAGGGAAGCTGCGCCACGCGGGCCATGTGCGCCTTGCCAGCCTTTCGCTCTGGGCTGGCAAGGTATGCCTCGCGCTTGCGGCTTCGCTTGCGCATCGGCGCTTTGGCTTTGAGGGGCTTGCCGCGCTTCAAGCCAGCCCCACCGCCTCAAGATACATCTCAAGCACGGCCTGTTCCTCTGCCCGCTCATCCGGTGACTTCTTGCGCTCGGCGATCACCTTTCGCAGCACCTTGACATCATACCCACGGCCCTTGGCCTCGGCCATCACTTCCTTTTGCTGATCGGCGATGTCCTTCTTCTCGGCTTCGAGCCGCTCGTAGCGTTCAATGAATTGGCGCAACTCCGCGCCGGTAAGGCTTTGGGCTTCATCTGTCATGTCTTTTCCTTTCATTCTGCGCCCTCTGGACGCCACTTGAGTGCTTCGGGATCAGTCAGCGCGACGTGTGGCGAGTAGTGCCGCCACACCGCGTCCATGTATCGAGACAGCGTGCCCTTGGTCATCAGGCTCGTGCAAGGGACATATCCGGCCTCGATCATCTCCTTGACCTTGGCCCGCGTCTTGCCGCCAAGCGCCGCCTCGATGAACTCGGCATAGGCGTCGTCCTCGGCGCGAAAAATCAAAATGCCCCACCTGATGTGACAGTCTGCTTTGACGCTGCCAGGCTCGTCGTGGGTGGCCTTGGCAATCTCGCCCATCCAGGCGTGAAACAAACCGTTCTGAGACAGC
>JAVLCJ010000196.1:0-752 GCA_031580875.1 Roseovarius sp.
TCGGAAGTTCTAGCGACAAATCTGGGTTTGCGTTCCCTCGCTACACGTCAACCACGGTTACGAACTCGAATTCTGCGAGTGCTGCGCTCAACAAATGGGTGAAAGCTCGAGTTTCGTCAGGAGCCGTTGTTCACAGTTTTCGGCACAGTCTTCGTGACAGGTTGCGCGCGGTTGGATGCCCTAGCGACGTTGCCGACGCAATAGGTGGTTGGACCACAGGTGGTGTCGGGAGTTCTTATGGGGCAGGATACACGCTTGAGACCAAAGTGGGCTGGTTACGAAGTATTGTTCTCGAGCCAGATCCAAGGTCCGAGGAGCGGTAATCGCTATCCTTGCCAATCAAGACGTTAGACCGTGAACCTTGGACCTTTTTGGAGCGGGTAACGGGGTTCGATGCCTAGGTCAGGCTCCGTGTCTTCTGCCTTGATCAGCAATATCAATATGTTAGCAGATAACAAGCAGCATGCAAGTGGTGCGTTATGGTCTACCCGTTGGTCTACCGGGGTGGATCCGAGGCCCAAGGCCCAAGAGCCGTGCTGCTAGCTTCGAGCACCGTGGCCGGCGGCCCGAGGCGCAGGACGCGATCGACTCGTGTCAGATATCAAGAATCAAGGGCCGTGGACCATGCACCCCGCCCTTCGGTCGGGGGGCGTCGGGAACGTGGCCGGGGGTTACTTGGGCTGTTTGTCTTGGGGGCATCGGCCGTGGGCGGTCCCCCATCCCCCCTAAATCGGCCCCCTGCGCCCTGAGAA
>JAVLCJ010000197.1:0-736 GCA_031580875.1 Roseovarius sp.
TCCCACTGAACGAACGTCAAATCAAAGTGTTGAACCGGCTGCTCGACGGGTTCGAGGGCAAAATGACATCATCGAAGTGGGCAGCGATCGCCAAGTGCTCGCAGGATTCAGCGACCCGCGACATTGCCGCACTGCTGGACCTAGGGCTACTTCGGAAAGGAGAAGGTGGCGGGCGGAGCACACACTACGAGCTGGTGCTGTGACCCACTTGGGTACGATTATGAGAGAGGCCGCAGGGGGACTCGAAAAATGTTGACCAGGTGTTGACCAGAAACCGCATGCGAAATTCCCCAGCGTTTTACTAAGGAACTAAGCGTTTGATTTATTTGGGAGAATTGGTTGCGGGAGTAGGATTTGAACCTACGACCTTCAGGTTATGAGTCGTTTCGAACAGACCATGAACGATTGCGCTCGTTTGCGTATTACTTCGACATTTCAGCCACTTGGTGGCCGCTGCCTTGCGCGCGTCATACGCGAGATTGCGCAGAAACTGGCAGCAATTTGCCCCCTCTTGCTTCCACAATGCTTCCACGGGGGCGCGCATTGACGCTCGCGGCAGCAGGTCGATCGCAAAGTGCCATCTGGTACCGTGAATGCAGGTTGCGCATGAAACACTTGAAATTGGCCATTTAGTCCACCGGATCGACAAGATATTGAAACTTCAATTGGCAGACTGGCCGGGACGATCCAAGCGTAGGAAACACATATCCGATTTAGAACTCTCCGCGGACCAGAG
>JAVLCJ010000198.1:0-694 GCA_031580875.1 Roseovarius sp.
GTCCGTGCCATGATATTGAGAAAAACATTAACCCTATCCGGAACTTGTAGTACGAAGTGGTAAAATCAAAACCCACTTTTAGTGCTCGTTCGTAATAAATGCTCTTTATAGCTATTAGCATAAAGGAAAATGACACTAATGCCTTGGTCAGCATGATGACAAACAGAGCTTCGTCATCATTCGAAAACTCGATATTTCCTTGCAGAGAGGAAGGGATTCGAACCCTCGGTACGCTTTTGGCGTACACACACTTTCCAGGCGTGCGCCTTCGACCACTCGGCCACCTCTCTATGAGATTGCAAAAATAGGTTCTCTTGGCTAAACCTCAAAATTTATCAATGGCTTATTTCACCGCGTAAGGAAGTTTCGAACAAGGTCTTCATCACATCCGGCGTCAGGTTCTTGGTCAAAAGGAACATCAGTTTGGCCAGCGCAGATTCCGTCGTGATGTCCTTACCGGAGATCATGCCCATTTGCCGTAATTGCTCACTGGTCTCATATTTGCCCATCACCACACTGCCGCCTATGCATTGAGTGACGTTCACCACGGCTACACCTTTGTCTATCATAGAGCGCAAAAGGTCTATGAACCAGCGGTCCGTCTTGGTATTCCCACTCCCAAAGGTTTCCAGGATGACACCTTTCAGGTCAGGCACTAAGAGCATGTTCTTCATAACCTGTTCCGTGATACCCG
>JAVLCJ010000199.1:0-691 GCA_031580875.1 Roseovarius sp.
GCCGAAGTTCGCGCTGGGGATGTCGGTCGTCAGCAGGTTATCCAGCGAGTCATCGGATGCGTTCAGGTCGTCGGCATCCGTCAGCTGCTGGATGAGCTGCGCTTTCTGCGCGGCTGACTGGTCGTCGGGCATCTTCAGGCCCTGCAGCATCGCACGGCTGTCCTCGGCAGCTGCCCGCTGCTGGTCCTCGTCAGCCATAGCGGACCAGTCGCGGCAGTGCGTTCGAGATCCCCGGCTCGAACCGAGGGACGACGACATCGGCGACGATGACCGTCAGCATCGACGCCAGGCCGACCATCGCGCCTGCGAATGCGAAGGAGATCGACGTGAGCGCGCTCAAGACGACGAGCGTGGCGCCGACGTGAAACATGCCGACCGCCGCGTGCTTGAGGATGCGGACAGCGGGCGAGCTCCTCGCGCGGTCGTAGCCGAGGTGCTCGAGGCCGGTGATGATGCTCAGGTCGACCGCATCGGACTTCGACAGCCCGCGATCGCTGGCGAGCGCCTCGATCGCCTCGTGGATCTGTTCATCTGCTCTGGTCCCCAGTGTTTTCCGTGTGCTCATGGCTTTCGTCACAGCGTGATAGTGCTGTTAACAATTTAATACACTCGTTAACAACGTAAAAGATATGAGGGTTATATGCCAGTTTGGCGACGACGGTATGATGTCCCATGTTTGGGAAACTCAGCT
>JAVLCJ010000019.1:0-41663 GCA_031580875.1 Roseovarius sp.
CGGGATGTCCGATACCCAGCCGGACCCGCCGGTAATCCGCGCCGATATGCTGATGGATCGAGCGCAGCCCGTTATGGCCGGCATGTCCGCCGCCCTGCTTCACCCGCACTTTCCCGGGGGCAAGGTCAAGCTCGTCGTGGAACACGGTCACGTCGTTGGGGCCGAGTTTGAAGAAACGCATCGCTTCTCCCACGGATTGCCCCGACAGGTTCATGTAGGTCTGCGGCTTGAGCAGCAGCATCTTGTCGCCGTCCAGCCGGCCCTCGGCAAGCTGCCCCTGAAATCTTTGCCGCCACGCGGCGAACCCGTGATCCGCCGCGATCCGGTCAAGCGCCATGAACCCGATATTGTGCCGGTTCCGTTCGTATTTCGCGCCCGGATTGCCGAGCCCGACAAATAGCTGCATTGCCGCCGCCCCGTTCTTTGGTGATGGTGGTGTACGCCCCGCCGGGCTGAGAATCAACGATCGAGAGGCGCTCGGCAATGCCGGAATTTCAGTTGAATGGTGTCACGTTGTCCGTGCCCGAGGCGATGCTCGGCGGCAAGCTGGCGGACAAGCTTTCAAGCGCCGGGTACGAGGCGCACGAGGCGCGCGCGGCCCTCATGCGGCTTCGCGCGGGCCAGCGGGTGCTGGAGCTCGGCGGCGGGCTGGGCTATGTCTCGGCGGTCTGCGCCGGCGTGACCGGCGCCCAGAATGTCGTCACCGTCGAAGCGAACCCGGACATGCTGCCGGTAATCCGTGGCAATCTTGATAGAAACGGGTTCGGTGAGGCGCGTCTTGTCCACGGTGCGGTCGTCGGGGCGGTGACCACCGATGAACCCATCGCCTTCGACCGGAAGAAGACATTCTGGGCAGGTCGGCTTGCCGATATGGAGTCCGATCCCGGCGCGGTTGTCAACGTCCCGGTCCTGCGGCTCGACACCCTGCTGGCACGATACCGGCCCGACATGGTCGTCATGGATGTCGAAGGGGCGGAACGGCTGTTGTTCGACGCACCTTGGCCGGCCCATGTCCGCAACGTGATCCTCGAGCTGCATCCGGGCCAGTATCCCGACAGCGTGATCAAGACCATCGTCGATTGCATGTCCGCGTCCGGCCTGACCTACGATCCGGGCCCGTCGCGCGGCCGCATCCTCGGGTTTCGACGCGTCCGGGGAAAATGAAAAACGCGGCGGGATGCCCCGCCGCGTCACGCGCTACCGGTAATGGTTGCAGGGTCAGCCCCCGCTACCTTCCGAGTCTTCTTCGCCAACGGTGGGCACGTCGCCCGCCTCGGCTTCCTCTTCCGCGGCCTCGTCGGATTTCAACGCCGACGGCGCCGAGATGTTGCAGATCACGAAGTCGCGGTCGGTGATCGTGGGTTTGGAACCGGCGGGCAGGTCCACCATCGAGATCGTGGCGGTGTCACCGATGTTTTCCAGCTTGGACAGGTCGACGGTGATCTTTTCGGGGATGTCGCCGGCCGTCACGATCAGTTCGACCTCGTTACGCACGACGGTCAGAACACCGCCCCTACGCAGGGCCGGGCAGTCGTCCTCGTTGATGAAATCGACCGGGATGTACAGGTTGATCTTGCTGGTCCGGCGCAGGCGCATCAGGTCCAGATGCGTGGGCAGGTCCTTGACGACGTCGCGCTGAACGTCGCGGCATATGACCCGCACGTCATCGTGCCCGTCGACCTTGAGATTGAAAAGCGTCGACTTGAACCGCCCGTCCGTCAGTTTCTTGATCAGGACGTTGTACGGAATTTGGATCGGCAGCGGATCATTGTCGCCGCCGAATACGATACCCGGAACCATTTGCGCACGGCGCACTGCACGAGCGGCGCCCTTGCCCGTCCCCGTGCGTTCCTGGGCGTGAAGATCAGGAATTTCTCCAGCCATGATGTTCTCCATAAGTTGGGCAGGGTTCCTCCAAGGCTGTAACCCCGCGTGAAGCCGCGCGTATAGACGGGTTTTCCCGCCTTGGAAAGAGCAAAGTTCCCGTTCGGTCGTGGCGACCAGACAGAATGCCGCCTGTTCGCGGTCAGGGCCTTGATGACACGTGCTTTCACGACGGGCACGTGTCATACTGCGCCCATGGGCGAATGTCGCCACGGAAGAGGGGTTGAAGGGGCGATCATGGCATTGGCCGGGTGGTAGCGATAACTCCCGGCCGGGGCTGACGGGTCTGTCCGATGCGAGGAATCGGAAAAAGCCGGAAATCAGTGACGTTTTTGACCAAGCAAAAATTGCGCAATCGGTCGCAGCGCCGCTAAGGCTTTAAATTTTAAAGGTATTCTGTTGTATACAGGCGTTTTCAAGCAGCTTGCTAGGTTGGCACGGCTCTGCTAAACCCCAGCCGAATTTCGATGTTAAGCCAACATCACCGCAAGCAAACGTCTCCGGAGTCCGTCACCAGGAAGTCGGCAAACCGGGGCCAAAAATCGGAAGGGTGGACGTGTCCGAACCAGCTTCGATCTCATCCGGCATCGCCGAGCGCTATGCCACAGCCGTTTTCGAGCTCTGCAGGGACGACCAGTCGCTGACGGACCTCGAAAGCAACCTCGCCGACCTGTCTGAGGCGCTTGACCAAAGCGAGGATCTGCGCGCCCTTATCAGCAGCCCTGTCGTCACCCGCGCCGAACAGGGTGACGCGATTGCCGCGATCGGCGAGAAGATGGGCCTAACGCCGGTCCTGCGCAACACGCTCGGGCTCATGGCAAGCAAGCGCCGCCTGTTCGTGCTGCCGCAACTGATACGCCAGCTCAACGCGATGATCGCGGACCACAAGGGCGAGGTCACGGCGGACGTGATCAGCGCGAAGTCGCTTACCAAGGCGCAGTCGGAAAAACTTGCCAAGACGCTCAAGGAGCGGTTCGGCAAGGAGGTCAAGATAAATGCGGCCGTCGATGAAGGTCTCATCGGCGGTCTTGTCGTAAAGGTTGGCTCGAAGATGATCGATACCTCGATCCGTTCGCGCCTCGATTCCCTACAGCATGCAATGAAAGAGGTCGGATAGAATGGGTATCCAAGCAGCAGAGATTTCTGCGATCCTGAAAGACCAGATCAAGAATTTCGGCCAGGAAGCCGAGGTGGCCGAGGTTGGCCGCGTTCTGTCTGTCGGCGACGGGATTGCACGTGTGCACGGGCTGGACAACGTTCAGGCCGGTGAGCTGGTGGAGTTTCCCGGCAACGTGATGGGCATGGCATTGAACCTCGAAACCGACAATGTCGGCGTCGTGATCTTCGGGTCGGACCGCGAGATCACCGAGGGCGATACCGTCAAGCGCATGAACTCGATCGTGGACGTGCCGATCGGTGACGAACTGCTGGGCCGCGTCGTTGACGCGCTCGGCAACCCGCTTGACGGCAAGGGCCCTATCAAGACGGAAAAGCGCGGCGTCGCCGACGTCAAGGCGCCCGGGATCATTCCGCGCAAATCGGTGCACGAGCCGATGGCGACCGGCCTCAAGTCCGTCGACGCGATGATCCCGATCGGCCGTGGCCAGCGCGAGCTGATCATCGGTGACCGCCAGACCGGCAAGACGGCCGTGGCCCTGGACGCGATCCTCAACCAGAAAAATTACAACGAAGCCGCGGGCGACGACGAGAACAAGAAGCTCTACTGCGTGTACGTGGCTGTCGGGCAGAAGCGCTCGACGGTGGCACAGCTCGTCAAGAAGCTCGAGGAAAACGGCGCGCTCGAATACTCGATCGTCGTGGCCGCCACGGCGTCGGACCCGGCGCCGATGCAGTTCCTCGCGCCGTATTCGGCCACCGCGATCGCGGAACATTTCCGTGATAACGGCCGTCACGCGCTGATCGTCTACGATGACCTGTCCAAGCAGGCCGTCGCCTACCGTCAGATGTCGCTGTTGCTGCGCCGCCCGCCGGGGCGGGAAGCTTACCCGGGCGACGTCTTCTACCTGCACTCTCGCCTGCTGGAGCGCTCGGCCAAGCTCAACGACGACAACGGCGCGGGCTCGCTCACGGCGCTGCCGATCATCGAGACGCAGGGCGGTGACGTGTCGGCCTTCATCCCGACCAACGTGATCTCGATCACCGACGGCCAGATCTTCCTCGAAACGGAGCTTTTCTATCAGGGTATCCGCCCGGCGGTTAACACCGGCCTGTCGGTGTCGCGTGTCGGTTCCTCGGCGCAGACCAAGGCGATGAAATCCGTCGCCGGGCCGGTGAAGCTGTCGCTCGCCCAGTACCGTGAAATGGCCGCCTTCGCCCAGTTCGGTTCCGACCTGGATGCCGCGACCCAGAAGTTGCTCAACCGTGGCGAACGTCTGACCGAGCTGATGAAGCAGCCGCAATACTCGCCGCTGACCAACGCCGAGATCGTCTGCATGATCTACGCCGGTACCAACGGGTATCTCGACAAGCTGGAGGTGAAGGAAGTGGGCCGCTTCGAGCAGGGGCTGTTGAACCACCTGCGCAGCAAGCATCAGGACCTGCTGGATTTCATCACCGACGAGGATCCGAAGATCGCCGGCGATGCCGAGGAAAAGGTCAAGGCAGCGCTGGACGAGTTCGCCGCTGACTTCGCATAAGGGGAGACGCGGCAATGCCAAGTCTTAAGGACCTTAAAACACGGATCGAGTCGGTCAAATCGACCCGCAAGATCACCAAGGCCATGCAGATGGTGGCCGCCGCGAAACTGCGGCGGGCGCAGGAATCCGCCGAAATGGCGCGTCCGTATGCCGAGCGGTTCAACGCCGTGATGGCGAAACTGGCCGCGTCCGTGGGCGACAGCGAAAACGCGCCCAAGCTGCTCAGCGGCACGGGCCGGGATGACACGCACCTGCTGGTCGTCATGACGGCCGAGCGCGGCCTTTGCGGCGGCTTCAACGCGAATATCGCCAAGCTGGCCAAGGCCGAAGCGGACGACCTGCTTGCCCACGGCAAGACCGTCAAGATCATCACCGTCGGCAAGAAGGGCCGGGACGCGATGAGGCGGGATTACGGCCAGTATTTCATCCATCATGTCGACTTCGGCGACGTCAAACACGTGGGCTACGCGGATGCGCAGCGCATCGCCGAGGACGTGCTGGAGCGTTTCGAGGGTGGTGAATTCGATGTTGCCAAGATCTTCTACTCGGAGTTCAAGAACGTCGTGACACAGATCCCGACGAAGCAGCAGATCATCCCGGCCGACGTGGACACGTCGGAAGAGGAAAGCGGAGACAGCACCTTTTACGATTTCGAACCGGACGAGGATGCGATACTGCGCGAGCTTCTGCCGCGTGGCGTTGCCACGGCCATCTTCAGCGGATTGCTGGAGAACGGGGCCTCCGAACAGGGCGCCCGGATGTCGGCCATGGACAACGCCACCCGCAACGCCGGCGAGATGATCGACAAGTTGACCATCGAGTATAACCGCTCGCGTCAGGCCGTGATCACGAACGAGCTCATCGAAATCATTTCGGGCGCCGAGGCGCTCTAACCGAAACCGGAGAAACGAAACATGGCAAACGCAAAAGGCACAATCACGCAGGTGATCGGCGCCGTGGTGGACGTTCAGTTCGACGACCACCTGCCGGAAATCCTCAATGCCCTTGAATGCGACAACAACGGCAAGCGCCTCGTTCTGGAGGTTGCGCAGCACCTCGGTGAAGGTACCTTGCGCTGCATCGCGATGGACGCGACCGAAGGCTTGGTGCGCGGGCAGGAAGTGACCGACACCGGTGGCCCGATCACGGTGCCGGTCGGCGACGCGACCCTCGGCCGGATCATCAACGTCATCGGAGAGCCCGTCGACGAAGGAGAAGAAATCAAGTCCGAGGAAAACCGCGCCATTCACCAGCCGTCCCCGGAATTCGAGGAACAATCGACCGAGTCTGAAATCCTCGTGACCGGGATCAAGGTTGTCGACCTGCTGGCCCCCTATGCCAAGGGCGGCAAGATCGGCCTCTTCGGCGGGGCCGGCGTGGGCAAGACGGTTCTCATCATGGAACTGATCAACAATATCGCCAAGGTGCACTCGGGCTACTCGGTGTTTGCCGGGGTCGGTGAACGGACGCGGGAAGGTAACGACCTGTACCACGAGATGATCGAGTCGAACGTGATCAAGCCCGACAACCTTGGCGACAGCCAGGTTGCCCTGGTTTACGGGCAGATGAACGAACCGCCGGGGGCGCGTGCCCGTGTCGCGCTGACCGGCCTCACGCTGGCCGAGCAGTTCCGCGACCAGTCCGGGACGGACGTTCTGTTCTTCGTCGACAACATCTTCCGCTTCACGCAGGCGGGCTCCGAAGTTTCGGCGCTTCTGGGGCGTATTCCTTCGGCCGTGGGCTACCAGCCGACGCTGGCTACCGACATGGGCCAGATGCAGGAACGCATCACCTCGACGAAGTCTGGCTCGATCACGTCGATCCAGGCGGTTTACGTGCCGGCCGACGACCTGACCGACCCGGCCCCGGCCACGACCTTCGCCCACCTTGACGCGACGACCGTTCTGAGCCGTGCGATCTCCGAGCTCGGCATCTACCCGGCCGTGGATCCGCTCGACTCGACGTCGCGCCTCATGGACCCGGCCATCGTCGGCGAGGAGCATTACCAGGTGGCGCGCGACGTGCAGGGAATTCTCCAGCGTTACAAGTCGCTCCAGGACATCATTGCCATTCTCGGCATGGACGAGCTTAGTGAAGAGGACAAGCTGACCGTGGCGCGCGCCCGCAAGATCCAGCGCTTCCTCAGCCAGCCGTTCGACGTCGCCAAGGTGTTTACCGGCGCGGATGGTGTTCAGGTGCCACTGGAAGACACGATCGCGTCCTTCAAGGCCGTGGTCGCCGGCGAGTACGACCACCTGCCCGAGGGCGCTTTCTACATGGCCGGTGGCATTGACGAGGTGAAGGCCAAGGCCGAGAAGATGGCCGCCGAGGCCGCGTAAGCAATGCCTGTTCGCGGTCGGGGCCCGGAACACGCCCCGGCCGGAACATGACAAGGAGGCCCAGATGGCTGATACACTGCAATTCGACCTCGTGAGCCCCGAGCGTCTGCTGGCTTCGGTCGCGGCGACGGAGGTTTCCATTCCGGGTGTTGAAGGCGACATGACCGTGATGCCCGAGCATCTGCCCTTGATCACGACCCTGCGCCCGGGCATTGTCAAGGTGTCCGGGGGCGACGGCCAGAACGAGTATGTCGTGACCGGTGGCTTTGCAGAGATAAACGGCGAAAGCATGTCCGTTCTGGCCGAGCAGGCGATCCCGCGGGACGAAGTCACACAGGAGCATTTCAAGGCCATGATCGACGCGGCGAACGAAAAGCTCGCGAAGGCCCGGGATGCTTATGAAAACGAGCCCGGTCCCGTGGACGAAGCGGCCAAGTTGCTGTCTGATATGGTAGCGGTCGGCGATGAGATCGGCCTGTCGGCGCACTGACGCCGTTGCCGGTCACCTCAGATGAACGCGCGAAAAGGCCCGTTTACGGGCCTTTTTCACGTTCGGCCCCCATTTTCGCCGGATTTCGGGTCTATCCGACCTTCGGGAGGGAGATATCGGTGTCATGAGAGTTTTCATCAACAAGGCGATCGGTATCGACGAGGGAGAAGACGTACTCTTCTCCGACTATGAAGATGGCGGTGAAATGTGGACCGGAAGCGGCTCACGCGAACGCCGGCATCGCGTCACTTTTGACCAACCGTTCAAATCCGAACCCTCTGTCCACGTCACATTGTCGATGTGGGACATGGACAGCGCGACGAACGCGCGCGCGGACCTGACGGCAGAAAGGGTGACGCGCCACGGCTTCGACGTGGTATTCCGGACTTGGGCGGATACACGCGTGGCGCGCGCGCGTGTCCGCTGGATGGCGATCGGCGAAACATTTCACGAAGATGACTGGCAGGACGTCTACTGACGGATGCGCCGCCCCGCCGACCGGCCTCAATTCCCGAATTGCCCCTCGTAGACGGGTTCAAGCGTCGGCGTCTCGAACAGCGACGACACGCTTGTCCCGTTCCAGATGTTCAGGATCGCCTGTGCGAAGACGGGCGCGGTCGGTATGATGCGGATATTCGGGGTCGTCTTGACAGCCTCGGTCGCGGCGATCGTGTCGGTGATCACCATCGATTTCAGCACCGAGTTCGTGATCCGCTCCACCGCGGGGCCCGACAGCACGCCGTGCGTCGTGTAGGCGTGCACTTCCTCCGCGCCGTTGTCCAGAAGGGTCTGGGCCGCCTTGCAGAGCGTGCCGGCCGTGTCGCAGATGTCGTCGACGATGATGCATTTCTTGCCCGTCACGTCCCCGATGACGGTCATCTCCGATACTTCGCCGACCTTTTCCCGCCGCTTGTCCACGATGGCAAGGGGGGCGTCGATACGTTTTGCCAGCTCCCGCGCCCTCGCCACGCCGCCGACGTCCGGCGACACGATCATCACGTCACCAAGCGAGCCCTGAAACTGCGTCATGATGTCCAGCGCAAAGACGGGCGAGGCATAAAGGTTGTCCACCGGAATATCGAAAAACCCCTGGATCTGCGCGGCGTGCAGATCCATCGTCAGCACGCGCTCTATGCCCGCCTCGACGATCATGTTCGCGACCAGCTTGGCCGAGATTGGCGTACGGGCCTTGGTCCGACGGTCCTGCCGCGCATAGCCGAAATACGGAATCACCGCCGTGATGCGCTTGGCCGACGACCGGCGCAGTGCATCCGCCATGATCAGCAATTCCATCAGGTTGTCATTGGCGGGGTTCGACGTGGGCTGGATGATGAACATGTCCTCGCCCCGGACATTTTCGTAGACCTCGACGAATATTTCCTGGTCGTTGAAACGCTCGACCCTCGCATCGCAAAGCCCGACGCTCACGCCCCTGTGCATCGACATTCTGCGCGCGACGGCATTGGCAAGCGGCAGGTTCGCGTTGCCGGAAATGAGTTTCGGCTCTGGCGTGGTCGGCATGAAGATTGTCCTTGGGATGGAAGCGTAACAGATTCGCGACGTTGAAACCCGATTAGCATGAGCTTAGCGTATGGCAAAGCTATGCCATGGGAGAGGCCGCGAAAATGGTGCATGTTGATTACTACCTCTCGACCTTGTCGCCGTTCGCCTATTTGGCCGGCACCCGGCTTGAGGATATCGCCGCGCGTCACGGGGCGACGGTAATCTACAAACCGCTCGATGTGCTCGCGCTGTTTGCCCGCACGGGCGGGCAGGCGCCCGCCGATCGGCACCCCAGCAGACTGGCCTATCGTGCTCAGGAACTGCCGAGGCAGGCGCGCAAGCAGGGCCTGCAACTCGATCCGCAACCTCGATACTGGCCGACGAACGCCGCGCCGTCCTCCTATGCGATCATCGCCGCGCAGCAGGCCGGCGGGGGGCACATGGGCCAGCTCGTGCACGGCATCCTGCGCGCCTGCTGGGCCGAGGAGCAGAACATAGCCGAGGACCACGTGATCAGGTCCTGCCTGGAAAAGGCGGGTTTCGACCCGGGGATTGCCGATAGCGGCTTGCTGAGCGGGGCCGAAACCTATGCCGCCAACCTTGAAGAGGCTGTTGCCGCCGGCGTGTTCGGCGTCCCGTTCTATGTCGTCGATGACGGGCAGATGTTCTGGGGCCAGGACAGGCTGGAAGACCTCGACGCACATCTCGGCGGCGACCTCTGAGCCATGCCCTATGGCGAGAAAGCGGGCGTCACGACCTTTTGGAAGAGCCTTGGTCGAGGCGCGCGCCCGGCGCTTGCCCTTCACTGCTCGTTGTCCAGTTCTGCCAGCTTTGCTTCTCTGGCCGACGTTCTGGTTGACGATTTCACCATCACGGCCTTCGACCTGCCGGGACACGGGCGCAGCGCCGATTGGGATGGACAGGGTGAAATCCAGCGCTTGACGATGGAGATCGCGAAGGAGTTCCTGTCGGAACAGGGGAGCGCGCACGTAATCGGCCATTCTTTCGGCGCCACGGTCGCCTTGCGGCTGGCGGTCGCGTGGCCCGCGCTCGTGCGTTCCCTCGTGCTGGTGGAGCCGGTCTTTTTCGCCGTGGCGCGCACGGATCACCCGGCGCTTCATCGGGCGCATCTGGAAAGGATGTCGGTCTGTACGCGCGCGATCGAGGCGGGGGACAATCCCGCGGCGGCCCGGGCGTTCCTCGGGGAATGGGGGGACGGGACACCGTGGTCGGGCCTGCCGCGGGAACAGCGTGCCGCCTTCGCCAAGCGGATGCCGCTGGTCGCGGCCGCCGAGGGCGCGCTCAACGATGATCCTGCCGGGCTGTTGTCGCCCGGGGCGCTGAGCACGCTCGACCTGCCCGTCCTGCTGATGGAGGGGAGCCTGTCGCCCGCCATCGTCGGCGTGATCCAGGAAGGGCTGGCGACGCGGCTGCCAAGGGCGGAACGCACGGTCATAATGGACGCGGGGCACATGGCCCCGGTCACGCACCCGGTCCAGGTCGGCGACGAGATACGGCGCTTCGTCACGCGGTCATGCGGGCTGGCGCGCGGCGCGCCCTAGCCGACCTGACGCCCCGCGCTCCACACGCCACGCACGACGGGAGTTCCGTCAAGTTCGCGAATGCGCACCATGTCCGCGCGCTGGCCCACGTGCAGCCTGCCGCGGTCGCGCAGGCCAACGGCGTCGGCCGGCGCCGCCGTCACCGTCGCGACGGCCCTCGGCAAGTCCTGCCAGATATGGCCCAGCCGGAAGGCCGACAGCAGCAGCGCGGACGGCACGTAATCCGAGGATACGATGTCCAGCAGCCCCTGCTCGGCAAGGTCGAGCGCCGAGACATTCCCCGAATGCGATCCGCCCCTGATGATGTTGGGCGCCCCCATCATGATGGCGATCCCCCTGTCGCGACAGGCGCGCGCCGCTTCCAGCGTTGTCGGGAACTCCGCGAAACCGACGCCGTTCGCTAGCGATGTCTCGACATGGTCGGTGGTGGTGTCGTCATGGCTGGCCAGAACGGCACCGAGCCGCCGCGCCTCGGTGATCGCGCCCCGTTCATGCGCCTCGCCATGGCGGGAGCGCAGGTCGACCAGATGCGCCACGTGGTCCTCGAACTCGGCATCGTTGACGCGGCGCTTGCCGTTCACATAGGTCCGTAGCTTCTCGAGATCCCGGAACTGGCGGTGCCCGGGCGTGTGATCCATCAGGCTGACGATCCCGACCCCGTCGCTCTCGGTGAACTCGGCGAATTCTTCAAGCAGCGTTTCCGAACAGATCTCGGCCCTCAGGTGCAGGTAATGGCTGATGCGCAGGACGCCGGACGCCCGAAGCGCCAGCAACTCGTTGCTCAGCGCGCGTGAATATCGCTCGCGCCGCGACGGCTCCCCCGAAAGCGACCCCAGCCGGAGCGCGTCGAAAACGGTGGTGATGCCGGTCGAGGCAAGTTCACCGTCATGCGCCAGTATCGCCGAGAAGTGCGGCCAGTCGACCGCGGGCCGCGGCTCGATATGGCGTTCAAGGTTGTCGGTGTGCAGCTCGACCAGCCCCGGCATCACGCAGTCGCCCTCGCAGTCAAGGGCACCCGCCGGCACCCTCGTGCCTTCCGTGATGTCGACGATGCGCCCGCCCTTGACCGTCAGCCCCCCGCGGCACTCGCGTTCCGGCAGGATCAGCCTTGCGTTGGCAAACTCGATCGGGCGGGTGTCGCGCGCGTCAGCGCGGCCGCGGGGCAGTTCGTGAAGGCTGTTGGGTTTCATGCGTGGCATAATCCGTTCGCGGTTGGAGACTGCAGGGGCGCGCTGTTGCTGCGCCCGGCCATCGGCGGGCGCGCGGGCCGCGGCTCCGCGGGGCGCATCATCGCGGCCCCCGCGGCACATCGAGAAGGTCAAGCGCCGCGTCCACCGTCTCGGAAAGGGCGCCGTCGTTCAGCACCGTCCGGCACGCCAGCCCGTCCGGCAGCCGCGGGGCGGGGCGGGCCAGCCGCGCGGTGATGCTGTCATCGGTCTCCCGCCCGCGTTCCCGCAGGCGCCGGTCCAGCGTTTCGCGGCTGGCCGTCACGTGCAGAACCAGCAGCGACGGGAAGATCGCCACCGCGTCGGTCAGGGCCGTGCGCGACAGGTTGGCCATGCGTTGCGCGCCACCCTGCACATCGGCCAGCACGTCCGCCGGTATCCCGTAAAGCAGCCCGTGTACCTGCCAGTGCAGGCAGAAGTCGCCGTTGGCGACCCTGGCGCGGAACGCCTCGGGCGTGGCCGACGCGTAGGTTTCGCCGCCCATGCCGGGCGGGCGGGTGATGGTTCTTTGCACCGGCCGGATGATCGGCGCGGCCCGCGCGATGCCGCGCATCACGCTGTCCTTACCGGCGCCCGATGGCCCCACGACCGCTATGAGCCGTCCGCCCGTCATGCCGCCGCTGCCGGGGTAAAGGCGGTCACGTCGATCATGCGATCGCAGAGGCGCGACCGCGCGGCCTCGTCATGGAAGATGCCGAGGATGGCCGCGCCGCGCGCCTTGGCATCCTCGATCAGTCCCATGACGACCTCGCGATTGCCGGCGTCAAGGCTTGCCGTCGGTTCATCGAGCAGAAGCACCGGGTACCGGTACGCGAACCCCCGCGCGATATTGACCCGTTGCTGTTCACCCCCCGAAAACGTCGTCGGAGAGAGAGACCAAAGCGCGCGCGGTATGTTCAGCTGTCCGAGCAGGTCCGCCGCCGTGGCGCGGGCGGGCTCGGCAGACATGCCTGTTGCGCGCAGCGGCTCGGCCACGACGTCCAGCGTCGGCACGCGCGGCACGACGCGCAGGAACTGGCTGACATATCCCAGCGTCTCGCGGCGCATCCGCAGGATTTCCCTGGGTGTCGCGCCACTCACCTCTGTTTCCCCGACCCGGATGCACCCGCCATTGGCCAGGTAGTTGCCGTGGATCATTCGCATCAGGGTCGACTTGCCGGATCCGGACGCGCCGACCAGCCCGACACATTCGCCTTGCCCGACAGCAAGGCAAGCCCCCTCCATGACCCGGATGACGGCGCCGCCCTGATTGTGCAGCGTGAATGTCTTGGTCAGGTTCTCGATTTCGATCATCGCGCGCGGTGTCCCTTTGAGCATGATGTCAGACCTGCAGTACGCTGGAGACCAGAAGTTGCGTGTACGCGTGCTGCGGATCGTCCAGCACCTGGTCGGTCAGGCCGCTTTCCACGACATGACCATCCTTCATCACCATGAGCCGATCCGCCAGTAGCCGCACCACGGCCAGATCATGGGTCACGATGATGGCTGAAAGTCCCATGTCGCGCACCAGCCCCCGCAGGAGATCGAGAAGCCGCGCCTGAACGCTCACGTCCAGTCCCCCTGTCGGTTCATCCATGAAAACCAGTCGCGGCCCCGTCACGAGGTTACGGGCGATCTGCAGCCGCTGCTGCATCCCCCCCGAAAAGGTGACGGGGCGGTCATCCATGCGCGCCGGGCTGATCTCCACCCGTCCCAGCCAGTCATTGGCGGTATCGCGGATGCCGCCGTAGTGACGCTCGCCAACGGCCATCAGCCGTTCACCGACATTGCCGCCCGCGCTTATCCCCATGCGCAGGCCGTCCCGGGCGTTCTGGTGAACAAAGGCCCAGTCCGTGCGCGACAGCATCCGGCGCTCGGCCTCGGGCATCGTGACGGTGTCCCGCGGGCCATCGGCGCGGGTATCGAAGACGACTTCGCCGCGATCCGGTTTCAGGTGGCCCGCAAGGCAGTTCAGCAGCGTGGATTTGCCCGAGCCGCTTTCGCCGACGATCCCCATGACCTCGCCCGGGAAAAGGTCGAAGGCCACGTTCGTGCAGCCAAGATGATCGCCATAGCTTTTCGCGATGTTGCGGACGGTCAGCAAGGGTGAGGCAGACGTCGTCATGCCGCGCTCCTTCCGCGATGCCCGGCGGCTTGCCGCTTTTCGCAATAATCCGTGTCCGAACAGACGAACATGCGCGTTCCCGCGTCATCGGTGATCAACTCGTCCAGATAGCTGCCGTCCGCGCCGCACAGGTCGCAGGTTTCATCGGCCTTGGTCGCGGCGAAAGGGTAATCCTCGAAATCGAGGCTCGCGACCTTCGTGTGGGGCGGCAGGGCATAGATGCGCTGTTCCCGCCCGGCGCCGAAAAGCTGGATCGCGGCGCAATCCGACATCTTGGGGTTGTCGAACTTCGGGATCGGCGAGGGATCCATGATGTAGTCCCCTTCGACACGCACCGGATAGGCGTAGGACGTGGCGATATGCCCGTGCAGGCTGATATCCTCGTAGAGCTTGACATGCATGAGCCCGTATTCGCCGAGGCTGTGCATCTTGCGCGTTTCCGTCTCGCGCGGTTCGAGGAACCGTAGCGGTTCGGGGATGGGCACCTGATAGACGATGACCTGTCCGTCGGTCAGCGGTGTTTCCGGGATGCGGTGCCGTGTCTGGATGACGGTCGCCTCCCGTGTGTCCGTGGTCGTGTCGATACCCGCCGTGCGTTCGAAGAACCGGCGGATCGAGACGGCATTCGTGGTATCGTCGGCGCCTTGGTCGATCACCTTGAACCGGTCCTCGGGGGCCATGATGGCGGCGGATACCTGCACGCCGCCTGTGCCCCAGCCATAGGGCATGGGCATTTCGCGGCTGGCGAAAGGCACCTGGTAACCGGGGATGGCCAGCCCCTTGAGGATGGCGCGCCTGATCATGCGTTTGGTCTGTTCATCCAGATAGGCGAAGTTGTAGGCCTCAGACGTCACAGCAGCCCCCTTTCGGTCAGATCGGCGTCCAGTTTCACCGGCGTTTCAAAGAGATGCGTTTGCCATCCGGCCGCCTGTGCGCCCGCGATGTTCGCCGGGCTGTCATCGACCAGCAGGCAGTTTTCCGGGCCGACGCCGGCACGCGCGCAGAACAGGTCGAAAATCGCCGCTTCGGGTTTCACCAGCCCGACCCGGCCCGAAACGATGGTCACGCCGAACACGTCATGCAGCCGCGGGTGCAGCGTCAGGCCGATGGGCCACGTTTCGGCCGACCAGTTGGTGATCGCGTGAATGCCGTATCCCCGGCGCCTGAGGCGCTCCAGCAGCTTCCAACTGTCCTCGATCGCATCCCGCACGGTAAGCGCGAAGCGGTCGGTATACCGCGCAAGCCGCATCCGATCATCGGGGTCGCTGATTTCCTGTGCCAGCGTCCCGAAACGCTCGCCACGGTCGGCGCGAAGGTTAAGGGCGTGGAAATCCGTCCGCTCAAGGAAATGCAGCACCTCGTCGCGGTCATTCAGGTCCGGCAGGAAGGCCGGTACCGGGTCCCACCGCACCAACACGTTGCCGATATCGAACACCACCGCGGTCATTCCGCCGCGTCCTCTTCCGGCAGCTTCGCCGAGTCGCGTCGCAATTGCCGCACCAGTTCCATCTCGCTCTGGAAGTCGACGTAATGCGGCAGCTTGATATGCTCGAGAAATCCGGTCGCCTGGATGTTGTCGGCATGGCTGAGCACGAATTCCTCGTCCTGCGCCGGCGCGCCGCTATCCTCCTCGCCCAGTTCCCGCCAGCGCAGCGCCCGGTCCACCAGCGCCATCGCGATGGCCTTGCGCTCGGTCTGGCCGAACACCAGGCCGTAGCCGCGCGTGAACTGCGCCGGTTCCGTCTTCGACCCGGTGAACTGGTTCACCGTCTCGCATTCGGTCAGCGTGATTTCCCCGATCTCTATGGAAAATCCCAGTTCGGGGATGTCCATATCGACCGCCACGGCGCCGATCCGCAACTCGCCGACGAAGGCATGGTTGCGCGCATAGCCCCGCTGCGTCGAATAGGCGAGACTGAGCAGGAAGCCCTCGTCGGCCCGTGTCAGGGCCTGCAGGCGCAGCGCCCGGCTGGCGGGCAGGCTCATCGGTTCGCGCGTCAGGTCGGGCGGTGTCTCGTCGCTTGCGGGCTCTGTCTCGATCAGGCCCTCGTTGTTGAGAAACCCGGTGACATGCGGCGTCCGGGCCGTGCGGGGGGCGGCCGCCGGTGCCTCGGGCGAATCGCCGTCGGCTGCCAGTTTGAAATCCAGCAGGCGGTGCGTGTAGTCGAAGGTCGGGCCGAGGATCTGGCCGCCGGGCGCATCCTTGAAGGTGGCCGAAATCCGCCTGTCGCAGGCCATGTCGGCGGTGTTGACCGGCTCGGAGGTACCGAAACGCGGCAGCGTGGTGCGATAGGCGCGCAACAGGAATATCGCCTCGATCAGGTCCCCGCGCGACTGCTTGATCGCCAGCGCGGCAAGGTCGGGGTCGTGGATCGAGCCTTCGGCCATGACGCGATTGACCGACAGCGCCAGCTGTTCGCGTATCTGCGCGACGCCGAGTTCGGCAACCGCGGTGTCGCCGCGCCGCTCCTCGGCCAGCCACGCATGGGCATTGTCGATGGCGCGTTCGCCACCCTTGACCGCCACGTACATTACAGGACCTCTGTCGATCGGGGCAGGGCGGCCAGCCGCCCGCCGCAGGTGAACAGGAAATCGAGCCCCAACGGGAACGTTTGCGCGTTTTCCCGGAAGGCACGTGTTTCAGGAAGCGATAGCTGCGCCTCGTCCCTGATGCCGGGGCCGCGCAGGGTGGCGCCGTCCGTGCTCAGCCCGGCAAGCTCGACGATCAGCGTGGCGGACTGGTCGGGGTATTCCGGGTTTCCCCGGCGGTACTGCGACAGCGGCAACAGGCCATCCCAGTCACCTAAGGCAAAGGCGACCGCGTCAGCGGCCGCAACCGGCGCGCCGGTATGGAACGTCACCCATGCGCGCGTTTCGGGCGTGTCGAACCCGGCCGCCAGATGCAGCGGGGTGTCATGATCACACAAAGTCAGCACAACCGCCCCGGCGGCGGGTGACATCGGCGGTGGGGGCACGGCCCCTTTCACGCTCTCGATCCGGCCCGGACGCGCCATGGCCTCCATGATGGCGCGAAAGGCGTGCGCGGATGCTGTCGACGGATCGGCAAAGCCGCCCTCCATTGCCTCGGCCCGCATCAATCCTCTCCTCTCGTCATGGTGAAGAAATCCACCTTCGTGGCGGCGGCCTTTGCGGCGCGGGCCGTTTTGCGCGCGCCTTCCTCTGCCAGAAGCGGGTCGAGCACGGCGGCCCGCACGGGTCCGGCATCGCTTGTCTGCAGCAAGGCATCCACCAGTGCAGCCGCCTGCGCATCCGCGGGGCGGCGGCCTTGCACATAGGCATGGCCCACCTCGCCCGTGCCAAGCCGCAGCGAGCACCGCGTCACGGTCATTTCGCCGATGTTGAACGGGGCGCCGGCGCCCCCCGCGCGGCCCCGGACCATGATGCTTCCGATCTCGGGGCGGCGCAGCCACTCGTAGTCCGGCCCGGCGCCCGCGCTTTCGAACAGGTCCGCGACACGACCCTCCGGCGACCGGGCCAAAAGGCCCATCCACGCCTGACGATCAGATTCTGCCCCGGTTTCATCTGCCATCTCGACAAGTCCGCAAATTACTATACAACTAGACACATTATGGCAGATCGACCGTATCAGGACCAGAAAGGAATTATGAAAGTTGGGTGACGAGTCAGAAAGCGGCCGCGGCACGCCACTGTGGAAAACGATTTGCGACAGCCTGCGCGAAGATATCGCCGAGCGGCGCTACGACGTGGGCGCCAAGCTGCCGACCGAGGCGCAGCTGGCCGGCCGGTTCGGCGTGAACCGCCACACGGTGCGCCACGCGATCAAGCACCTCGTGGCCGAGGGCATCGTGCGGACGCGCCGCGGGTCGGGTGTTTTCGTGACGTCGCAGCCCACCGATTACGCGATCGGCAAGCGCGTCCGGTTTCACGAGAATATCCGCGCCGTCGGCCAGAAGCCGGGGCGGGAGGCGCTGCAGATCGAAACGCGAACAAGCGCCGAAAGCGAAGCGCGCGCCCTGCAGATCGCGCCGGGCGCCCCCGTCTGCGTTTATCGTGGCCTGTCATTGGCCGATGCCATGCCGATCGCGCTCTTTGTCAGTGTTTTTCCGGTTCAGCGTATGCCCGAGATCGAATCTGCCCTCAGGGCGCAGGACAGCGTGACGCGCGCGCTCGAACAGGTGGGCGTTCACGATTACACGCGCGTCTCGACGCGGTTGACCGCGGTCGTCGCGGATGCCGCGCAGGCCCTGCATCTGCAACTGCGCGAAGGCGCGCCGCTGTTGCGGTCCACCAGCTTGAACGCGGATACCGATGGCCGACCGGTGGAGTACGGGCGGACATGGTTCGCGGGCGACCGCGTGACCCTGACGCTGGAGGATTGACCGAACGGTTATCCGCCGTGCTTTTCCAGGAAAGATTCGGCGTCCAGGTGCCGGAAATCCTCCAGCGCGGCGCGCAGGCGCTCGTGGCGCCAGTCCCACCAGCCAAGGGCGATCAAACGCTCGGCAATGGCCTCGGGTTGCCGGCGGCGCAGCGGTTTGGCAGGGGTTCCCGCCACGATCGTGTAAGGCGCGACATCCCGTGTCACCACGGCCCCGGCTGCCACCACCGCGCCGTGCCCCACGGTGACATCCGGTTTGATCATCGCCCCGTGGCCCAGCCACGTGTCGTGGCCGATATGGCTGCGGCGCGATTTCCGGTGACGGAAGAACGCGTCGTCCGGGGCGGCGTCATCCCAGTAATCCGACGACCGGTACATGAAATGATGCAGGCTTGCCCGGTCCAGCGGGTGATCCGTTGCCCCGATCCGCACGAAACTGGCGATGTTCGCGAACTTGCCGATCGTCGCGTTCGCGATATCGGCGTAGCGGTCGCAATACGAATAATCCCCGATCTCGGCATGCGAAATGCGGCTGCCGCGGCCGATTTCCGTGAAGTTCCCGAAGCTCGACTCCGTTATGTCGCACCATTCGTGAATGACCGGGGCGTTTTCCATCAGTCTGGGCATGTCAATCACGCTGGTTCCGACCGATCAGCCGGCCGCGCAGCCAGCCCGAGAAAGTGTCCATCAGCATCACCGTCAGGATGACAAGAACGATGTAATAGCTGACCTCTTCCCAGTCCTTCTGGGTGATGATCGCCTGTGTCAGCATCAGGCCGATCCCGCCGCCCGTGATCGCGCCGATGACGGTGGCGCTGCGCGTGTTGGATTCGAGGTAGTACAGAACCTGGCTCAGCAATATCGGCGTGATTTGTGGAATGACGCCGAAACGATACCGTTGCAGCGGCTTGGCCCCCGTGGACCGGATGCCCTCGGTCTGTTTCTCGTCGATGTTCTCGATCGCTTCGGAAAACAGCTTGCCGAAGCTGCCGCTGTCCGTCAGCAGGATCGCTAGGCTGCCGGTCAACGGCCCGGGTCCGAAGGCGCGGGCAAGGATGATCGTCCAGATCAGCGCATCCACCCCGCGCACGAAATCGAAAACCCGCCTGATGGCAAGCCGCACAGGCGTAAGGCGATTGAAATTGCGCGCGGCGACAAAGGCCAGTGGGAGCGCCACGATCGCGGCGCCCATCGTCCCGAGAAAGGCCATCAGAACGGTCTCGAACATGGCCCACATCACGTCCTTGTGCTGCCACATGCGATTGTTCCACACGTCGTGCAGGATGGCCGCGATGTTGCTTTTGCCGGGCACGACCCTGTCGCCGGAAAACGCCAGCCCGACAAGCTCGCCAAAGCTCTTGCCGTAAAACGGGCTGTCGAGCGTGAACCAGAACAACTCCCACCCGAAATGATAGCGCATCACCTCGGTACGCGCTTTCGTCAGGATTATCCGGCCCGCATCCGTCGTGATGTCCACGCGTGTCGAACTGGCGCTAATCCATTCGGGCACCTCGTCGGAAGGCAGATCCAGACCGACGCCTTGCCGCCGCGATACCGTCGCGTTGATGATACCGTATCCGGGCACGTCATAGCGCAGCGTGTTCTCGTCGATCGTTACCTCGTGCCCGCCGGACAGGTCCACGATGGCGCGCTCCTCGCCGGCGCGTGTCACCCAGTCCGGGCTCATGCCGTCGGGGTAGGTTCCCTTTCTTTCGCCCTCGACCGCCAGCGTGATTCCCCCCGTGCGGTTGTCGCGGGTGACATGCGTCTTGTAGCTGTAGCTGTCGGCGACAAGCACCCGGGCGTTGTCCAGCCGCGCACGCTCCATGAGGCCGGGCAGATCAAAGGCGAAGAAGATGTAGCAGAAATAGGCAAGCACGACTGCCGGCACCGCAAGCGCGATCATTTGTTTGCGGCGAAACAGTGAAGTGATTTCAGTGGTTTGCGGCGGGTCCTGCGTTATCGAAGTCATGGCTTACCTCGCGCCTGTCAACTGGTTGCGGAAATGGCCTGAAAGCTGGTCGAAAAAGACGATCGCCCCGAAAAGCAGCAGAAAGATCGCCGCAACCTCGTCATAGCGCCCCTGGCCCCAGCTGAACGCGTTCTTCAGGTCGTAACCGATACCGCCCGAGCCCACGAACCCGAGGATCGCCGAGGCCCGGATATTGATCTCGAACCGCAGGAGCGCATAGCTCAGGTAGTTGGGCGCAACCTGCGGTATGACGCCAAGAACCATGCGCTGGCTCCACGAGGCGCCAACCGATTGCAGACCTTCGACCGGGTTGAGCGATGCGTTCTCGTTGACCTCGGAAAACAGCTTGCCCAACGCACCGACCGTATGAAGCGCGATGGCGATCATCGCCGGTACCGGCCCGCCGCCCATGATGAAGATCAGCACGAGCGCGATCACGATTTCGGGGATGGCCCGCAGGATATCCATCAACCGCCGGAAAAGCGGGATGAGGCGGGGCCAGCGTGCCAGCCCGCGGGTCGACAGGAGCGAGATCATCAAGGCCAGCACCGCCCCGAGCAGCGTCGATGCGGCGGCGATGTTGATCGTTTCGATCAATGACGGCAGGAATTTCCACATGAGCCCGGGCAACAGGGCGATCTTGTCGCCGGCTTCGCTCAGCACTTCGCCGGGAAAAGTGAATATGTTGGTTATCCCGTCCCAGAAACCGCCGGCGTTGCGATCGTCCGCAACCATGAAACCGGAGGCCATCAACGCGACAAATACGACCAGGACGATGCCCCCGTACATGCGCTTGCGCCGCGTCATTTCCAGGTACTGCGCCCGGATGTTGTCGATGCTGTCGGCCGCTCCTGCGGATACGCTCGCCTCGCTCATGCCGTTTCCTCGTATGAAAAGGCCGGGCCCCACCATGGGACCCGGCCGTTGATCAGCCGCGAAGGCTTACATCTTGGATTTGCGCGCCTCGATGATCGAGGTGTAGGCGTCATGGTCGATCGGCTGGAAGCCGAGGGCTTCACCGGCCATGAAGCTGTAGGCGCAATCCGGGTCCATGTAGGGCAGAGACGCCGTCAGCGAGGTGATGTCGATCTTGACGCGCTCGGGCAGGGCAGTGCGCAGAACGATCGGGCCCTCGGGGATGGGTTTGGATTTCCAGACCTCGACCAGTTCGTTCATGTTGACCAGCCCGGCATCCGCGGCCTTCCGCAGCGCGCCGGAATTGTAGCCGTCTTCCCATGCACCCATGCCATCGGCCCAGGTCACGCCGCCGTCCACGTCACCGTTGGCGACGGCAACGATCGTCTGTTCGTGGCCGCCGGTAAACTTGACCTCGGCGAAGTAGTCGCCGGACTCCATGCTGGCGCCGGTTTCCTGCGGTATCTCGATCGACGGGATCAGGTAACCACTCGTGGAATTCGGATCGCCGAATCCGAAGGTCTTGCCCTCCATGTCTTCCAGCGAGGCGATGCCGCTGTCCTTGCGCGCAAAACCGATCGAGTGGTAACCGTACGAGCCGTCCATGTTGGTCTTGACCATGATCGGCTCCACCGCGTCGGGATCGGTTAGCCACGTCTTGGCGTATCCCGAGGCGCCAAGCCACGCCATGTCGATGGTGCCGCCAAGCAGTCCCTGAATGACACCGTCATAATCCGCCGGTGTGAACAGCTTCACCGGCACACCAAGCAGCTCTTCGGCTTTTGCACGGTAGCATTCATTCGACGCCATGCGGTCCTGCGCATTTTCGCCGCCGAGGATGCCGATGCGGAACTCCTCGATCTTGTCCTGGGCCATGGCCGGACCGACCAGAGCCGTGGTTGCCACGATGGCAGCAAACAGTTTCTTCATGATGTCCTCTTTTCAGTACTTGAGGGATTGGTCTCGTCGAAGAGTTTCGACGAGGGTGAAAAGCTCAGGCGCTCGCTTCGACTTCGCGATGCTGATTCGGCGGCTCCGCATCCTTCCGAACATGCTGCAGCGAGGTCGATGTACTGCTCTCGGAAAAAGTCGCGTCCGCGCCATAGATGTCGCGTGCCACGCCGCTCGTCAGTTGGGCCGGCGTCCCGTCAAAGACGATCCGGCCGTGCAGCATGCCGATGACCCTGTCGCAGTAGCGGCGCGCGGTATCCAGCGTGTGGAGGTTGGCGATCACCGTGCGGCCGTCTTCCTCGTGGATGCGGCGAAGCGAATCCATGACGATTTGCGCGTTCATCGGATCGAGGCTCGCGATCGGTTCGTCCGCAAGGATGATTTGCGGGTCCTGCATGAGCGCCCGTGCGATGGCCACGCGCTGTTGCTGGCCTCCGGACAGCGATTCGGCACGCTGTGCGGCAACGCTCGCGATACCCAGCCGGTCGAGGATGTCGATCGCCCTGTGAATATCGGCGCCGGGATAGTAATTGAACAGGGTTGCCAGCGTCGACCGTTGATTGAGAGTGCCGTGCAGGACGTTCGACACCACGTCCATGCGCGGCACGAGGTTGAACTGCTGGAAGATCATGGCACAGCGGGATTGCCACTGGCGCTTCTCGTGCCCGGACAAGGATGTGATCGCAGTGTCTTCGAACGTGATTTGCCCGTCTGACGCATCTGTCAGCCGATTGACCATGCGTAGCAACGTCGACTTGCCCGCGCCGGACCGTCCGATGATGCCGATCATGGCGGGTCGGTCCACGGCGAATGTTGCGCGATCCACCGCGACATTGCCGCCGAACTTTTTTGTTAAGCTGTCTACAGATAGCATTGCCACCCCCTGGTGAGTTACTGGGGTCGCTACATGGCGGACGTATCACATTCATGTCGGTTTGACTTCAGAAACGTGACAATCGGGCCCGCGCATGAACCTGGGTGCCGATGCGCGGTGGTGCCGCGTTGTCAGTGGCCCGGTCTGATTTTTTGCACTTTCTCGGATGAATAGGTTTTTCCGGTAGGCGATGGACCTGGTGCGCCGGGTAACGTGTCGAGGGCAGGACCTTCAGCATCGTTCTTCCGCTCAAAGATGGCTGATTGCCGAGGTTGAGGAGTGGTTGATCCCCGCGTTCGGTGGTTGTCATCAAACTGTTACGTGAATGTCGCAAAAGCGTATTGCCGGCGCGTTAGCTCACGGTCGGCGGGTGCCACCTCTAGACGAACCCTCGGCATCCGGTAGGACACAATAGGAGCTTCCTAATGAAATTCGCAAAACTGACCGCCTCTGCTCTGGCGATCGCTGCCGTTTCCGCGACAACTGCCGCAGCCCGTGATCAGATCCGCATCGTCGGATCCTCGACCGTGTTTCCTTTCTCCACAGCCGTGGCAGAACAGTTCGGCAAATCGACCGATTTCGCCACGCCCGTCGTTGAATCGACAGGCTCCGGCGGCGGCCTCAAGCTGTTCTGCGCCGGTGTCGGCGAAGAGCACCCCGATGTGACCAACGCATCGCGCCGCGTCAAGATGACGGAAGTGAAGACCTGCGCCGAGAACGGTGTCGACTTCACGGAAGTCGTCGCGGGCTATGACGGCATCGTGATCGCGAACGCGAAATCCGGCGCCGACTTCGAACTGACGCTTGGCCAAGTCTGGCAGGCGCTCGCGGCGAACGGTCCCATGCCCACGACATGGGACGAGATCGACCCGACGCTTCCGGCCGAGCAGATCGAGGTTCTCGGACCGCCGCCGACATCGGGCACGCGCGACGCTTTCGAAGAGCTCGCAATGGAAGCTGGCTGCGAGCAAGCAGGCGGCGACGACTGCGAAGAGAGCGGCATGCACATCCGTGAAGACGGTGCCTATGTCGAATCGGGTGAAAACGACAACCTGATCGTCTCCAAGCTGGAAGCCAATGACCGCGCCCTCGGCATCTTCGGCTTCTCGTTCCTCGATCAGAACGCCGACGCCCTGAAAGGCGCTGTCGTCGACGGTGTCGAGCCGACTTTCGACAACATCGCCTCGGACGAATATCCGGTGTCGCGCTCCATGTATTTCTACATCAAGCACGCGCATGTTGACGTGATCCCCGGTGTTATCGAATACGCCAAGGAATTCGTGAATTCCAATGGCCCCGATGGCTACCTCACCGAACTTGGCCTGATCCCCGTTGGCGCCGATGTCATGGCAGCCAACAAGGAAGCGGTCGAGAACCTCCCCGCGCTGACAGAAGACAACTACTGATCCCGGTAACGATATTGTCTCCGAGGGCGGCCTGGGCCGCCCTCGGTCCTCTCGTCTCGCCGGGACCCGCTCGGCGAAATCTCAGTCCTGCTGCTGCTTCCCGGAGCCTGCCAGATGGTATTCACACTGACATTGGTCATTTTCGTGCTCGCGGTTGCCGCATACATGGCGTCCAGACGCCGCGCCCTGCAGATCGGGGGCGATGCACCGGCCACCCTTCATTCGCGACCGTCCTATCATGGCTTGCACAGCCTCCTATGGGTTCTGATAGCCGGATGGGGCATCCTCATCGTGCTGGTTATGTTCGGCAACTGGTGGATCACATCCAGCCTCATGTCCGACATCGGTGAAGCGCTTCCGGACAAAGAGTACATCGAGCACCAATTGATCCTCTCCGACGCCCGCGCGATTTCGGAAGGGCGCATCTCTTCGGTGTCCGACCCTCTGCGTGAGCGGATCGCCGGCCGTTTCTCGACGATGAGCGCGGTTCACACCTGGGCGCTCATTGTCGGCAGCCTCGGAGCAGCGCTCCTTGCAGGCTATCTTTCCTATTCCCGCGTCGCTGTCGAGTGGCGCGCGCGCAACCACTCCGAAAACGTGATCCGCTCGATCCTGCTGGTCACGGCGGCCATCGCCATCCTGACCACCATCGGCATCATCCTGTCACTGGTTTTCGAGACTTTCCGGTTCTTCGAAGCGATCGACTGGCAGCTTCACAAGTATCTCTTCGGCACCACCTGGAGCCCGCTCTCGGGCGTCTTCGAGGGCAAGTTGGACGCCGAGAAGGTCGGGGCGCTCCCGCTTTTCGCCGGGACATTGCTGATTACGGCGATCGCGATGCTCGTGGCGGTGCCCGTGGGGCTCTTCGCCGCGATCTACCTGTCAGACTTTGCCTCGTCCAGCGTCCGCTCGGTCGCCAAGCCCATGCTGGAGGTGCTCGCCGGTATCCCGACGGTGGTCTACGGCTTCTTCGCCGCAATTACCCTTGCGCCTTTCCTCCGCGACAGCGGCGAGGCCATTGGAATTCAGGTCGCCTCCGAGTCGGCTCTCGCCGCGGGGATCGTCATGGGCATCATGATCATTCCTTTCATCTCCTCGCTCTCGGACGACGTCATCAACGCGGTCCCGCAAACCTTGCGCGATGGCTCGCTCGCGGTTGGTGCGACCCGGGCTGAAACCATCAGGCAGGTCGTCTTGCCCGCGGCTTTGCCGGGGATTGTTTCGGCCGTCCTGCTGGGGATAAGCCGGGCCATCGGCGAAACGATGATCGTTGTCATGGCCGCGGGGCAGGGGGCAAACCTGACTGCCAACCCTCTCGAAGCGGTGACCACCGTGACCGTGCAGATCGTGGCGCTGATCACCGGTGACACCGAGGCCTCAACAGCCGCCGGACCGGCCTTTACCCTGGGCTTCACACTGTTCGTGATGACCCTTCTCATGAACATGGCGGCGCAACGCCTTGTGGCAAAATACCGTGAACGGTACGACTGAGGAAGCTTGATACAATGTCTGATATGACCTCTCAGCCAGAGATTGAACGTTTCGATCACGGCAGTATCACCGCCGTACCGGCGCGGTTGAAAAAACGGCGTGCATCCGAATTCCGCCTCAAGACTTACGGGATAATTGCGATTTCCATCGCCGCACTGGCGCTTGTCTCCCTGCTCTGGAGTGTCGTCTTCAAGGCGTCCTATGCCATGACCGAGCATTACATCGTGGCCGATGTCACGCTTGATGCCGAGACATTGGAGATCGACGAGGACACAGCAGCCGACCAGATCGTGCGCGGCGATTACGACGCAGTGACAACCGAGATGCTGCGAGACTTGTTTCCGATGGCCTCGGGCCGGACGGAGCGCCGCGCCCTCAAGGATCTCGTGTCGGGCGGGGCGGCGTTCGAGCTGGGCGATGTCGTGGCCGCGGATCCCGATCTTGTCGGCGAGACTGTCTCCTTCGCCTTCCTGGCGTCGGACGTGACAGACCTTTATCTCAAGAATGAGTATGGGCGCCTTGTCGAAAAGGATGTTTCCGGCAAGCTCTCCGTCAGCGAGGCCGCGGAAGGCGATCTGGTCATCTCGACAAGCACCAACGACTTTGCCGAGGCGCTCGAGACCGTGAAGCGGCATCTCTACGAAGATGCGGACTCCCTGCGGGTCAAGGCCGCCCGGCAGGCCAACGCAGTTTCCGTCTATACCGAGCGTGCCGAGGCGGCCGAGACCGAAGAGGACCGCGCAACCCTGATGGCGAAGGCGGAGAAGGCGCGTGTTGCCGAGCAGGCGTTGCTCGATGAGGCCGCGGCGCTGGAAGATCGGGCCGCCGGGGCCGGTGGCAGCGAGACGGTCGACGACGAGAACATCTCGCTTCTGATCAAAGCCGGTGGCGGCTGGATTCGGCTTTCGGAACTCAACCGCAGCCAAGCGCGCGGTGAGATGCTGACCGGGGTCTCGCTTCCGATCGAGAACGAGACTGAATGGCAATTTTTCACGACCACGATGCCGGAGGCCTCGCGCAAGGTATCCGACAACCAGATTGTCTGGATCGAAACTCTCAGGGAACGCGATCAAATCGAAGAGGTCTTCAATTGGCGGTTCTTCACCTCGGCCGACAGTCGCGCACCGGAGCTGGCCGGTATCCGTGGGGCGCTTGTCGGCTCCCTTCTGACCATGCTGGTCACCTTCGCGCTCGCCTTCCCGATCGGCGTTCTCGGCGCAATCTACCTTGAGGAATTCGCCCCGAAGAACCGCTTCACCAACTTCATCGAGGTCAATATCAACAATCTCGCGGCGGTGCCTTCGATCGTCTTCGGGCTGCTTGGCCTCGCGGTCTTTCTCAATGTCTTCGGCGTGCCGCGTTCGGCGCCGCTCGCGGGTGGCATTGTGCTCGCCCTTATGACCCTGCCAACGATCATCATCGCGGCCCGCGCCGCGATTCAGGCCGTGCCCCCCTCGATCCGTGAGGCCGCGCTCGGTGTGGGCGCGTCGAACGTGCAGGCAAGCTTTCATCACGTCTTGCCGCTGGCCATGCCGGGCATCCTGACCGGGACGATCATCGGCATGGCGCAAGCCCTCGGAGAGACCGCGCCGCTGATCATGATCGGCATGGTCGCCTTCATTGTCGAAGTGCCGACAAGCATCACCGACAGTGCTTCGGTGCTGCCCGTACAGGTCTTCCGCTGGTCGGACTTTCCCGAACGCGCATTCGAGGCCCGCACAGCCGCGGCGATCTGCGTCTTGCTGGTCTTTCTGGTTCTGATGAACCTTCTCGCCATCGTCCTGCGTCGCCGCTTCGAACGTCGCTGGTAAAGAAAGGACCTACAATGTACGACACTATGAAAGCGGAGAGCGCCTTGGAAACGAAAGACATAAAATTTTCCGCAAGGAAGGTCCAAGTCTTCTACGGGGAAACACAAGCGATCAAGGACGTGGACGTCGACATCGAAGACAAGACCGTCACTGCCTTCATCGGCCCGTCAGGCTGTGGCAAGTCGACCTTCCTGCGCTGCCTGAACCGAATGAATGACACGATATCGGTCTGCCGGGTCGAGGGCGATATCAGGCTCGACGGCGAGGACATCTATGACAAGAAAGTCGATCCCGTGCAGTTGCGGGCCAAGGTCGGCATGGTTTTCCAGAAACCCAACCCCTTTCCCAAGTCGATCTACGACAACGTGGCCTACGGGCCCAAGATTCACGGACTTGCCAAGAACAAGGCCGAGCTTGACGAGATCGTCGAGAAAAGCCTGCGGCGTGCGGCGCTTTGGGACGAGGCAAAGGACCGCCTAGACATTTCAGGCACGGGCCTGTCAGGCGGCCAGCAACAACGCCTTTGTATTGCCCGCGCCGTCGCCACGCACCCGGAGGTCCTGCTTATGGACGAGCCTTGCTCGGCGCTCGATCCGATCGCAACGGCGCAGGTCGAGGAACTTATCGATGAACTCAGGCAGCGATATTCGGTCATTATCGTGACCCACTCGATGCAACAGGCCGCGCGGGTCAGTCAGAAAACGGCATTTTTCCATCTGGGCAATCTTGTCGAGTTCGGCGAGACCGGACAGATTTTCACCAACCCCGAGGATGAGCGTACCGAAAGCTACATCACCGGACGGATCGGGTAAGGACATATCCAATGAGTGACTCCCATATCGCCTCTGCATTCGATCGCGACCTTGAAACCATTCAGGCCCAGATCATGAAGATGGGCGGGCTTGTCGAAGAGGCGATCCTGAACGCGGCGACATCGCTGGAAACCCAGGACGAGGAACTGGCCGAGCAGGTAAGGGAAGGTGACCGGGCCATCGACTTGCTCGAGGAGCAGATTAACGAGGAAGCTGCCCGCGTGATCGCGCTACGGGCGCCGACCGCGATCGACCTGCGGCTCATCCTCTCGGTCATGAAAATCTCGGGCAATCTGGAACGGATCGGCGACTATGCCAAGAACATGGCCAAGCGCACCACCGTACTGTCACAGCTCAGCCCCGTGAACGGTGCCACGGCGGCCCTGCGCCGAATGGCCCGCGAAGTCGAGCGTATGCTGAAGGACGCGCTTGACGCCTACATTCAGCGCGACGCCGACCTGGCGCACGACGTGCTGCAGCGGGACCACGATGTCGACCAGATGTACAACGCGCTTTTCCGGGAATTCCTGACGTTCATGATGGAGGATCCGCGCAGCATCTCACCCTGCATGCACCTTCATTTCATCGCCAAGAACACCGAGCGCATGGGCGATCACGTAACCTCGATCGCCGAGCAAGTCATATACCTTGTTACCGGAGATCTGCCGGAAGACGCGCGCCCCAAGAAAGACCAGACATCGACGGATCCCAACGTGACGCAGCCGCAGGGCTAACCTGGAGCTAATACAATGTCTTCGGACCGACCGACTGTTCTTCTCGTCGAGGATGAACTCGCGCAGCGCGAGGTGTTGGCCTACAATCTGGAGGCTGACGGTTTCAGTGTCGCCGCGGCAGAGAATGGCGAGGAAGCCCTGATGATGGTCGACGAGGTCGTCCCTGACGTCATCGTGCTGGACTGGATGCTGCCCAACGTTTCGGGGATCGAGGTGTGCCGGCAACTCAAGACGCGTTCGGAAACGCGGACTGTCCCGATCATAATGCTTTCCGCGAGGTCAGAAGAAGTCGACCGTGTACGCGGCCTGGAAACCGGTGCGGACGACTACGTGGTGAAACCTTACTCGGTTGTGGAATTGATGGCGCGCGTGCGTGCACAGCTGCGGCGAACCCGCCCGGCGACCGTCGGGGAGCGGCTTGAATACGAGGACATCGTCCTTGATTCCGAGACGCACCGCGTGACCAGAGACGGCCAGTCGCTGAAACTTGGCCCGACGGAGTTTCGTCTGCTATCGACCTTCATGGAGAAGCCGGGACGGGTCTGGACGCGTGAGCAGCTTCTCGACCGGGTGTGGGGCCGGGATATCTATGTCGATACGCGCACGGTGGACGTCCACATCGGCCGCTTGCGCAAGGCGCTTTGTCAACATGGCGGAGAAGACCCCCTTCGTACCGTGCGCGGTGCGGGGTACGCGCTCGGGTAACGGGTTCGTGCGACCGTCAGGGTGCGAAAGACTGCGATAAGCCGACGGGCGTTGCCTGTTACGCTATCAAGTGAACACGGCCTTCGGCGGCCTCAGCGTCGGAATGGTCATGCGTGACCTGAAGCACTGGCAGTGATCTGGCCCGTGCTTTCTGGAAGACCAGCTCGCGCGTTTGCTGGCGCAAATCCGTGTCAAGTTTCGAAAAGGCTTCGTCCAGCATCAGGGCGCGCGGCTCCGACATCAACGTGCGTTGCAACGCGACGCGCGCCCTTTGCCCGCCGGACAGGGTGGCAGGGTCGCGGTCGGCGAACCCGTCGAGGCCCACCTCGGTGAGCGCGTCCTCAACATGCTTCTGCCGCGCCGCGCGTCCTTTGATGGACGGTTTCAATCCGAACGCGAGGTTCCCTCCGACCGACATGTGCGGGAATAGGTGTTCGTCCTGAAAGAGGATCCCGACATGGCGCGCCTCCGTTGGCAGATCTGTCACGTCCCGTCCGCCCAGCAGGACGCGGCCGTACATGGTGAACTCCCGTGCCAAGGTTCCGGTGATCGCGGCAAGAAGGGTCGATTTTCCCGAGCCCGACGGCCCCATAACCGTGAGCACCTCGCCGGGCTCGATCGTGTCGTTCAGGCTGATCAAGGCGGTACTCTCCAGCTTGATCGTGACGTTCCGCAGGCAGAGGCCGAGTGATGCAGGGCTGTCAGCCATTGAGCAGTCCTTTCCGGTTGCGCCAGATCACGCGCGGCAGGATCATCGCCACCGCGAACGGCACGAATGCCGCGGCCATCTGTGCAAGGGCATGCACGGCGATGGCGCGTCGGTCCCCGCCGGAAGCGAGCGCGACGGCTTCGGTGGTCAATGATGTCACGCGGCCCCCGCCGACAAGAAGCGTCGGCAGGTATTGTCCTACCGAGACGGCGAAGCCGATCGCGACGGCAACCAGTACCGGCCGAAGCAACATCGGAAGTCGCACCGCCCAGAGTACCTTGCCGGGGCTGGCGCCGAGTGCACGGGCGACGGTACCCTGTCTTGTATCCCAGGTCCGCCACGGATCAGATAGCGACAGGAACACGTAGGGCAGCACGAATATGAGGTGTGCGAGGATGACAGCGATGCGTTCGCTGTCGAGGCCAATCGCGATCGAGACGGTCTGGACGCCCCCCAGAAATGCAACCTGCGGAACGATCAACGGCAGATACAACAGCCAGATTGCGCGGTTGGCAGGGCGCAGGCCATGTCTGTATTCGGCTTCGAGGCAGCCCAGAACAAGCAGCACCGCGCACAAGGTTGCCGTTCCCGCGATCAGGAGGGTCTCGATGGCGGGCTCGACCAGACGGGGCCCGAACCGCTGCCACGAACGCAGGGAAAAGCTGTCGGGCATGACATCCGGGAATTGCCAGAAACCGGCCATTGACCAGACCATCTGTCCGGCCAGCCCGGCAATGAGCAATACCGCCGTCAGGAAACCGAGCATCAATGCGATGGCGCGCACCGCCGCGTCAACGCCCGGGTGGCCGCGGGCGCCGGACCGTATCCATCCTTGTCCGAGGCGGCCAATGAGGATTTCGGCCAAGCGCCAGAAGCCGAGGCCGGCGACGATCAAGGCCAGTTGTAGCATCGCCCCGGCAGCGGCTTGCAGCCGGAAGGCGAGGTCCGGATCATTCATCCAGCGAACGACCTGCACCGCGAGAGTGGGCGGCGTGTTCGGGCCGAGTATGATCGCCACGTCAACCACCGACATGGAAAACGCCAGAACCGCGTAGACCGGCAGGCGGATCTGGGAATAGACGATTGGAAACACGGTCTTGAGCCAGCCCGACACGCGCGCGTGGCCCAGTGACTGCGCCACGCGCAGGCTGGCCGCGGGACGGGCCTGGGTGAGGGCCGCCAACGTCATGAGAAGAAGGAAGGGCACTTCCTTCATGACCAGCCCGGCGATCATGCTCAAACCGGCAGGGTCCTGCAGCACCAGCAGGTCGGGCGGCTGTTCGAGACCGGTCACCCAAGGTGAGAGCGCGCGCAGGATCCAGCCGGAAGGCGTTACGAGAAAGGCAAAGCCGAAGGCGGCCGCTGCATGGGGAACCGACAGAAGCGGCGACAAGAGCCTTTCCATTACCCGAAACGCGCCTGTTCCGGCCCAGCCCGCGCAGACAAGGATGACGATGAGCAATGAAAAGGAGGTCGCGGCGAAACCCGACCAGATGCTCAGCAGTACCGCGGAGGGCAATCCCGGCCAGTCAAGAAGGGCGCGCATCGGCTCGAGCGTCACGCGGGTTGGGCCTACCGCGGGCATCAAGCCGAATGCCGGGGCAAGCGTGCCAGTGAGGCCCGCTACCACCGGCCCCAACATGACCAGAAGTGTCAGTCGGGGCACCCATGCAAGATAACCGGCGCGTGGCCCGTCGGTACGTGACGCCGATGCCGGCATGTCACCTGTCATCGACGGCCGGACCCGTGCCTGTCATTGCCCGGTGCCGAAACGTGCGATCCAGTCATCCTCCAGGCTCACCATCCAGCTCGGGTGCGGTTCGGGCAATGTTTTTCCCAGCTCGGCGGGGGCGAGTGTCGCCTCGCCAAGTTCGATAGCGTCAAAGAGCGCGCGATCAGCGGCGGTGAGCTTGTCCATCGCCAGAACCGTCCCGTTGCCCCAGATCGCCGGGTCCTGTTTCTTGGCTTGCGCTTCCGGTGAGAGCAGGAAGTTTGAAAGCACAAGCGCGCCTTCCTTGGCATTCGCATTGTACGGGATTGCCACGAAACTGGCGTTGCCGATCGTCCCGCCATCAAGGACATAGGTCCGAACGGATGGCGGCAATTCGAAATTGGCGATCGCGTTGGCCGGCTCGTTGGGATCGAAGCTGAGGGCGAGGTCGATTTCACTGTCGGCCATCAACTGGATCAACCGCGGGCCCGACTGCGGGTAGGCTGCGCCGCTGCGCCACAGGTTCGGTGTCAGGTCCTCGAGATAGGCCCAAAGCGGCGCCGTGACCTTTTCGTAATCCGCTTCTTGCACGGGCCGTTGCAGCACCGATGAATCGGGGGCAAGCTCGATCAGGGCCTGCTTGAGGAAGGTGGACCCGAGGAAATCGGGCGGCTGTGGGTAAGCAAACCTGCCCGGATTGTCGCTTGCCCAATCACCGATTTCCGATATGGAACGCGGCGGTTCCTGCAGCCGCGCGGTATCGTGGTAGAAGACGAGCTGAGCCATGCCCCAAGGTGCCTCAAGCCCGTCCGTCGGTACTGTGAAATCCGAGGTTACCGCCGGTTTCCCCTCGACATCGACATACTGCCAGTTCGGCAATTCTTCGGCCCACGGACCGAAAAGCAGGTCGCGCTCTTTCATCGCCGCGAAGTTTTCCCCGTTGATCCAGACGAGGTCAACCGCGCCGCCCGAGTCCTTCCCGGCAGATTTCTCCGCGATGACGCGGCTGACGGCATCCGCCGTGTCCTTGAGCTTCACGTGTTCGACGGCAATCCCATGGCGCTCGGCCATCCTGTCGGCGACCCAAGCGATGTAGTCATTGGTGGCGTTCGAGCCGCCCCACGCGTGCCAGTAGACCGTCTGACCCTCGGCCGCGCGCGTGACGGCGTCCCAATCGGCCGGGTCTGGCGCGCCGTCCTGTGCCGCCAACGAGGCGGGCACCGAGGCCGCTACAAGAAGCGTGGCCAGATGTCTGATCAGGTCCCGTATCATGTCGTTTTTCCCTATTTTGCATTTTGCAGCAGGCGGTCCGCAAGCTCATCGAATTCAGCATCGACATGCGCGGCCGTGCCCGGTTCAAGGTAATGATCAACGCGCCCTCGTACATGCTTGATAAGAGCGATTTCGCTGTTCTGCGCGGCCCAGTCTTCACCGCCTGTCGCACTCGCGGGGTCGCGGTCCGAAAGGACCCGCCATTTGGCGCACCATGTCATGGACCATAGCCACATGGCGCGTCGTAGTGGCAAAATCCATGCCAATTGGTTTTCTCGCCCGGTTTCGGGAAGGCGATCCAGCCAGCGCAAGCAGGCTCCAGCCGTTTCCGCGGCGCTCAGGACGGCTTGCGTGTGCGTATCCCATGTTGTCGAGGTGTACAGCGTGGCATGTGCAAGATCGAGCGGCGCGGCGCTGTAGCGCGCTTTCTCGAGGTCGACCAGAAACGCATGCCCAGTTGCGTCGATCAGGAAATTCCCCGGATGCGCGTCGAAAGAGATCAGACTTCGCGGGGGGCGTTCTTCGCGCTCAGCCAGCGTCTTCAGCCGCGCGATATTTTTTTCAAGGATTTGCCGCGTGGTGTCGTGTACCCCGGCGGGCGTCACAAAGCCAGATTGCGCAGCGATCTCGTCAAGCAGGCCCTTCAAAGGGTCCGAAGGCGTCAATAGCGGCTCACGCGCGTCTTCATCCGGGAGCGGCAGCCGGTGAATGGCGGCCAATGCATCCATGATCGCCGGCAGGTCGCCTGGTAAGCTCGCGGCGCGGCCGCTGATTTTCTCCACGATCAGGCCGCCGCGTGGCAGTGCGACGGATGGCGGCAGGACCGAATGTAGCCGCGGCGCGTGTCCACTTTGACTTGCGCGGTCAAAGCAGGCGGTCTGATAGGCGAGGTTCTCCTCCGCGCTCAGGTTCATCTGGCTCTGTTTGGGAATTCGCGCGATCCATCCCGTGCCGGGCAACGTGAGGTGATCATGCGCAAGCCCCTTGTCGGGCATCAATGTCGGCGTGATCCCGGACAGTTCGGTCTCTTCCAACGCTTGCCGCAGCGCGGGTATCAACGCGTCGCGACGCGAGCCGGGGGGTGCAGGGGCTTTTGTTGTCATCCGGTTATTGCCTCGCTGGATCAGGAGCGATTGTTATGCCCCTGATATTCAAGGCATCGACCGTATTTTTCCGGTTGCTCCCACAACAGCGGCTTTAAGCCGTATGCTGCCTGGTGAAAAATCAAATTTCTGTTAGGCAACGGTGCCGATCAGCGCGTCGGGGCGGATGGCGGGAATCCTCAGCGGCGTGGTGTCAGGCAATAAGATCGCCGACGCGGGACACCGCTTCAAGCACCATCAAATTCGCAGAGCGCGTGCACGTCCATGCCGAGTCCTTCCAGCTTGTCCCGTCCGCCCAGTTCTGGCAGGTCAATCACGAAAGCACACCCCGTGATTTCGCCGCCGAGGCGTTCGATCAGCTTTATCCCTGCCTGCGCCGTCCCGCCGGTGGCCAGCAGGTCATCCACGAGCAGGACGCGTTCCCCGGCCTCGATGGCGTCGTCATGGATTTCGACGACCGCTTCCCCGTATTCCAGCTGATAGTCTTCGGATATCACCGCGCCCGGCAGCTTGCCTTTTTTCCGAATGGGGACGAACCCGACGGATAACTGGTGGGCGACGGCCCCGCCGAGAATGAAGCCGCGTGCCTCCAGGCCGACGACCTTGTCTATTTCCAGCCCTGCATAAGGATGCAGCATCTGGTCGATTGCCATCCGGAACCCGCGGGCATCGGCGAAAAGCGTCGTGACATCGCGGAACATGATCCCTTCATGCGGAAAATCCACGATTGTCCTGATGTAATCCCTTACTGTGCTGGGCTTGGGCATGGTCGTCCTCGATTGCTGCGTGCCGGCGAATGGTGTCGCGCATCGGGGCACGCTATTCAAGGGTCATGAGGGTACGTCACTGGCGAGAGCGCTCTGCACCGGGGGTGCAGGGGCGCGGCATCTCATGCCAGTATCCGCCCCGCGACGGTCGCCAGGCGCGCGACAAGCTCGGGGTCGCGTTTTTCCGGGACCGTCAGGATCGCGTTTTCCAAGGCCCGGTCGCAGCCATGACAGCAGCGTGCGCGCTCACCGCTCAGCCGTGCCGGCAGGCCGGCCACCATCGCGCGGCCATTGTCGGCATTGCCGTTGAGGGTGGCGATGATCTGCGTGACATCCACTTCCCCGTGCTGTGGATGCCAGCTGTCATAGTCTGTGATCATGGAAATGCTGGCATAGCAAAGTTCCGCTTCGCGCGCCAACTTGGCTTCCGGCATGCCGGTCATCCCGATCACATCGCATCCCCACTTTTCGCGGTACATGGTGGATTCGGCCAATGTCGAGAATTGCGGCCCCTCCATGGCCAAGTAGGTACCGCGGCGGTGGACCTTGACCCCGGCAGCGTCTGCGGCGCTGGCGCATGCATCGCCGAGCCGCGGACAGGTCGGATGCGCCATGCTGACATGGCCCACGCAGCCGCTGCCGAAAAAGCTGCTTTCCCGTGCAACGGTGCGGTCGATGTACTGATCCACCACGACGAAGTCGCCGGGTGCCATTTCCTCGCGAAACGATCCGCAGGCCGAAATCGCGATGACATCGGTGACACCAAGCTGTTTCAGCGCATCTATATTCGCGCGATACGGTACCGATCCGGGGCTGTGGACATGCCCGCGGCCGTGACGCGGCAGAAACACCATGCCGATATCATCCAGCGTGCCCGTAAGGACCTCGTCCGACGGCGCCCCCCATGGGGTGGGGACATGCCGCCAGTGCGCGTTTTGCAAGCCTTTGATGTCGTAGACGCCGGAGCCGCCTATGACCCCCAGAATTGTCCTCATGCGCAGCACCTCTTGCCATCCTGATCAAACGAAATGCCAAGAATTCGTCGCATGCAAGAATTCTTTGAATTTTGAACTTGATAACAAGCGTGCCCGCTTGGATCTTGAGCTCAGGTTTCATTTATGTTCGACGGTTTCTTAATCCCCGACTGGAAAACGAATGGTGGGCATGTGCCATCTCACGTGGCTGACTGAGGCGCTGATGGCGCGTCCGACGACCTGTTTCTCGAATTCCCGTGGCAAGTCGCCTGTCGTTGATCGACGTGTTCTGAGAGCGGTTACCACCATCAATTGCAATGGTTTACGTTGGTCTGGTGCGCCTGTGGAATGCGGCACTCACGAGGCCCGTTATAACGGCTGTAAGCAATGGCGGTGATGGCAAACGCCACCGGTCATAGTGCCTTCGCGATCAGCGGCATTGACCCTGATAATGGCTGGCTTGCCGGCCGAAAATCGCGACGAGAAGACCGTGCAGCGCGGATCATGTGTCGGCGATACGGCCATGCGGGGCAAAGCACGAGTGTATGCCCGTGCAACGGAGACTGTACCGGGGTGTCAGGAGTCAGGCCGTGGCATCCTGAAAACGTCGCGGATAACCGCATAATCCTGATACCCCATTCGTGCGAGCGGATTGAAACGTGTCACGTCGAACTTGCCGTCAACGATGCAGTCGTCGCGCATGTTTACCCCGGTGACCTCTCCAAATACCACGAAGTTGGCCGCACCGGGCAGCTCGACGATCTGCGTGAGCTTGCACTCCAGCGACGCGGGGGCGTAGGCCACGCGGGCGCAGTCGATGGTGTCGCACGCCGCCTTGTCGATGCCGGCATCGACAAACTCGTCGACATCCCGCGCCCATGCGCCGGAAGTACGGTTCATCACCGTTTTCATGGCTTCCTCGACGATGTTCACGCAGAAGACACCGGTTTCGCGGATGATGGCGACGCTGTCCTTGGTTCCGTCGCGATCCGGCTTCGCGGAGGTCGAGGAGAACATCACCTGAGGCGGGACATACGCGACCGCGTTGAAAAAGGAGTAGGGCGCGAGATTGTCGTGCCCGTCCGCATCGCGTGTCGATATCCATCCGATGGGCCGGGGCGAGACGATCGCATTGAACGGATTGTGCGGCAGGCCGTGACCCTCGGCCGGTCTGTAGAACATGGTGCGCCTCGCGGAAGTCGTTTGTGCCAGTCGTAACGCCGTGCTACGCGCTTTGCCACTCGATTTTACAAGGATTTCCGCGTGTTCACCCTGCACCCCGAAACAGAGGAGGACTGGTGGGAGGTCGAGGCCCTCTACGACCTGTGTTTCGCGCCGGGGCGCGAGGCGCTGTCGTCCTATCGGCTGCGCGACGACGTGCCGCCGGTGGCGGGGCTCAGCCTAGTGGCACGTGATGAAGCCGGTATTCTGGCCGGTGCGATCCGGTATTGGCCGGTGCGGGTGGCCGGACGGCGGGTGCTGCTGCTGGGGCCGGTTGCCGTGCACCCCACCCATCAGGGCGAAGGGCTTGGCGGGTCTCTCATCCTCGACAGTCTGGACCGCGCGGCCGCCGCGGGCTGGACCCGGGTGATGCTGGTGGGCGACGCGCCTTATTACCGGCGGTTCGGATTTCGCCGGCTTGACGGTGTCGAGATGCCGCCGCCGACGAACCCGGCACGTGTGCTGGGGCTGGCGCTTGTGCCGGGGGCTTGGGTCGACACGCGCGGGAAAGTGACACGTGACGCTTGAAAAAACGGTTAAACTGGCGGCCCGAATCGTGGTGAGGAGGCGCGGAGCCCTTGGAAATTCTCGATACATCGCCGGATCAGGCCGAAATAGACGCCCGCCTGCAGGCCTTGGCAGAGCGCCATGCGCGCGCTTCGAACGCCGGGATCCAAGTGCTCAACCTGATCGGGGCGCAGGCCGAGGGGCTGCTTGACAGGTTGCCCACACAGGTGCGCGGCCGGTTGGGCGAGGTGACCCGGCAGTCGCTTTTCGCCGCGATGGACACCGCGCACCGGTCCCGCGGGGTGGTAGGCGACAATCCGGGCTGGATGAGCCGCGCGTTGACGACGGCAATGGGCGCGGCGGGCGGGGTCGGCGGCTTGCCGAGCGCCATGGCAGAGTTGCCGATGACGACCACGGTGCTGCTGCGCGCCATACAGGATGTCGCGGTGGAGCATGGATTCGACCCCGAAGAACAAGGGGTTAGGTTCGACTGCATCCAGGTCTTCGCCGCGGCCGGGCCGCTGGAGAACGACGACGGGGCGGACCTTGCATTCCTGAGTACGCGGTTGACGGTGACGGGCGCGGCGATGCAGGCGCTGATCGCCCGGGTGGCGCCACGGCTGGCGACCGTTCTTGGCCAGAAGCTGGCCGCGCAGACGGTGCCCGTGCTGGGGGCCGCGGCGGGGGCGGCCACCAATTACGCCTACACGAGCTATTACCAGAACATGGCACATGTGCATTTTGGCCTGCGCCGGCTTGCCATCGAGGCGGATCGGGATCACGCCGACCTGGTCGCGGCGTTCCGGGGCAACGTGACCGGCGTGCCGGGGGTGGCGGGCACGGACCGGGGATAGGGTTCTTCTGCACGGGAAAACGCGGTTCGGCGATGCGTCGGTTACGCGGCTGTATCGCGCCGGCGTGACAGATGGGGTCGCGGGCGGCTGCCACCGCGCCCTGTCCGCCCCGGTGGGCCGCGCCCACCGGCCCGCCACGCGCCCGGCCGGGGCGGATGAACCCGCGGGCGGGTCGGCGCCGGGTGGCGGGTGCCCGACAGGGTATTTTCGCCGAGAAGAAGTCGGGGCGCGCGCACGCGAGCGGCACGCCTCAGCGCAGTTTCGGGACGCCGCCGGGCAGGGTGTCACGCTCGGTCACGCCGGCGCGCAGCGACCGGCCGATGCGGTGGGCAAGGGCCGACCACGCCGCCGCCTGGTCGGGGCGGAGCTCGGCGCGCAGGACGGTGTCGAAGAGCGCGAGCCATGTGGAGAACATGCCGGGCTTGACGTTGCCTGCCCGCACATGGGCCGTCATCGGGCTGCCGTCGTAGCCGCGTTCGTGCAGGATCGTGTTGGCCCAGAAATCGGCCACACGGCATTCATGCGCGGGCCAGTCGGTGACATGGACGGCAAAGACCGGCCCGAGGCCGGGATGCGCCCGCACGCGGGCGTAGAATTCGGCCACGACCCTTTCGATCTCGGGCCGGGTGATGTCGAAGCGTGGCGGCAGGGCGGTGCTCATGCCCTGTTATGTGGCGCGGTTGGCCGGGCGGTGCAATCCCCCTCTGGACGGGGCGGGGGCGGGGGCCTATAAGGCGGCGCATGACGGACAAACCCGCGATGGTCATTCGAATTACATGCCCGGCGCTCTGACCAGACGGAGCCGCCGGGACAAGGTGCATGAGCCGTCGCACCGCCCCCATCCCCGATACGCCGAGACCCAAGCGACAGAGGACGCCCGCGATGTGCGCCGACCTGACCGAAACGCCCGATTACAAAGACACGCTGAACCTGCCCAAGACGGATTTCCCGATGCGGGCGGGCCTGCCCAAGCGCGAGCCGCAGTGGCTGGACCGCTGGAACCGCCTGCACATCTATGACCGCTTGCGCGAGAAGGCCAGTACCGAGGGCGGCCGACAGCCCTTCACCCTGCATGACGGCCCGCCTTATGCCAACGGGCACCTGCATATCGGTCACGCGCTCAACAAGATCCTCAAGGACATGGTGGTGCGATCCCAGCAGATGATGGGCCGCGACGCGCGCTATATCCCCGGCTGGGATTGTCACGGCCTGCCCATCGAGTGGAAGATCGAGCAGGAGTACCGCGCCAAGGGCAAGAACAAGGACGAGGTGGACATGGTCGATTTCCGGCAGGAGTGCCGGAAATTCGCCGAGGGCTGGATCGACGTTCAGCGTGACGAGTTCAAGCGGCTTGGCGTGACGGGCAAATGGGAACGGCCCTACCTGACGATGGATTACCGCGCCGAGCGGATCATCGCGGAAGAATTCCAGAAGTTCCTGATGAATGGCACGCTTTACCAAGGCTCCAAGCCGGTCATGTGGTCGCCCATCGAGAAGACGGCGCTGGCCGAGGCGGAGGTGGAATACCACGACAAGGAGAGCTTCACGATCTGGGTGAAGTTCGAGGTCGTTTCGGGCGGGGACCTGACGGGCGCGCATGTCGTCATCTGGACGACGACGCCCTGGACGATCCCGTCGAACAAGGCCGTGGTCTATGGCGAGGACATCGCCTATGGCCTGTACGAGGTGACGGGCACCCCCGGGGAATGCTGGGCGAATGTGGGCGACCGCTATGTCCTGGCGGACAAGCTGGCCGATGACGTGATGCGCCGCGCCCGGCTGGAGCCGGAGATGTATACCCGCCTGCGGGACGTCACCGCCGACGAGCTTTCCGGCCTCAGCCTCGTGCATCCCCTGAAGGGCGTCGAGGGGGCGCAGGGCGAATGGGACGACCCGCGCGATTTCCGCGCCGCACCGTTCGTGACCGACGAGGACGGCACCGGGTTCGTGCATTGTGCGCCCAGCCACGGCATGGACGAGTACGTGCTGTACCAGGACGCCGGGATGCTGGACGAGGTGATCACCTACAACGTGATGGAGGATGGCCGGTTCCGCGCGGATCTGCCGCTGTTCGGGGGGCGCGCGATCCTCAGGCCCAATGGCAAGGAAGGCGACGCCAACAAGGCCGTGATCGACAAGCTGGCCGAGGTGGGCGGCCTGCTGGCGCGTGGCAAACTCAAGCACAGCTATCCTCATAGCTGGCGGTCCAAGGCGCCGGTGATCTACCGCAACACGCCGCAATGGTTCGCCGCCATCGACCGCGAGGTCGGCGACGGGCAGGACCGGTATGGCAAGGCGATCCGTGCCCGGGCGCTGCGCTCGATCGACGAGCTGGTGACATGGACGCCGAAGACGGGCCGCAACCGGCTGCATTCGATGATCGAGGCACGGCCCGACTGGGTACTGTCGCGCCAGCGGGCCTGGGGCGTGCCGCTGACCTGTTTCGTGAAGAAGGGCGCCAAGCCCACCGACCCGGATTTCCTGCTGCGCGACCCGGCAGTCAATGCGCGCATCCTAGAGGCGTTCGAGGCCGAGGGCGCCGATGCGTGGTACAAGCCCGGCGCGAAGGAGCGTTTCCTGGGCGATGATCACGACCCGGCGGCGTGGGACAAGGTCGATGACATCCTCGACGTCTGGTTCGATTCCGGGTCGACACACGCCTTCGTGTTACGCGACCGCGAGGATGGCAGCGAGGACGGGCTGGCGGATCTTTACCTTGAAGGGACCGACCAGCACCGCGGGTGGTTCC
>JAVLCJ010000001.1:0-84651 GCA_031580875.1 Roseovarius sp.
GCGTGACGAAGCCCTCGTCCTCGAGAATGTCGGCGATCAGCTCGCGAATGTCGCGCTCGTCGTCAACAATCAGAATATCGCTCATGTCGTCCTCATACCGCCCGTTGGTCCGCTGTCATCTGTTCGGGGTCCGCCCCCGTTTCCACGCCCGTATCCGGCGCCGCCGGCCCGGCCACGCCGGGAACCAGCGGCAGGCGGATCACCGCCATGGCCCCCGGCGCCTCGGCGCCGCCAAAGGTGTCGGCATCGGCCAGCACCAGCGTGCCGCCATGCTCCTCGATGATCTTCTTGACGATGGGCAGGCCCAGCCCGGTGCCCTTCTCCCGCGTCGTCACGTAGGGTTCGAACAGGCGTGACCGGTCCTCGGGCAGGCCGATGCCGTTGTCCGATATGCGGATCACCGCCTGCCCGTCCTGTTCGGCACAGCTGACCCGGATGGTTCGGACATGCCCGTCTGGCGCCCCGTTTTCATACAGCGAATCAATGGCTTCGCCCGCGTTCTTGATCAGGTTCGTCAGCGCCTGGCTTATCATCGTCGCGTCGATCTCGGCACATAGCGGCGCCGCGCAGAAATCCGTCTCGAACCGCACCTCGGGCTGGCCGGTTTCCTGCAGCAGCGTGACCTCGCGCAGCAGGCCGCTCAGGCTCTCCTGCTTGGTTTCGGGGTCCGGCATCCGCGCGAATTTCGAGAATTCGTCGACGATCCGCCGCAAATCGGTCGTCTGGCGCACCACCACGTCGGTCAATTGTTCCAGCGCCTCGGCCTGCGCGGGCTCCAGTACCCGCGTGAACTTGCGCTTGATGCGTTCCGCGCTCAGCTGGATCGGGGTCAGCGGGTTCTTTATCTCGTGGGCGATGCGCCGCGCGACGTCGCCCCATGCCGCCATGCGCTGCGCCGCCACCAGGTCGGTGACATCATCGAAGGCCACGACGTAGCCCTCGCGCCGGCCGTCCTCGTTGCGGCGCGTCGACATCCGCACCAGCAGGTTCTCCATCCCGCCGCCGCGGCTGACCTTGATTTCCTCCTGCACGAAACCGCCCGGATTCCGCTTGAGGCGTTCGAACAGCGCCCCGAATTCCGGCACGGCCACGCTCAGGTCCACCGATTGCTGGTCGTCCTGCCAGTCAAGCAGCCGCTCGGCGGCCCGGTTCACGAAGGTCACCCGGCCCTTGGCATCCAGCCCCACCACGCCCGACGACACCGATCCGAGCACCGAATCGAACAGCCGCCGGCGGCGCTCGATCTGCTGGGTATTCGCCAGCAGCTTCTCGCGCTGCGCCTTGAGCTGACGGGTCATCTGGTTGAAATACGTGCTCAGCATGGCGATCTCGTCGCCGCCGTCCTCCTCGCGGACGCGTGTATCCAGATCCCCCTCGCCCACGCGCTGCGCCGCGCTGGTCAGCCGCCCCACCGGGCGTGACAGCCGCTCGGCGAACCACAGGCCCAGCCAGACCGCGGCAAGGATCAGGATGACCGCGAACCCCAGATAGACCAGCCCGAACTCGAACAGAACGCGCCCCCGCTCGCTTTCGCGCTGATTGTAGAAACGTGCGGTTTCCTGCGTTTCGTCCAGCAGGTTCAGGATCGCGCCGTCCACGTTGCGGCTGACATAGAGGTAGCGGTCGGTGATCGTCTCCAGCGGCATCAGCGCGCGGAACTCGTTGTTGTCCCAGTCGCGGATCACCACCACGCCATCCTCGGCGGCCCGCTCGATCTGCGCGCGGGTCGGTTGCTCGTAATCGAACAGGTAGGATCGCTCCCCCCGCGCGCGCAGATCGCCGGTACCGTCGATGACGAAGGCCTCGCGCAGACCGCGCTGGATCTCGCGTTGGCCCCGCGACAGGACCTGCCGGATATCGCCGTCATCCATGAAGACGCGGGCCCGCTTGGTCGCGTTGATGAGCGAGGCCAGCGCCCGCGCATCGGTGATCAGGTCGCGGCGGTGTTCGTCCTCGTAGGCCTCGGCAGCGGCGACCGAGTTAGCCACCACCCGCCCCACGCGGTCGGAAAACCACGCCTCCAGCCCCATGTTCACCGACAGCGTCGCGAAAACCGCGACCGTCACGGTCGGCAACAGCGCCATCACCGCGAAAACACCGGTCAGACGCAGGTGCAGCCGGGACCCGGCCGACCGCTCGCGCCGGGCCGCGATCATCCGCGCCACCCGGTAGGCCACGAGCGCGGCCACGCTGATCACGTAGACCATGTCCGCCAGCAGCGCGATGCGCAGGATGTTCGACGACGCGCCCTGGTCCAGCGGCCCCATCGCAAGGAAGGTCAGCAGCGCCAGCACCGGCCCGAGCACCACGAGCGCAAAGGTCGCCACGGTCTGCACCCGGCGGCGCCGGCGCAGCCGCCGCAGGTGTTCCCATGTCCATCTGCGTGTCCCGGATGCCACGCGCCGCCCCCATCAGCTTGTGCAGCCCGTCACCGTGGCCGCAACATCTGCTGTCCCGCGCCATGCCGGCCCGGAAAGCCACATTGATGTTGCAGTTTTACATCAACTTGCGGCGCCGTGTCACGTGAATATCCAGATCCGTGATCTTCTTGCGCAGGGTGTTGCGGTTGATGCCCAGAAGCTCGGCGCATTTCGCCTGGTTGCCGCCCGTTGCATCGAGCGCGATCTCGATCAGCGGCAGTTCCATCTCGCGCAGGATCCGCGCATACAGCCCCGGCGGCGGCAGCGCATCGCCGTGCAGGTCGAAATAGCGCTTCAGGTGCCGCGTGATCGAATCCTTCAGCTTTTCAGCCGGTTCCTGCCCCGACATCAGGGCCGAGGCCGGCTGGTTGCCCAGCACCGGCTCCACGTCGGCGGGCTGGATGATCTCGTCCTGCGCGGTCAGCGCGATCCGTCGCACCGCGTTTTCGAGCTGCCGCACGTTGCCGGGCCAGCCATAGGCGCGCATCAGCGCCAGAGCGTCCTCGCTCAACCGGCGCGGCGGCAGCCCCTCGCGCTCCAGCCGGGCAAGGAAATGCTCGGCCAGAAGCGGAATGTCATCCACCCGTGCGCGCAGCGGCGGCACGTCGATCGCCGCGCCGCACAGCCGGTAATACAGGTCCTCGCGCAGCCCTGATCCGTCAAGCTGCGCCGACAGGTCGGCCTGGCTGGTGGCCATGAACCGCGGGCTGTGCTCGCCCGGGGCGTCCATCATGCGCACGACCCGGCCCTGCGCCTCCGGGTCCAGGTCCCCCACCTCGTCGATGACGATCGTGCCGCCGCGGGCGCGCGCCATGATCTTCGACGGCCCCTCCAGATCGGCAAGGTCGGCCGGGCTGACGGCCATGAAGGGCAGCGTGCGCCTGTCCGAGAAATCGTGGATCGCCCGCGCGATCAGCGACTTGCCGGTCCCCGATTCCCCGCTGATCATCACCGGCAGCGCGGTGTTCATGATCCGCGCCACCACCTTGTAGAGCTTTTGCATCTCCGGCGTGCTGCCCACCAGCGGCAAATCGTCGGGGCGCTCGTCGCTGTCGCTGCGCGCCGGCACCCGCGCGCCACTTTCCAGCGCCTTGGCGGTGCGCTTCATCAGGTCCGGCAGGTCGAAGGGTTTGGGCAGGTAGTCATAGGCGTCGGCCTCGGCCGCCTGGATCGCCGTCATGATCGTGTTCTGCGCCGAGATCACGATCACCGGCAGGCCCGGACGGTCCTGCGCGATCTTGGGCAGCATTTCCAGCCCGTTGCCATCGGGCATGACGACGTCGCTGATCACCGCGTCGCCCTTGCCCTCCCCGATCCAGCGCATCAGCGTCGTCAGCGACGACGTGGCATGGACCTTGCAGCCCGCCCGCGTCAGCGCCTGCGTCAGGACCGTGCGGATCGTGCGGTCGTCATCGGCCACCAGTACCGTGCCATCCATCGCCTATTCCTCCTTGTTCTCGGGCGCCCGCGGCAACGAGATGCGGAACACCGTGCGCCCCGGCGCCGACTTGACCGATATCCAGCCGTCATGGTCCGAAATGATCTTGGCCGCCAGCGCCAGCCCCAGCCCGGTACCGTTCTCTCGCCCCGACACGAACGGGTCGAAAACGTCGCCCGCGATCTCGGGCGGCAATCCCGGGCCGTCATCCTCGATCTCGATCTGCAGCGGCAGCGACTGGCCCGGCCCGCCCTCGCGCATGACGCGCAGCGATTGTTCATAGAAGCTGCGCAGGATGATCCGGCCGCCATCGCCGCCGGCCGCCTCGGCCGCGTTCTTGATCAGGTTCTGGATCACCTGCAGCAACTGGTCCGCATCGCCGTGCGCCAGCGGCAGTGACGGGTCGTAATCCTCGATCACGGTCATCTGCGCGGCGACACCCACCACGGCCGACCGGCGCGCCCGGTCCAGCACGTCATGCACGTTGACGGCGTCCCGGCGGGGCTTGCCCAGATTGCCGAATTGTTCGACCTGCTCCAGCAGCGCGACGATGCGCCGACCCTCGTTCACGATCAGGTCGGTCAACTCCAGATCGTCGCTGGACAGGTTCATCGAAAGCAACTGCGCCGCCCCGGTGATCCCGGCCAGCGGGTTCTTGATCTCGTGGGCCAGCATCTCGGCCATGCCGATCGCCGATTTCGCGGCGGATTTAACGGTGTTGCCCTGCGTCATGCGCCCGGCCAGTTCGCGCGGGGAAATCAGCAGGATCATCTCGTCCCCCGCGCCGGCGCCCAGCGGGGCGATCTGCAGGTTGCACTGCACGGGGGCGCGGTCGCCGGTGCCGACGTCAACATCGTTGACGAAAAGCGGCGCGCCATGACGCCGCGCCCGCCCGATCGCCGCGTCCAGCGGCGCATCGACGGCCAGCCTGTCCCAGACGGGGTCGCCAACGAGCTGCCGGGCCGATCCCATGAGGAAACTTTCGGCGGCCGGGTTGATCCGGGCGATCCGGTCGGCGCCGTCGATCACCAGCGCCGGCACCGGCAGGGATGTCCATATCGCGTCGTCCGTGCTCATGCGGCCACCCGGTCGGCGGCGGTCATGGCGTCGGGGATCAACCGCTGCACCGTGTCCGGGTCGCGCGCAGTCAGCACGCGCTTGCGCAGCGCCACCCCGGTACCGGCCCCGTCCATGTACCAGCCAAGGTGCTTGCGCGCCACGCGGCAGCCCAGCTCGCGCCCGTAAAAGCGCAGCATCTCCTCGTAATGGTGCGACACCATGTCGGCCAGCGCCGCGCCCCGCGGCACCTCCGGCGCCGGGACACCGTGCAGCGCCGCCGCCACCTCGGCCAGCAGCCACGGCCGCCCCTGCGCGCCGCGCCCGATCATCACGCCATCCGCCCCCGAGGCACGCCGGGCGGCGCGCGCATCCTCGGGCCCGGTTATGTCGCCATTGGCCACGACCGGGATGCTGACGGCCTCTTTCGTGCGCCGGATCGCCGCCCAGTCTGCCCGCCCCTTGTAGAACTGGCACCGCGTGCGCCCGTGGATCGTGATCATCCGGATCCCGGCCGCCTCGGCCCGGCGCGCGATCTCCGGGGCGTTGAGCAGCCCGTCATCCCATCCCAGCCGGGTCTTGAGCGTGACGGGCACGTCAACGGCGCCGACAACCGCCTCGATCAGCGACAGCGCGTGATCGGGGTCCTTCATCAGGGCCGACCCGCTGGCACCAGCGCCGCTGGCGCTCGTCACCTTCTTGGCGGGGCAGCCCATGTTGATGTCGATGATGCGCGCGCCCTGCGCCTCGACCTGCCGGGCCGCCTCGGCCATCCAGCGCGCCTCGCGCCCGGCCAGCTGCACGGCCGTGTTGGCGATCCCCACGCCGAGTTCCGCACGTTCGCGCACGCCCGGCTTGGACTGGACCATTTCCTGGCTGGCGACCATCTCGCTCACCACCAGCCCCGCGCCGAACCGCGACACGAGCGTCCGAAAGGGCAGATCCGTGATTCCCGCAAGCGGGGCCAGCAGAACGGGTGGCGCAAGCGCCAGATCATCGAGCCGCAACGTCAACTGCCTATTCCTTGTGCAACAGGTATCATTTACGCGCTGTGCCGGCATCATTCAATCTGTGCGGGGCCGCATCGCATCCGTCGCGAGCATACTGCACAGTTTTTAGGCACCACGCTACAGGATTGCGCTTGCCGCGGACCGGGCGTAATCAGGGGCCATGGAAGTTGCCGCCATCATCGTCGCCGCCGGCCGCGGCACCCGGGCGCAGGGCGCGCTGCCCAAGCAATGGCGACCGCTTGCCGGCCGCCCGGTCGTGGCGCATGCGCTCGCGGCCTTTGGCGGGGTGCCGCGCGTCAGCGAGATGGTTCTTGTCGGTCATCCCGACGATATGGCGCGCGCGCGGGCGCTGGATATTCCGGGGCTGACCGTCGTGGCCGGGGGCGCCACGCGGCGCGGGTCGGTGCTGGCCGGGCTGGAGGCCGTCGCCGGCCGCGCCGACCGCGTGCTCATCCACGATGCCGCGCGGCCCTGCGTGTCGGCCGCGCTGATCGGGTCCGTTCTCGACGCGCTGGACCACGGCCCCGCCGCCGCGCCGGCCCTGCCCGTGACCGATGCGCTCTGGCAGGGCGAGGACGGGCACGTCACCGGTCTGGCCGACCGGACGGGCCTTTACCGTGCCCAGACGCCACAGGGATTTCGCACCGACGCGATCCTGACGGCACACCGCCGCGATGCAGACCCCGGAAATTCGGCCGATGACGTCGCCGTCGCCCGCCGCGCCGGGCTTGCCGTCCGCATCGTCGAGGGGCAGGAGGACAACCTCAAGATCACCTATCCGGGCGATTTCGCCCGGGCCGAAAGAATATTGCGAGGCCAGATGGATATACGCATCGGCACGGGATTCGACGTGCACCGCTTCGGCCCCGGCGACGCGGTGGTGCTCTGCGGCGTGACGATCCCGCATGATCGCGGCTTGCAGGGCCATTCGGATGCTGATGTTGGGATGCATGCCCTGACAGACGCAATATATGGCGCCTTGGCGGAGGGCGACATCGGCCAGCACTTCCCACCGTCGGACCCGCAATGGAAGGGCACGGAAAGTCACGTCTTCCTGCGTCACGCGGTTGACCTTGTCAATAAAAAAGGATTTGCGATCAACAACATGGACGTTACTCTTATCTGCGAGCAGCCCAAGGTCGGCCCCCATGCCGCGGCCATGCGCCGGGCACTCGCGGGGATCACGGGCCTTGAGTGTGACCGCATCTCGGTCAAGGCCACCACTTCCGAACGCCTCGGTTTCACCGGCCGTGGCGAAGGCATCGCCGCACAGGCGGCCATGACACTGGTAAAGCCATGACATTACAGCATCTTTTCGTCACCGTGCTTGGCATCGGCCATCTGCGCCCGGCCCCCGGCACATGGGGCTCGCTTGCCGCGTTGCCCTTTGCATGGGCGCTCCACGCGCTCGGCGGATTCCCCGTGTTCGTGGCCGCCACGGTGCTGATCTTCGGTTTGGGATGGTGGGCCACATATCTGGAAACCAAGGGAAAATCGGATCACGATCCGTCCGAGATCGTCATTGACGAGATCGCGGGCCAATGGGTCGCCTTCCTGCCCGTGTCGCTCGGTGCGGCCCATACCGGCGCCCCGCTCACCGCGCTCTGGCCTGGCTGGATCGTGGCATTCCTCGCGTTCCGTTTTTTTGATATACTCAAGGTCGGCCCGATCGGGTGGGCCGATCGGCGTGGCGACTCGCTCGGCGTGATGCTCGACGACGTCCTCGCCGGGATCGCCGCCGCCCTTGTCGTGATCGCCCTCGCCGCCTTGTCACATGGAGTACTGATGCAATGACCACGTCTGCCAACCTTGTCATGCGCGCCCGCGATGCGGGCCTGATGCTCACCACTGCCGAAAGCTGCACGGGGGGCCTGCTTGCCGCGGCGATTACCGACGCCGCCGGCGCGTCCGACATTTACGACCGGGGGATCATCACCTATTCGAACGCGGCCAAGAAAGAGATGCTCGGCGTCAGCCAGACCACCCTCGACTCGCACGGCGCCGTGTCCGAGGAAACCGCCCGCGAAATGGCCGAGGGGGCCCTCTCTGGGTCGAACGCGGATATCGGGATCGCCATCACGGGCGTTGCGGGGCCGGGCGGCAGCGACGCCAAGCCCGAGGGTCTTGTTTGTTTCGCGCTTGCACGCCACGGGGCGGACACCGTTTCCGAAACCTTGGAATTCGGCACGCTCGGGCGTGAAAACGTCCGGAGGGCCAGCGTGGATCACGCGATGGACATGCTGGGCAAGGCCGTCGGCTGACAGGCCCGGCCTATCCCATCACTGCCAGACTCCCCGCGATATCCCCACCGTGCGCGGCGGCCATGATGCGGCCCGCGATATCGTCGCCGTGCAGCGCGATGATCTTCTGCTGAAGCTTTGCGGCACGGGTATCAATGTCCAGTGGCGCGGCCAGATCGTGATGCGCCTCTCGCGTCTGCCCATCCGTCGTGACGCGCACCACCGCGGCGGGTTCCGGCACTTCGTCACGGGCCACGACATGCACCTTGTCGCGCAGCGTGACCACACGGGGCGACAGCACCAGCCGGTCGTCAAAAGTGGAAAGCGCGGCCGTCTCGTGGCCCAACAGGGACAGGGCCATGACGGCGCGATAACTGAATTTCGCCTCGAGCCCGGTTTGCGGCTCGGGTTTGTCGCAAACGGTCAGCCAGCGCGGATTTGTCCGCACCTCGACCGTCTCGACCGCATCGACATTGCCGGTGATCCCCTCCTTCAAGGTCGATAGCGCCTCCAGCGCCGCGTGCAGGCCATGACAGCACGCGTGGAACTTGAGGCTGACATCCTCCATGAGGAAACCGTCCGCCCCGGCGCCCGCGCCATCCGCGTGATGCGTCTCCAGAAACCCGAGCGCCCCGTCAACCGCCTCGGGAGTCGACACGAAACCGCGCATGGCAAGCAGCGCCGCCTCCACGCCGTTCGCCGCCGCGATTCCGGCGTTATAGGGCTTGCCCATCGTCCCGAACTGCGATTTCAATCCCGAGGCCCGCGTGCTCACCAGCCCGAGCGCCTGCCGCAGGACGGTTTCGTCATCGGACAGAAGCCGCACCGCGGCCAGTGTCGCACCGAAAGCCCCGGCCGTCGCTGTCTGGTGAAACCCGGTCTGGTAATGACCACGGCCCAGAAGCAGCCCGAGCCGTACCGAGGCCTCGCACCCCGCCAGAACAGCACGCAGAAAGCTATCCTGCCCGGCACCTACCCTTTCCGCCATGGCCAGCGCCGCCGGGATCACCGCGACAGACGGGTGCCCGATATGCGCGAAATGCGTGTCGTCGTAATCCAGTGCATGGCTGGCCGCGCCGTTGGCCAGCGCCGCGGCGCGGGCGGGCACCCTGCCGCCGCCGAAAAGGGCCGCCTCACCCTTGCCGGCTTCCGCCAGCACCATGTCCCGCGTCAGCTGCGCCACCGGCTCGTCCTGCCCGGCAAGCCCAACCGCCAGCCAGTCCGCCAGCGACAGACGCATCACGGCCAGGGCGCTTTCCGGCGCGCGGCGAAGGGCCTGCGCCAAAACTCTATCGAGTTTTTCAGCCATAGAGCGCGGCCGCCCTTTTCTCGAAGGCACTCACGATCCGGCGCATCGCTTCGTAGAAAAAAAGTTCCGCCGCCGACTGCAACAACCGGTTGCGAAAGGCAAAATCGACATCGAAATGCACCATGCAGCCGGCGTCGTTATCCTCGAAGCGCCAATTGGACTTCATGTGGTGAAACGGCCCGTCCAGATACTCGGTCTCGATCCGCATGTCCCGCGGCCACAGGACGACCCGACTGCTGAAACGTTCGCGGAAAACCTTGAAACTGATGACAAGATCAGCCTCCATCACCTCGGAGCCGTCCGCCTGCGGCGTGACCTTGCGAACGCGCGCTGCGGCCGTCCACGGCAGGAATTTCGGGTAGTTGCCCACGTCCGCCACCAGATCGTACATCTGCTGGGCGCTGTAGGGCATCTGGCGGGATTCGGCGTGGCTCGGCATTCGGGACGGCCCGGTTTTCGCGTGACAGTGGCGCCCTATTTCCTAGACTGGGCGGATGAATTCAAGGGGACTCATGAGTGACCGCGCATATGTGATCGACCGGCTGTTCTCGGCCAAGGAAATCGCCGCCCGGGTCGAAGGGCTGGCGGCCGAGATCGCCGTTGAATTCGCCGATACCGACAAACTGGTCGTCGTGGGACTCCTGCGCGGGTCGTTCATCTTCATCGCCGACCTGGTGCGGGAACTGGACATGCCGGTCGAGGTGGATTTCATCGAAGCCTCGTCCTACGCGAACGCCACGGAGTCGAGCCGCGAAGTCCGCATTCTCAAGGACCTGGGCGGCGACATCGAGGGGCGCGACATTCTGGTGGTGGAAGACATCATCGATACGGGCCACACGCTTGACCACGTGATGTCCCTGCTGTCCAGCCGCCGGCCGCGCCGGCTGCGCAGCATCGCGCTGCTCGACAAGCCGTCACGGCGCGAGGCCGACATCCGCGCCGACTGGACCGGTTTCGAGATCCCCGACGCGTTCGTTGTCGGCTACGGCATCGATTATGCGCAGCGCAACCGCAACCTCCCCCACATCGGCAAGATACGGTTCACGGAGCGATGAACATAAGCTGGCTCCTCCGCATGGCCCGGTGGGCCCGCAACCCGCCCGACAAGAAGAAGGTCAAGTTCGTACTGGCCATTTTCGCGGTCTGCTTCATCGTCTATGCCATCGAGTATTTCGTCGGCTGGCCCGACATGCTGTCGATGGACCCGCGCCTGCGCCGCATGCGCCCCTGATCCGACGCCGCTCAGCGGTCCTCGGATTCGCCGTGCATCGGCGGGTCGTCATAGACAGACCAGCCGTAATCCTGCTCGGTGTCGGGCAGGTCTCGCTTGCTCACGTTGCCCTGCATGAAGGTCTTGGCGATGAAGTGGGCAGTGACCGGCGCGGTCAGGAACAGGAACAGGGTGATCAGCAGCTCGTGAAACGAGAATGTCCCCTTCACCAGCAGGAAATAGAACATCGAGGCGAGCAGAACGCCCCCAACCCCCAGCGTCGTCGCCTTGGTCGGCGCGTGCAGCCGCTGCATCGTCTCGCGCAGCTTCAGCAGCCCGAAGGACCCGACCAGCCCGAAAACCCCGGCCACGACGAGGAAGAACGAGACGATTATTTCCGTCATGAGCTCCATGCCTGCCCCCTATTCGATGATGTCGCCGCGAAGGACGAACCGGCAATACGCCACGGTCGAAACGAATCCGACCATCGCCACGAGCATCGAGGCCTCGTAATAAACCGCTGTCCCCTTCCAGATACCGTAGAGGATAAGCAGCGCGATCAGGTTGATGACCATCGTGTCGAGCGCGAGAATCCGGTCCGCGGTATCCGGCCCGGTGGCGATGCGCCACAGGTTGAAGATGAGCCCAAGCCCGAAACATCCGAAAGCGAAGATCAGCGCGGTCGTGATCATTGGAATATCTCCTTCAGCCGCCACTCGTAGCGGTTCTTGATCGTGTCACGCACCTTCCCGGGGTCGTCGGTGTGCAGGCAGTGCACGAGGATGCTGCCGCCATCCGCGGACAACATGGCAGACACGGTGCCCGGTGTCATGGTGATGGTACCGGCCAGAACCGTGATCGCCTCGGGCGAAGTCAGCTCCAGCGGCACGCAAACCCAGCGTGACCAGATGTTCGCATTGCGCTTGAAGATGATGATCCACGCCACTTGCACGTTCGCGATGATGATGTCCCACAGCACGATGAAAGCGTATTCGACCACGCGCAGCGGTCGCCCGATCTTGGCCCGTCGCGGCCAGTAGGGGGCCGTGATCCACGGCACCACCATCCCGAGCAAACCGCCCAGGATCAGGTTGCCAACCGTGACCTTGTTGACCAGCGCCAGCCAGACGAGCGTGAGGACGACGCTGAGCACGGGATGGGGGAAAAGGCGCTTGATCATGGCTCAGCTCTCCTCATCCGCAGGCAGAACGGCATCGATGTACCCCGAGCTGTCGAACAGTTGATCGGCAGCGGCTTGCATGTAGCCCGTGACAGGACCGGCGAACACCGCCAGCAGGGCAAGCATCACGACAGCGGCCAGCGTCGGCGCAACCTGCAACGGCCCCGCCGCCGGCGCCTCGTCCGGCCTGTCCCCGACGTCCGGCACCGCGTCGGCGGCGGGCATGGGATGCGGCAGCGCCGTGCACTTCCAGAACAGGGTGCTCCCCGCCCGCGCGAACCCGACGATGATCAGCAGTGAGCCGGCGAGGATCGCCGTGAACGCAAGCGCCATCTGGGTCGTGCCCTGCATGGCGTCGAGGATCAACAGCTTGCCGAGGAACCCGCTGAGCGGTGGCATCCCGGCCATGCCGATCGCCCCCGCGAAGAAAAGCGCGGCGAAAAGCCCGTTCTGCGCCGTTGGCGCGCGCGCCGACAGGACGTCGTCGCCCGCCCGCCTTGTGACGACCAGATCGGCCAGCAGGAAAAGCGCCGCCGCCGAGAAGGTGGAATGGACAAGGTAGTACAGCGCGGCCGTCGTCGCCTGCGGCGTGAAGGCCGCAACCGCGATCATCATGGTCCCCATCGACCCCACCACGGCGAAGGACAGCATCGGCATCAGTCGCCGCGCCCCGAGAACGCCAAGCGCACCCACCGCGAGCGTGATGATCGCCGCTGGCATCAGCCACGTGCCGATCAACCCGCCCGTCACCGCCACGTCGGGGCCGAATGCCACCGTGTGGATGCGGATGATCGCGTAGGCGCCCACCTTGGTCATGATGGCGAACAGCGCCGCCACCGGGGCCGGCGCGTTGGCATAGGTCGCGGGCAGCCAGAACTGCACCGGAAATAGCGCGGCCTTTATGGCGAAGACCACCATCAGAAGCACCGCGGCGGTGCGGACCAGCCCGGCATCCTCCACCGGCAGCGCCCGCATCTTCATTGCCAGGTCGGCGATGTTCAACGTGCCGGTGGCGGCGTAAAGCGTGCCGAGCGCAAACAGGAACAGCGTGGAGCCAGCAAGGTTCATGACCACGTATTGCAGACCCGCCTGCACCCTCGCCTTGCCACCGCCATGGATCATCAGACCGTAAGAGGCGATCAGCAGGATCTCGAAGAAGACGAACAGGTTGAAGGCGTCTCCGGTCAGGAACGCGCCCGAGATCCCCATGAGCTGGAACTGGAACAGCGCATGGAAATGCCGCCCCCGCGCGTCCCATCCCGTGGCAGCGGCGTGGAGCAGCACGATGAAGGCCAGAACCGAGGTGAGCAGCACCATCATCGCCGACAGCCTGTCCAGCACCAGCACGATGCCGAACGGCGCGGGCCAGTCCCCGAGACGGTAGACGAAGGTCTCGCCGCCCGACGCGGCGACGGTCAGGCCGGTCGCGATGGCCACCAGCGCCAGCGTCCCGGCAAAGGAGGCCGACCGCGCCAGCGGCATGTCGTGGCGCATGACGAAGGCGATGACCGGCGCCAGCAGCGCCGGCAGGATGACGGGGGCAATGATCCAGTGGCTCATGCGCCGCCTGCCTTGCCGGCCGTCGCGCCGCCGTCCTCAGCCGTGTCGTCGCCCTCGCCCGCGTTCACGCCGGCCAGGTTGATGCTGTCATCATCGGCTTCGAGATACGCCCCAAGCGCGATCATCACCAGCACGGCCGTCATCCCGAAGGAAATCACGATCGCCGTCAGCACCAGCGCCTGCGGCAGCGGGTCGGAATAGCTCACGTCGGCATACTTGTTCAGAACCGGCGGCGCGTTGATCGCCAAGCGTCCAGTCGCGAACAGGAACACGTTCACAGCGTATGACAGCAATGCCAGCCCCAGGATGACCGGGAAGGCGCGCAAGCGCAGGATCAGGTAGACCCCGGCTGCCGTCAGCACGCCCACCGAACTCGCCACCACGATCTCCATTCTACTCGGCCTCCGATGTCTTGTTGTTGGGTTTCAGCGAGGGGTCGTAATCCATGGGTTCCACGTTCACCGTCTCGCCCGCGTGGCGCGCGAGGCGCGACAGGCTGTAGAGCATCAGCATCACCGCCCCCAGCACGGTCAGGAACACGCCAAGGTCAAAGGCCATTGCCGTGGCCCATTCGAATTCCTCGATCGGCGGCCAGTGGATATAGCCGAAATCGCTGGTGAGGAAGGGTTTACCGGCCAGCCATGCACCCGCCCCCGTCAGGCCGGCGATCACCACGCCCCAGCCGATCATCAGGTGATACTCGATGCGCTTGCGGTTCTGGGTCCATGCGAAGCCCGACGCCATGTACTGCATCAGCAGCGCGATCGAGATCACCAGCCCGGCCACGAAGCCGCCGCCCGGCTGATTGTGCCCCCGCAGGAAGATATAGACGCCTACCATCACCGCGATGGGCATCATTGCCCGCGTGGCCACCACCATCATCAGCGGGTGCCGGTCGCGCGAACGGTCCTGCCTGTAATCGCGGTTGCGCAGCCGACGGCCGGCCGGGCCGTTCAGCAGCGCCTCCATCAGCGCGAAGATGGTCAGCCCGGCGATGCCCAGCACGATGATCTCGCCGTAGGTGTCGTAGCCCCGGAAATCGACGAGGATCACGTTCACCACGTTCGTGCCCCCGCCGCCCTTGTAGGAATTGGCGAGGTGGAAGGCCGAGATCGACTCGAAATCGCGCGTGAGGAACACCATGGCCAGCGCGGCCACCCCGCCGCCCGCGACAACCGCCACGATACCGTCACGCAGCCGCCGGGCGGGCCCGCTTTCGCGCGGGGTGTGCTTGGGCAGGAAATACAACGCCAGCAGCAGCAGCATGATCGTGACCGTTTCCACCGAAATTTGCGTCAGCGCGAGGTCCGGCGCCGAGAGATAGACGAACCCGGCCGAGATCATCAGCCCGATCACCCCGATCAGGACAAGCGCGCGGAACCGGTTGCGGTGATTGATCACGACCAGCGCCGTCGCCACGATCAGGACCAGCCAGCCCGCCGCCGCCACGGGCGGGATCGGCAGCAGGTCGCCGGCAGGCGGGCTCAGGCCGCCGCCGCTGAACGCCACGTATCCCAGCCCCACCGTCGCCACCACGAAAATGGCGAGGTACCGGCTGATCGAGCCATTGTGCACCCCCTCCGTCACCGCGCACGACAGGCCCACGGCCCCGGCAATCAGGCGATCGAAGATCACCTTGGCCTCGGGGCGCGGCGTGGCCTGCCAGGCGCCATCAAGGCCGCGGTGCAGGCCCAGAAGCACAGCCCCGCCAATGACCGCGATGATCGACATGAACAGCGCCGGCTTGACGCCATGCCAGATTTTCAGATGCGGGTGCAGATCGGCCCCGGTCACCGCATTGGCCGCCATGGTCACGACCGGTTCCGCCACCCATGGCAGGATACCGATCAGCATCACCAGCACGCAGAGCAGCGCGGGCGCGGCATACATGCCGAAGGGCGGATCGTGCGGATGCGCGGGATAGTCATCCCGCGCCGGCCCTGCAAACACGTGGAATATGAAACGAAAGCTGTAGGCGACCGACAGCAGCGCGCCCACGGTCGCCAGCACCGGCACGATCCAGCCATTGCCGAACCAGTCGGTATGCGATGCCTCCTCGAGCATCAATTCCTTGGACAGGAAGCCGTTGAAGAACGGTATCCCCGCCATCGACAGCGCCGCCAGCGTGCCGATCAGCGCCGTTACCGGCATGAACTTGGCCAACCCGCCAAGCCGCTTGATGTCGCGCGTGTGCGTCTCGTGATCGACGATCCCAGCCGTCATGAACAGCGCGGCTTTGAACGTCAGGTGGTTGATGATGTGAAACACCGCCGCGACCGCGGCCTTCTCGGTGCCGAAACCGAGCAGCATGGTCAACAAGCCCAGATGGCTGACCGTCGAGAAGGCCAGCAGCGCCTTGAGATCATCCTTGAAAAGCGCGATGAGCGCGCCCAGCACCATGGTGACAAGGCCCGTGATCGACACGATGTAGAACCACGCGTCGGTCCCCGACAATACGGGCCACATCCGCGCCATCAGGAAGACGCCCGCCTTCACCATGGTCGCGGAATGCAGGTAGGCGCTCACCGGCGTCGGCGCGGCCATCGCGTGCGGCAACCAGAAATGGAACGGGAACTGCGCCGACTTGGTGAACGCCCCCAGCAGGATCAGGATCAACGCGGGCATGTACCAATCCGACGCGCGGATCGCCTCGCCCGCGGTCAGGATATCCGTCAGGTTGTAGCTGCCCGCGATATTGCCGAGGATCAGCATCCCCCCGATCATCGCAAGCCCCCCGGCCCCGGTCACGGCCAGCGCCATGCGCGCGCCCTGCCGGCCCTCGGGCAGGTGCTTCCAGTACCCGATCAGCAGGAAGGACGACAGGCTGGTGAGCTCCCAGAAAATCAACAACAGCAGGATGTTGTCGGACACGACGATGCCCAGCATCGCGCCCTGAAAAAGCAGCAGGTAGGTATAGAACTGCCCCGCCGGGTCCTCGCCCGACAGGTAATACCGCGCATAAAGCGTGATCAGCAGCCCGACGCCAAGGATCATGCAGGCGAAAAGCAGCCCAAGACCGTCAAGAAAGAACGCGGCCGACAGCCCCAGCTGCGGCAACCACGTTATTTCCGCCTGTATCACCTCGCCGCGCATGACATCCGGGGCCAACACACCAAGGAACACGAGCGCGAGCACCGTCGGAACGGCGGTGAACGTCGCACAGGCGGTACGCCCCGCACGTATCATCACACCCGGTATCAACGCCCCGAGAAACGGCAGAAGCGCGATGATCGGCAAGAGCCCGCTGCTGTTGGTCATGTCCACCCTGTTTCACAAATACGGTTTAACAGTTAATGCGAAATCACGTTTCGTGGAACAAGGGTTTTCTTGTGAAAACCACGAACTTTGGCCCGCATGCCCCGGTGCCGTCCCGCACACGCGCAGACGCCGAGAGCCGCAGCGGCGCATGACGAAACAGCCTGTTGCGACCGCGGCAAGCCGGCTTGACCTCGGTCAAGGCATGGCACCGACACACGATGCTATGGCTTCGGTCGCATTCTTGAACACCCAGCGCAGAACAGGGGAGCCACATGACCGATACCTTCATTCGCCCGGCCGGGAGCGAATTCCACGCGAACGACGAAATCAGCGGATCGCAAGAGCGTCCGGACGTTGCCGCGCTGGCCGGCGGCGGCTTCGTCACAGTCTGGGAAAACAGCCCTTTCGACTTCGACGATGTGGATTTGATCCGTGGCGTTTATGCCCGCGTGCACGCGCCCGACGGAACACCGGTTTCGGACGACATTCTCGTCGGGCCGGCCCAGAGTTTCGCCCGCGCTTCAGTGGACGGACTCGCCGACGGCAACTTTGTCGTAAGCTGGGTGCGCTCCAATCCCGTACCGGACGACCCCGAGACCGACTCGCGGGATATCATGGCACGACATTTTTCGGCGGACGGTGTAGCCTTGGACGAGGAGTTCGTCGTCGCTCAGCAGTCCGTGCCGCTGATCAATGATGACGGCAGCCGCTACGTTTCCGAGGACCATCCGCATGTCGCCGGTCTCGCGGACGGGGGGTTCGTCATCAGCTGGCAAGGGAACTCGGAATGGGATCCCGATTATCAGACCGGTTTCGGACTCGGTGCCTACACCAACAGCGTCGATGCGCGCTTCTACAACGCGGACACGACGCCGCGGGGTGACTCCGTGCGGCTCAATGAGTCAGAAGATTTCGATCAGCAATACCCTGAAATCGTGTCGCTTTCTGATGGAAATCTCGTCGCGGTCTGGGACGGTCCGGGCGATATAGATGCGCGCATCTTTGAACCTGACGGGACACCCGTCACCGGCGATTTTCAGGTCAACACCTATACCGAGGACAGCCAGTCCTTTTCCGTTTCCGGCGGCGACGGCTCGGTCGCGGCGCTGAATGACGGCGGCTTCGTCGTGGTCTGGCAGTCGGAGGAACAGGACGACGACGAAGACAGCGATTTCAACGAATGGGGCGTCTACGGACAGCGTTTCGCGAATGACGGCACGCCCGTGGGGGGAGAATTCAGGGTCAACACCACGGTGGCGGGCAACCAGGAATACCCCGTGGTCGCCGCCACGCCCGATGGTGGCTTCATGGTCGCGTGGTATGACACCGTGGGCGACGACGAGATCGTGGCACAACTCTTCGATGCGGACGGGACCCGTTTGGGGGGCGAGCTCTACGTAGAGGAGCTGCCCGACAGCATCACAAGCGGCACGCATTGGCGCCCGACGGTCGACTCGCTCGAAAACGGGGATGTGGCGCTGGCTTGGGAATTCGAGTCCAGTTTCACCAATCCCTATGAAAGGGGCGACGGTATTTTCGGCCGGGTCCTGGACACCAGCACAACGGCTTTCTCCGACCCGGAGCTTGCCGGCATCGTCAGTCCGCGCACGGTGGACGAAGGCGTGCAGGGCGACATCCTGACGGCCCAAGCCGTCGATGCGGATGGCGATACGGTGACCTACACGCTTGCGGGGCCGGATGCCGACGCGCTTGAAATCGATCCCGGGACGGGTACGCTCACCTTCGCGGCGACACCCGATTTCGAAGCGCCCGCGGACGCGGACGCGAACAACCTTTACGAGATCGAGATCATCGCCGATGACGGGTTCGGCGGCACGGACAGTCAGCAAGTCGAGATCGTCGTCGCCGATGTGAACGAACCCGCCGAGGGCGACATCGCCATTCTCGGCACCCCCGAGTCGGGCGAGACGCTGACGGTCGACATCTCCGCGCTGTCCGATCCCGACGGTCTGGCACAGGTCAGCTATCAATGGATCCGCGACGGCGTGGCGATCCCCGATGCCGCCACGGAATCGTACACGCTTCAGCCTGCCGATATCGGCGCGGTCATCGGGATCCGGGTGAGCTATGTTGACGATGCCGGCCGCGCGGAGATGGTGGAACAGACGATCGCCGACCCGGTCCTGCCCCGCCCGGCCAGCGACGGTGATGACATCCTGTTCGGTGGTCCGCTGGCCGATTTCCTTGATGCCGGTGAGGGTGACGACGTCATAGATGCCGGGGATGGCAATGACGCCGTTCTGGGCCGGTCCGGTGACGACACGCTGTCGGGCGGCGCGGGGGATGACAACATCGCCGCGGCAGAGGGCGCCGATGTCGTCAACGGTGATACGGGTGACGACCGGATGGGCGGTGGCCCGGGCAACGACACCATGGATGGCGGCGGCGGCAACGACTTCATGGGCGGCGGCCAGGGCAATGACGCGGTCGATGGCGGCGACGGTGACGACGTGGTCAATGGCGGACCGGGCGACGATACGCTCGACGGCGGCACCGGCAACGACACCATGGGCGGCAGCTTCAACAACGACGTCGTGAACGGCGGCGACGGCGATGACGACATGGGCGGCGGCGCCGGGCAGGACACCGTCGATGCCGGGGCCGGCAACGACAGCGTCGGCGGCGGCGAAGGCAACGACGAGATCGCGGGCGGTGACGGCGACGACTTCCTCGCCGGCGGCGGGCGCGACGACGTCATCGACGGCGGCGCCGGCAACGACTCGATCAACGGCGGCGACGGTGACGACACCATGACCGGCGGCGACGGGGAAGATCGCTTCGTCTTCAACTTCTTCAAGGACGGCGATGCCGACATCATCACCGATTTCGAGGACGGCACCGACGGCTTCCTCATCCGCACGGTCAGCACGCTGGACGGCACGCCCAACATCGACAATGGCGGCAACGGGGTGCAGGGTTTCCTCGACGCGCTGAACATCACCGACACCGCCGACGGCGCGCAGATGACCGTGGACGGCCATATCGTCACGATCGAGAACGTCGCGGCGGCCGACCTGACGCAGGACGACTTCCAGTTCATCTGACACTTGGCCCCTGCCCGGCCATCCGACTGCCGGTGACGAATTCGCAATCATTTGGCGCCACCCTGTTCCCGAAACCCACCGGGAACAGGGGCGATCATGGCCACACAGGTGACGAAACTTCTGGCGCGGGCGCAATCGGCCGCGCGGCGCGGCGCGCGGGCGGACGCCGCGCAGCTCTATACCGAGGTGCTGGCGCGCTTTCCCGCGAACCGGCGTGCACGGCAGGGCCTCGCGCAACTTGAACGTCCCGATCCGGCCGCACGTGCCGTCACGCAGGCCGAGATCGACGACGTCCTGCGCCTCCACCGCGCCGGCCAGCACGAAAAGGCGCTGGCACAGGCACGGGCCTTGTCGCGCGTGGCGCCCGGGATGCGGGCGCTTGGCGATATCCGTGCCGCCTGTCACCGCGCGCTCGGCCGTCCCGACCGCGCGCTGGAAATCTACCGTGACGCCTTGCAGGGCAGCCCGCGCGATGCCCGGCTGTGGCGCAATTGCGGCGCCGCTCTGCTGGACATGACACGCCTTGACGAAGCCGAGGACTGCCTTGCCAAGGCGGCCCGCCTCGCCCCGGATGACCCCGACGGCTGGACCGCGCTGGCCGAGGCGCGCCTGCGCCGCGGGCATCCCCGGCCGGCCTTCGACGTGGTCAACCGGGCGCTGGCCGAACATGACAGCCATGCCGGCGCGCTGAACCTGCTGGGCCGAACGCTGCGCGAACTCGGCGATCTGGACATGGCCGCGCAGGCGCACCGGCGCGCCCTTGCCGCCACGCGCGACACGCGCGATACGCCACGGCGCGCCGAGGCGCATTTGTCCCTCGGGGTGATCGCGGCCGCCCGGGGGCAAAGCGCGCCGGCCCGGGCCGCCTATCGGCGCGCAATGGCGCTGCACCCCCGGAACATGCAGGCGCATCTTAACTTCTCGCACCTGCATGATTACACGGCGGACGACCCGCACCTGGCGCAGCTGCGTCAGCTCGCGCGGCAGGACGGCGACATGCCCCTTGCCGATCGCGCACGGCTTCACTTCGCGCTGTTCAACGCGCTCGACCAGATCACCCCGGGCAGCGACACGGCATTCGACTGTCTTGAGCGGGGCAACAGCCTGCGCCGCGCGGCACTGCGCCACGATCCGCACCGCGACGCGGCGCTCTTCGCATGGCTCGGCCGGATGGCGGAGGGGCTGCCGCGCAACACCGTGCCGCCACCGGCGGGCACACCGCGCCCGGTTTTCATCGTTGGGCTGCCGCGCTCGGGCACCACGCTGACGGAACGGATGCTCGCCGCCGCCCCGGGCGCGCATGGTGCGGGCGAACTGCCCGTGGCCGACAATGCCGCGCTGGCGCTCCTGCGCGCGCTGCGCCGCGACGGGCGTGACCGCCCGGCCCTGTCCGACTTGGCCGACATGGCCAAGACGATCCGCGCGGAGCTTGCGCTTTACGCCCCCGGCGCGCGCGTCATCGTGGACAAGCTGCCGCTCAACTTCCGCTGGACGGCGCTGTTGCTCGCCGCCCTGCCCGAGGCGCGCATCATCCATGTCACCCGCGACGCGGTCGAAACCTGCTGGTCCAATTTCCGCACCTGCTACGCGGCGGCCGGCAACGGCTTTGCCTACGGGCTTGACGACCTTGCGCGGTATCACGGTCTCGCAACCGCGCACATGGCCCGGGTCCACGCGCAAAACGACCCGCGGCTGACCCGGCTGGCCTATGAATCCCTCGTCGCCGCCCCGCGCGAAGAGATGCGCCGCGTTGTCGATTTCTGCGGGCTGGAATGGGCCGATGCCTGCCTCGCGCCCGAGCGCAACGCGCGGCCCGTGCTCACGGCGAGCGCCCGACAGGCCCGCCGGCCCCTTTACGACGGTAACCAGCGCGGCTGGCAGCGCTACGAAGCACGGCTGGCACCCCTTCTGGCGGGGCTTGCCCGGACGTAAATCATGACCGCATCGGCAGGATCCCGCCTTTTCCTTTCCCGCGCGGGTCGATACTGTGCCGCCAGAAAATCCGGGGTCTGAACGGGCAGGGGAACGCGTCATGGCGCATATCATCGTCGTCGGGAACGAAAAGGGCGGGGCGGGCAAATCCACCGTCTCCATGCACGTGGCCACGGCGCTGGCCCGTATGGGGCACCGCACCAGCGCGCTCGACCTCGACCTGCGGCAGAAAACCTTCGGCCGTTATGCCGCCAACCGCGCCCGCTTTGTCGAGAGCGAGGGCATCGACCTGCCCAGTGCCCGCTATCACGACCTGCCCGAGATCGACCAGTCCGGCCTCGAACCCGGCGAGAACCCGTATGACCGGCGCCTGTCAAGCGCGATCGCCGATCTGGAACCGACATCCGACTTCATCGTGATCGACTGCCCCGGCTCGCACACGCGGCTCAGCCAGGTGGCGCACAGCCTTGCCGACACGCTCATCACCCCGCTCAACGACAGTTTCGTTGATTTCGACCTGCTGGCCCATGTTGACAGCGACGGGCAGAAAATCCTCGGCCCGTCGGTCTATTCCGAAATGGTCTGGAACGCGCGGCAGCTTCGCGCGCAGGCCGGGCTGCGGCCGATCGACTGGGTGGTGGTGCGCAACCGGTTGGGCGCCCAGCAGATGGTCAACAAGAAGAAGATGGGCGACGCGCTGGACAACCTCGCCAAGCGCATCGGCTTCCGCACCGCGCCCGGGTTCAACGAGCGCGTGATCTTCCGCGAATTGTTCCCCCGGGGGCTCACCCTGCTCGATCTGCGCGACATCGGGGTCAAGCAGCTCAACATCTCGAACATCGCCGCGCGTCAGGAACTGCGTGACCTGATCCGCGAACTGGACTTGCCCGGTGTCGAGGCCGATTTCTGACGCCACGCCGCCCCTAGGTCGCGGCCACGCGTCGGCGCCCCCGCAGCGCCACCATGTTCGAGATCATCAGCGCCCCGATCACGACGGCACCGCCCACCAGCGCCCAGCGCCCCGGGTCCTCGCCCACCACGGCCCAGACGAGCAGCGGCGCCAGCACAGATTCCAGCAGGATCAGCAACGCCACCTCGGCCGAGCTGATATAGCGCGGCCCCATCGTGAGGAAGCACGTGGCCACCGCGATGAACGCCCCGTGCCCGAGGAACAGGGGCCATTCCGTCGCCACAGGCGCCATCGGCTGGGTAAAGGGCCACACGACCAGCCCTGCCCCGATATAGGCCAGCGGGATCGCCGGGATCATCGACACGTCCTTCACGCGCCGTACCGCCGTGAGGGCGGCGGCGTAGCTGGCCGACACCATGACCGCAAAGATGTCGCCCTTCCATGACGCGACCGCGTTCTCGGACGAGCCATAGGCGATGATCCCCAGCCCGACGAAAACCCCCATCATGGTCAGCACCATGCGCCGGCTGATCCCCTCGCCTAGGAAAACGCGGCCGAAAATCGCCGCGAAGACCGGCATCGAGGCGAAGATGAACACCACGTTGGCCACGCTGGTATTCGTCACCGCCAGCACGAAACCCGGCGCGGTGAAGCCGATCAGGATCATGTAGATCGCCCCCGGCCAGCCCGTGCGCAGCACCGCGCGGAACCCCGCGAGGCCCTGCACCGCCAGCAGCCCCAGCAGGATCATCACCCCCGATGTCATGCCGCGCCAATAGGCCGTCGCCATCGGCTGCGCGTCGATCAGCCGGACGAAAAGCGAATCCGGCACCACGAACAGCACGCCCAGCGTGGTCAGCAACAATCCCTTGGCATGGTCGGTCATGGCCACAGCATTCCGGTTTTTGCGCCGGAAAGTAAACCCCCCGGCCCCGCCCACGGCCGGCACGCAAGGGCCGCGCAGGCAGCGGTGGACGTTGCCGGCGCAACGCGGTTTAATCCACGTCGGAAACCACGACCGGAGCCGCCCCATGCCCGCCCCCGAGAACCGTTTCAAATCCGCCCTTCTGCGCGGGGAGCACCTTTATGGCTGCTGGGCCGGCTTCGCCGACCCCTACCCGACCGAAGTGCTCGCCACCGCCGGGTTCGACTGGCTGGTGATCGACGGCGAACACGCGCCCAACGACCTGCGCACCATCACGGCCCAGCTCCAGGTGCTGGCGGGCGGGCACAGCCAGCCCGTGGTCCGCCTGCCCATGGGCGAGGACTGGGCGATCAAGCAAGTGCTGGATGCCGGCGCGCAGACGCTGCTCATCCCGATGGTCGAAAGCGGCGCGCAGGCACGCGACCTCGTGCGCGCCATGCGCTACCCGCCGGCGGGCATCCGCGGCTCCGGCGCGGCGCTTGCCCGGGCCTCGCGCTTCTCCGCCATTCCCGATTACGGCGCCACGGCGAACGACCAGATGTGTTTGCTGGTGCAGGTCGAAACCCGTTCAGGCATCGCCGCGCTTGACGATATCCTCGGCGTCGATGGCGTGGACGGCGTGTTTATCGGCCCCTCCGACCTTGCCGCCGACATGGGCTATCTGGGCCGCAAGCAGGACGGGCCGGTGCAGGACACGATCCATGACGCGCTGGCGCGCATCGCGGCCACCGGCAAGGCACCCGGAATCCTCGCCACCGATCACGACACCGCGCTGAAATACCGCGACTGGGGCGCGCGCTTCATCGCCGTGGGGATCGACGTGCTGATGCTGGCGCAGGCCGCGCGCGCCACGATGGCCCGCTGGCGCGACGATGGCTGACCGGCTCGTCGCCGATGTGGGCGCCACCAATACCCGCGTCGGGCTGGCCGGTGCGAACGGCCTGCGGCGCGGCACGGCCCGCAGCTTTGCGAATGACGGCTTCGCCGGTCTCGCGCCGCTTCTGGCCCGCTACATTGCCAATGCCGGGATCACGCCCGCCGCGCTGTGCGCCGGGGTCGCGGGGCCGGTCCGGGACGGCGCGGCGCGCCTGACCAACCGCGACTGGGTGATCGACCCGGGCGAACTGGCGGCGGCGACCGGCGCGCGCGACATCCACCTGCTCAATGACCTTCAGGCGCAGGGATACGCGCTCGACGACATCGCCCCGGACAGCCTGACCCCGATCCGCGCCGGCCGGCCCGATCCGGCCGGCCCGCGGATGGTCCTGGGCCTCGGCTCGGGCTGCAACATCGCGGTCGTCCACCGCGTGGCGGGGCGCCTTTTCGTCCCGCCGGCCGAGGCGGGGCATGCCACCCTGCCCCACATGGACGACGCCACCAATGCGCTCATCACCCGGCTGGGCGCCGACGCGCCCCACAAACCGGCCGAGGCCGCGCTTTCGGGCCCCGGGCTCACCCGGCTGCACGCGGCCCGCACCGGCCGGCACCTGACCCCGGCCGGGATCATCGCCGCCCACCGGCGGGGCGCGGCGGCGGCCACGGAAACGCTGCGGGTTTTCACCGCGCTGCTGGGCACCCGGGCGGGCGACCTCGCGCTGACCCACATGGCCACCGGCGGGCTGTTCCTGATCGGCGGCACCGCCCGCGCCGTGGCGCCGGTGCTGGCGCCGCAGGGCTTTGCCGCCGCGTTCACGGCCAAGGGGCCGTACACGGACATCCTGCGCGCGATCCCGGTAACGCTGGTGACCGACGACAACGCCGCGCTGGCCGGCTGCGCGCGCTGCCTGCGCGACACCGCGGCGTGACGCGGAAGGGGCACGGCGACACGCCCACTTCCCCCGCCCCGCGCGCTCTGCCATACTGCGGGCCAACCAATAAACCAAAGAGCAGACGCATGGCCGACGACCTCCTCTCACCGTCCGACAACAGCGATTACGATGCCGCCTCGATCGAGGTGCTCGAAGGGCTCGACCCCGTCCGCAAACGGCCCGGCATGTATATCGGCGGCACCGACGATCGCGCGCTGCACCACCTCGTGGCCGAGGTGCTGGACAATTCCATGGACGAGGCCGTGGCGGGCCACGCCACCCGCATCGAGGTGGACCTGCACGCCGACGGGGCGATCACCATCCGCGACAACGGCCGCGGCATCCCCATCGATCCGCACCCGAAATTCCCCGGCAAGTCCGCGCTGGAAGTCATCCTTTGCACGCTGCACGCGGGCGGCAAGTTCTCGGGCAAGGCGTACGAGACAAGCGGCGGCCTGCACGGGGTGGGCGCCAGCGTGGTCAACGCGCTGTCGGACTCCATGGTCGTGCAGGTCGCGCGCAACAAGGAACTGCACGAACAGCGGTTCGCCCGCGGCAAGCCGCTGGGCCCGCTGGAAAAGGTGGGGCAGGCCCCCAACCGGCGCGGCACCACGGTGACCTTCCATCCCGACCCCGAGATATTCGGCTCGCATCATTTCAAGCCCGGGCGCCTTTTCGGCTCCATCCGGTCCAAGGCGTATCTCTTCTCGGGCGTGGAAATCCGCTGGAAATCCGCGATCGAGGACGGCGAGACCCCGACCGAGGCCACCTTCCACTTTCCCGGCGGGCTGTCGGATTACCTCAAGGAAACGCTGGGCGGGGCCGCGACCTATTCGGAAACCCCCTTCGCCGGGTCGGTGGATTTCCAGGAACGTTTCGGCCGGCCGGGCAAGGTGGAATGGGCGATCAACTGGACCCCCTCGCGCGACGGTTTCCTGCAATCCTACTGCAACACCGTCCCCACGCCCGAGGGCGGCACCCATGTCGCCGGGTTCTGGGCCGCGATCCTCAAGGGCATCAAGGCCTATGGCGAACTGGTGAACAACCGCAAGGCCGCCAACATCACCCGCGAGGACCTCGTGACGGGGGGCTGCGCGCTGGTGTCGTGCTTCATCCGCGAGCCCGAATTCGTGGGCCAGACCAAGGACAGGCTGGCCACCACCGAGGCGCAGAAACTGGTCGAGAACGCGGTGCGCGACCATTTCGACAACTGGCTGGCCGCCGATACCAAGTCGGCCGGCGCCATCCTCGATTTCCTCGTGCTCAGGGCCGAGGAACGCCAGCGCCGCAAGCAGGAAAAGGAAACCCAGCGCAAGTCGGCCACCAAGAAGCTGCGCCTGCCCGGCAAGCTGGTGGATTGCTCGACCGGCACGCGCGAAGGGACCGAGCTTTTCATCGTCGAGGGCGACAGCGCGGGCGGCTCGGCCAAGATGGGGCGCGACCGCAAGACACAGGCGTTGCTGCCGCTGCGGGGCAAGATCCTCAACGTGCTGGGCGCGGCCTCGTCCAAGCTGGGATCCAACGCCGAGATCAACGACCTCACGCAGGCGCTCGGCGTGGGGCTGGGCACGAAGTTCAACATCGACGACCTGCGCTATGACCGCATCATCATCATGACCGACGCCGACGTGGACGGCGCGCATATCGCCTCGCTGCTGATGACCTTCTTCTTCAGCCAGATGCGGCCGCTGATCGACGCGGGGCACCTGTATCTGGCCTGCCCGCCTTTGTACCGGCTGACGCAGGGGGCAAAACGGGTCTATTGCCTCGACGAGGCCGAGCGCGACGCGTGGCTGGAAAAGGGCCTCGGCGGCAAGGGCAAGATCGACGTGAGCCGCTTCAAGGGCCTGGGCGAGATGGACGCCAAGGACCTCAAGGAAACAACGATGGACCCGGCCACGCGCAAGCTGATCCGCGTGACCATCGACGACGACGAACCGGGCGAGACCGGCGACCTCGTGGAGCGGCTGATGGGCAAGAAGCCCGAACTGAGGTTCCAGTACATCACCGAGAACGCGCGGTTCGTGGAGGAGTTGGATGTTTGAGTGTGCCTGAGCCGACAGTCGTAGAAAATGAACTTCCCGCCAACATCATTTTTGCCATCGGAAACTATGTTCAGTTATGTGCTCGAATTGAGAAGCTTTTAATTCGTGCCATTTTGACGGTGGAAGATCGAGGAGGCGAAGAACTCAGAGCGCGATGTTCTGAGCTGTCCCTCATGAGCACTCGAGAACTTATTAGCGCAATAAAAGAGATTTCGGACAAGCTCCCTGAAGACCACAGATGGAGCGGATTTTTTAAGCAATTACGCGATTACCTTCATAGATTTGTAGATAACCGCCACAAAGCAGTGCATGGAATTGTTACACATCACTCTCAACTTCAAGTGTCCTACTTTGACAAGAAGTCGAGAGAGTTTGAAACAATGCCGATCAGCCCAGATGATGTGAACGAAATGCTCCAACATGCGGATCATATTACTCGAGCGTTACTCCAATTTTGTGAGGAACCCGTGCAAGATATTTAATTTTTGGAAAATTGATTACACCGCGCGGACTCAAGGCGCGCAAAGCGCGCCGCCGCGCGATCGCCGGCCCGCCCGTCACGCCGGGGGCGGGCCGACCATGACTGGCGCATCTTCGGTGCGACGGGCTGGCGATCTGGTGGCGGCAAGCGCGCTGCCCGGAATCCCGCCGAACACGGCGCCATGAAGCGCCCCGCTCACGCACAGCATCGCCATCCCGCGGTCCGGCCATCGCGCGGCTTGCTCGTACCTTCTGGAAAAGCCGCCGGGTGGCCTTCGATGCGGCGATGCCGGACGCGGGACGATCCGCCGGTGACAGGGCCGTGATCGGTCATGGCTTGCAAAACGGACCGGCCGCTTCATACTGCGCGGGTGACCACGGGGGCAGCGCATGGTCCTTGTCGATTACCAGTTTCCGCTTTACCTGCTGGCCTTCGCCGCTGGCTGCGGGATCACGGTGGCCTGCCTGTGCACGCCGCCGGGACAACGCATATGGGCGCTGGCGGATCTGCTCTGGGTGGTGTTCGGGCTGTTCGGCGCGCTGGGCGCGGTGGTTGCCGACATCTACCTTGCCGACAGTTCCCGCATCGAGCGCCAGATCGGGATGACCCGCGCCGCCACGACCGCCTTTGACAGGGATGTCAACGCGTTCCGTCTTGGCCATTGCGCCGCGCCGGGCAGCGCGGCGCTGGCGACGCTGTGCGACAAGGCGGATTTCCTTGCTGCTTCGACCGCCCGGAATGCCGCGCTGCCGCTGTTCACCGAAGCGTCGGACAACGAGGCGGCGTTGCGCGATCTTTTCCCCTTCTCCGCGCCCCCGGACACCAAGGCAATGTCGGAGATGCGGGCGCAGGCCGATGCCCTCGATACGCGGGAACTTCTGGCATTTCAGCCGATTGACTCCGCCACCCGCCCCGCGCTGAAAACGCTGGACACGCGCGCGCCCGAGGTCGTGGGCCAGTTCCGTATTCTGGCCCGCAGTTACGAGTCGCTCGTGGCCCAGACGCGGGCCTTGCAGCAGGAATGGGCCTATATCGACTCGCGCGCATGGCTCCTTGGGCTCAAGACGCTGGCGATTTGCCTGGTCAGTTTCGCCGCCCCGTTTCGCCTCGGCCGCACCATCGCGGATCTGCGCGCCGCCCGCCGCCAGAAGAAAGACGATCAGGTGTCCTGAATGCTTTCGAGATACGCCAGCAACGCGGCCAGCGGGCGCGGCGTGGGGGTCAGCACCCCGTCGCCAACGTCGACGGGCACCGTGTCGCCCTCCAGCAGCAGGCCGAATTCCGGCATGTCCTTGCCCGGCAGGTCCGACCGGTCATAGCCGTCGATCACGCTCAGGACATGAGCACGCGGAAACCTGTCCTGCGCGGCGATGCGCGTCAGGTCGGACGGCGCGGGATCGTAAGAGCCCGCCCAAGGCCCGTCGCCCTTGCCCGAGACACCGTGGCACTGCGCGCAGTTATCCATGTAGAGCGCCCGCCCCTCCGACGGCTCCGGCATCGAGACCCGGCTACAGGCGAATGCCAGGAAACCAAGGAAAATCAGGGAAATACGCCACATGCCGCCGCCTCCGTTTTGCCCATCATGTCAAAGCTTCGCGCGGCGCGCAATGGCTTGGCTCAGCCCAGGTCCCCGGCCAGCGCCGCGTCGATCAGCGCGGCGGTCTCCGGCACGCCGTAAAGCGCGATGAACCCGCCGAACCGCGGCCCCTGGCTGGCGCCCAGCAACACCTCGTAGATCGCCGTGAACCAGTTGCGCAACGGTTCGAAGCCGTGGTTCTTGCCGATGGCGAAAACGACCGATTGCAGGAACTCCTCGTCGCCGTAATCGGCCTCGGGCAGCGGCTCGTCCTTGCCCATGTCGGCATTCTTCCGCGCGATCTCGGCCAGTGCGAAATCGGGCTCGCGCAGGGCCCGGGCCAGATCCGCCAGCGCCGCGCGCTCGGCCGCGTCGGGGGCGCGGTACACCTTGGCCGGCTTGACGAAGTCGTTGAAGTAACGCACCGCGAAGCCCGCCGCGGCATCCATCGCCGGGTGCGTTTCCGGGCTGGCCTCGGGGGCGTACTTGCGGATGAAGCCCCACATCGTCTCCTTGTCCTCGGCGCTCGACGCGCTGGCGAGGTTCAGGAGCATCGAGAACGGCACCACCATGTCCGACGCGGGCACGTCGCCGTTGTGGATGTGATGCACCGGGTTGTTGAGCCGCGCCTTGAGGTCCTGGCCGGGATAGGCGCGCAACTGCTGGTGATATTCGTCCACGGCCTTGGGGATCACGTCGAAATACAGCCGCTTGGCCGTCTTGGGCTTCTGATACATGAAATAGCTCAGGCTCTCGGTCGAGGCATAGCTGAGCCATTCGTCGATGCTGATCCCGTTGCCCGAGGACTTGGAAATCTTCTGCCCGTTCTCGTCGAGGAACAGCTCGTAGGTGAAATGCTCGGGCGGTCGCGTCCCCAGGATGCGGCAGATGCCGTCATAGATCGGCGTGTTGGTGGAATGGTCCTTGCCGTACATCTCGAAATCGACGCCGAGCGCGGCCCAGCGGGCGCCGAAGTCGGGCTTCCATTGCAGCTTCACGTTGCCGCCCGTCACCGGCACGGTCCATTCGCGGCCGTCCTCGTCATCGAAGGTCACGGTCCCGTCGGCGGCGTTGACCTCCTTCATCGGGACGTACAGTACCTTGCCCGTCTCGGGATGCAGCGGCAGGAAGATCGAGTAGGTCTGCTGCCGCTCCTCGCGCAGGGACTTGAGCATCACCTTCATGAGGTCGTCGTAGCGCTCGGCGGCGCGCAGCAGCACCGCGTCGAACTGCCCCGAGCGGTAGAAATCGGTGGCCGAGTAGAATTCGTAATCGAAGCCGAACGTGTCGAGGAACCGGCGCAGCATCGCGTTGTTGTGCGCGCCGAAGCTCTCGTGCGTGCCGAACGGGTCCGGCACGTCCGACAGCGGCTTTTGCAGGTGCTCGGCCAGCAGCTCGCGGTTGGGCACGTTGCCGGGCACCTTGCGCATCCCGTCCATGTCGTCGGAAAAGCAGATCAGCCGCGTGGGGATGTCGCTGATCGTCTCGAAGGCGTGGCGGATCATCGTGGTGCGCAGCACCTCGCCGAAGGTGCCGATATGCGGCAGCCCGCTGGGGCCGTACCCCGTCTCGAAGATCACGTGACCCGTCTCGGGCGGCGCCTTCTCGTAGCGTTTCAGAACGCGGCGCGCTTCCTCAAAAGGCCAGGCTTTCGACTGCATCGCGGCATCGCGCATATCGGACATCGGGGAAACTCCAGACTTACCTGCGCCCGGAACCGGCGGCACGTCACCGCGACCGGGCTGGGCGCTTCCTATTGCCGGGGGCGCGGACAGTCAATATTCTGCGCCGCAACAACGCAGGCAACCGAAGGACAGGCCATGAGCCAGCAAGCCCCCCACCCAATGACCCCCGAGGATTGCCTCGTGGCCGTCATGATCGCCATTTCCGCCTCGGACGAGGACGTGAGGACCTCGGAACTGGTCAAGATCCAGACGGCGGTGAACAACCTGCCGATTTTCGCCAGCTACGACGAAGACCGGATCCGCGTGGTGTCGCAGACCGTGTTCGACCTATTCAGCGTCGAGGACGGGCTTGACGCGCTGTTCGGCCTCGTGCGCGACAACCTGCCCGAGACGCTGTTCGAAACGGCCTACGCGCTGGCCTGCGACGTGGCCGCCGCCGACGGCTCCCTAAACGAGCGGGAACTGCGCCTGCTCGAGGAAATCCGCTACGAACTCAACATCGACCGGCTTCACGCGGCCGCCATCGAACGCGGCGCGCGGGCCCGGCACATGACCCTGTGATACGGGCCTGCACCATTCTCGCGCTGGTCGTCGCCGCGTGGCCGGCACTGGCCGCGATCGTTGACGTGCGCATCGACCTGTCGGATCAGGAAATGACCGTGGCCCTGAACGGCGCGCCAACGCATCGCTGGCCAGTCTCGACCGCGCGGGCGGGCAAGGTCACGCCCGTCGGGCTCTACCGCGTGCAGGCGATGAAGCGGATGCATTATTCCACGCTCTACGACAACGCGCCGATGCCGCACTCGCTGTTCTTCTCGGGCAATTTCGCCATCCATGGCACCGACCAGACCGAGCGTCTGGGCACCCCGGCCTCGGCCGGCTGCGTGCGCCTGAGCCCCGGTCACGCGGAAACGCTCTACAACCTCGTGCTGCGGCACGGCCGCGCCAACACGCTGATCGAGATCGTGGAATAGACCATCGCGACGGCTTTCGAACCACGGGCGCGAAATTCGCCGTTTTCATCCGCGCCAAAACCCTTACAAACTGGTAGCCAATGACAATGAGGGGGTCCCCATGCGCTGTGTCTTCGTGAACATCCGCTGCAAGCCCGGCACGTCCTATCGCGTGGCCGAGGAGGTCGCGCTGCGCGAAATCCACTCGGAACTCTATTCCACCTCGGGGCCCTTCGACCTGCTGATGAAGCTCTACATCCCCGAAGGCGCCGATGTGGGCAAGTACATCAACGAGAACCTGCTCGACATCGACGGGATCGAGCGCACGGAAACGACGCTGACCTTCAAGGCGTTCTGACGATACAAAAGGGAGAGTGACGACATGAAACTGAAATCGCTAATCGCCGCCGCCTGCATGGGGCTGGCGGCCACGGCTGCCGCGGCCGAGGACGGCAAGGTCAAGGTCGGCATGATCACCACGCTGTCCGGCGGCGGCGCCGGGCTGGGCATCGACGTGCGCGACGGCTTCCTGCTGGCCACCAAGATGGCCGGCAACGACGATCTCGAAATCGTGGTCGAGGACGATCAGCGCAAGCCCGACATCGCCGTGCAGCTCGCCGACAAGATGATCCAGTCCGAAAAGGTGGACGTGCTCACCGGTATCATCTGGTCCAACCTCGCGATGGCGGTTGTCCCGTCGGCCACCGCCCGGGGCAAGTTCTACCTCTCGCCCAATGCCGGGCCGTCGATGCTGGCCGGCAAGGGATGCCATCCCGACTATTTCAATGTCGCGTGGCAGAACGACAACCTGCACGAGGCCGCGGGCGGCTACGCCAATTCAGCCGGTTTCGGCAAATCCTTCATCCTGGCCCCCAACTATCCCGCCGGTCAGGACGCGCTGACAGGCTACAAGCGCATCTACGAGGGTGAACTTGCCGGCGAGGTCTTCACCAAGCTGGGCCAGAAGGATTACGCCGCCGAGATCGCGCAGATCCGCGCCTCGGAGGCCGACTCGATCTTCTTCTTCCTGCCCGGCGGCATGGGTATCTCCTTCCTCAAGCAGCTGGCCGATTCCGGCATCGACCTGCCCGTCGTCGGCCCGGCCTTCAGCTTCGACCAGGGTATCCTTCAGGCCGTCGGCGACGCGGCGCTCGGGGTCAAGAACACCTCGCAATGGAACAAGGACATCGACAACGCGGCCAACAAGGCCTTCGTCGAGGCGTTCGAGGCCGAGTACGGCCGCCTGCCCTCGCTCTATGCCAGCCAGGGCTACGACACGGCCAACCTGCTGCTCTCGGCCATGGCCAAGGCCGACATTTCCGATCACGAGGCCTTCCGCGCCGCGCTGAAGGAGGCCGATTTCGCCTCGACCCGCGGCGATTTCGCCTTCGCCTCCAACAACCATCCCGTGCAGGACATCTACGTGCGCGAGGTGATCAAGGAAGGTGACATCTTCACCAACAAGATCATCGGCGTCGCGCTGGAGGACCACGCGAACGTCTACGTGGACGAGTGCGACATGTAAGACCTGACGGCCGGGCGCGCGTCCCGCGCCCGGCCCCATCCCGGGGCACGCCTTCGTGACAACCATCCTCTTCATCGAACAGCTCCTCAACGGGCTTCAGTTCGGGGTCATGCTTTTCCTCATGGCCGCCGGGCTCACGCTCGTTTTCGGTGTCATGGGGCTGATCAATCTCGCGCACGGCTCGCTCTACATGGTCGGCGCCTTCGCCGCCGCCACCGTGGCGGGCTGGACGGGATCTTTCCCGCTCGCCCTCGCCGCCGCGCTGGCCGCGGCCGCCGCCGCGGGGGCGCTGGTGGAACTGGTCGTGATCCGCAGGCTCTACGCGCGCGACCACCTCGATCAGGTGCTGGCGACCTTCGCGCTGATCCTGATCTTCTCCGAGGGCACACGCTGGATATTCGGCTCCTTCCCGCTTTTCCTCGATATCCCGGATTACCTGTCCGGCCCGGTCACGCTGCCCGGCGGCATCCGCTACCCGCTCTACCGGCTGACCATCATCCTCACGGGGCTGGGGCTCGCGGCCGGGCTATTCTGGCTGATCTCGCGCACGCGGCTCGGCATCCGCATCCGCGCCGGCGAATCCGACCGCGAGATGATCGCGGCGCTGGGCGTCGACATCTCGAAACTCTACACGATCGTCTTCGCCCTCGGCGCGGCGCTGGCCGGGCTGGCCGGCGCGATGGTCGGCGCGCTCCAGTCGGTGCAGGTCGGCATGGGCGAACCGGTGCTGATCCTCGCCTTCGTGGTCATCGTGATCGGCGGGATAGGCTCGATCAAGGGCGCGCTCGTCGGCGCGCTGCTGGTGGGCGTGACCGACACGATGGGCAAGCTTCTCCTGCCGGAGGTGTTCCGCCTCTTCATGGAAAACGCGGCCGCCACCGCCACCGGGTCCGCGCTGGCCTCGATGCTGATCTACATCCTGATGGCGCTGGTGCTGGTCTGGCGCCCGCAGGGCCTGTTCGGGGCACGCGCATGAGGCGTGAACAACTCATCAACACGGTCCTATTCGCGGGCCTCGTCGCCGTGCCCCTCTGGGCATGGGCGGTGGACGAACCCTTCACCATCACGCTCGCCACCCGCGTGGCGATCCTCGCGCTGGCGGGGGTGGGGCTCAATATCGCGCTCGGGCTGGGCGGGCTGGTCAGCCTCGGGCATGCCGCCTTCTTCGGGATCGGCGGCTACGCGATGGGCATCCTCGCCAGCCACGCCCAGAGCTACACGCCCCTCGTGGAAAGCCCGCTGCTGATCGAGGGGACCAAATCCATGCCGTTGATCTGGCTCGTGGCGCTGCTGGCCGCCGCGCTCGCCGCGCTCGTCATCGGCGCGCTGTCACTGCGCACCTCGGGGGTGTATTTCATCATGATCACCCTCGCCTTCGGCCAGATGCTGTATTTCTTCGCGATCAGCTGGCCCGCCTATGGCGGCGAGGACGGGCTGTCGATCTACGTGCGCAACGGCTTCCCGGGTCTCGACACGCTGGATCCGATCCAGTTCTTCGGGATTTGCCTCGCCCTGCTCACCGCCGCGCTGTGGTTCAACGCGCGCCTCGCCCGCTCCGCCTTCGGGCTGGCGCTCAACGCCGCGCGACAGGCACCGCAACGGGTGGAAACGGTTGGCCTCAGCCCCTTCCGCCTGCGCCTGTTGGCCTTCGTGATCTCCGGGGCCATCACCGGGCTGGCAGGCGCGCTCTTCGCCGACCTCAACCGCTTCGTCTCGCCCACCATGTTCAGCTGGCAACTCAGCGGCGAGATCATCGTGTTCATCATCCTCGGCGGGGTCGGCCGGCTGTTCGGCCCGGTGGCCGGCGCGGCGCTCTTCATCACGCTGGAACACCTCCTCGGGGGGCTCAGCGACTACTGGCACATCTGGCTGGGCGCGCTGCTCCTCGCGGTGGTGCTCTTCGCGCGCGGCGGGCTGATCGGCCTGCTGGCCGGACGGCAGGTGGCCCATGACTGACCCGGTCCTGGCCACCCACGGGCTGAGCAAGTCCTTCGGCGCCCTACGCGCGACCGACGACGTGACCCTCACGCTCCGCCCCGGCGAGATCCACGCGATCATCGGGCCCAACGGCGCCGGCAAATCCACGCTCATCGCACAGGTATGCGGCGGGCTCGCGCCCGACAGCGGCCGGGTCGAGTTCATGGGCCGCGACATCACCGCCCTGCCCACCCGCGCCCGCGCCCGCGCGGGGCTGGCCCGCACCTTCCAGATATCGGCCCTCGCGATGGAGGACACCGTGCTCCAGAACGCCACGCTGGGCGCGCTCGGCGCGCGCGGCGGCGCCTTCAACCTGTGGCGCGCCGCGCTCGGCCGCGACGACCTGCGCGACGCCGCGATGTCCGCGCTCGACCGCGTCGGGCTCGCCGATCGCGCCGCGACGCGCACGGCCGAACTGTCGCATGGCCAGCGCCGCCAGCTCGAAGTCGCAGTGGCGCTCACAATGCGCCCGCGCGCCTTCGTCATGGATGAACCGATGGCCGGCATGGGGGCCGAGGGATCGCGCCGCATGACCGGCTTCCTCGACGGCCTGCGCGACGAAGCGCCGATCCTGCTGGTGGAACACGACATGGACGCCGTCTTCGCGCTGGCCGACAGGCTGAGCGTGCTGGTCTACGGCCGCGTCATCGCCACCGGCAGCGTGGCCGAGATCCGTGCCAACCGCGAGGTGCGCGCCGCCTACCTCGGAGAGGACGCATGACCCCGCCCCGCCCACACCGTGCCCGGCCGCCTCGGTCGCGGCGATTTCCGGATGCCTCCGGCGGGGGTATTTTGCCCGAGAAGAAACCGGGCGCGCCATGGTCTTCTTCTTGGCCGAAATACCCCGGGGGAGTCGCCGCAGGCGACGGGGGCAGCGCCCCCGACCGCGGCGGCCGCGGGCAAGCGAAGGCCGCGCCATGACGCTGCTGTCGCTGCGGGACGTGACCGCCTTCTACGGCCCCACGCAGGCGCTCTTCGGCGTGACGCTCGACGTGGCCGAGGGCGAGGTCGTGGCGCTGATGGGGCGCAACGGGATGGGCAAGTCGACCACGGTCAAGACCATCTGCCGCCTGCTGCCGCTGCGCGGCGGGGAGCTTTGCCTTGACGGGCATGACCTGTCCCGGTTGCCGACGCATCGCGCCGCGCGGCTGGGGATCGGGCTGGTGCCCGAGGGGCGGCGCTGTTTTCCCAACCTGACGGTCCATGAGAACCTGCATGCCGCCGCGCGGCCGGGCCGGTGGGATTTCAGGCGCGTGACGGACCTTTTCCCCCGGCTGGCCGAGCGGCGCGACCAGGGCGCGGCCACGCTGTCGGGCGGCGAACAGCAGATGCTGGCCATCGCGCGGGCGCTGATGACCAATCCCCGCCTGCTCATTCTCGACGAGGCGACGGAGGGGCTCGCCCCGATCGTCCGGCAGGAAATCTGGCGCGCCATCGCCCGGCTGAAGCGGGAAACCGGCCTTGCCATCCTGCTGGTGGACAAGTCCCTTGCCGAGCTGTCACGGGTCGCCGACCGTGCCGTGATCCTGCAGCGCGGCGAGACGGTGTGGACCGGTGGCTTCGACGACCTTACCGATGACATCGCGCAGCGCCATATCGGCGTGTGATCGCCTCCGTCACGCGCGCCGGCGCTGCTTGGACAGTTGCACGGCGAGGATCCCGGCGGCGATCACCGCCACGCCGAGGATCTCGCGCAGCCCGAGGTGCTCGCCGAGGATCGCCGCCGCGATCGCCACGCCGAGGAACGGGTTGAGGAAATGGAAGGTGGCCGCCTTGACGGCGCCGATCCTGTGGACCAGCCGGAACCAGACAAGCGTCGCCGCCAGCCCCGGCACCAGCGTGGTATAGGCGAAAGCCGCCCCCAGCTGCCAGCTCCACGCGATCTCGAGCGTTTCGAGGCTCAGCGCCGCCGGCACCAGCACGAGGCTGCCCACGATCATCTGCAGCCCCACCACCATCAGGAAATTGCCGCCCGACGTCGCGCCGCGGACCGCCAGCGTGGCGAAGGTCAGCGCGATCACGCCCACCACGCACAGCCCGAGGCCGTACATGTCCACGCCCGCCTCCAGCCGCGCGCCCATGATGATGACGACGCCGGCAAGCCCGGCCAGCAGCCCCGCCACCCCGAGCGTCCCGATCCGGTCGCGGAACAGCAGCCAGCCGGAAAGCCCCACCAACAACGGCATCGTCGAGGCGATGATCGCCGCCAGCGACGCCTCGACCGTGCGCATCGCCACGAAATTCAGCCCCAGATAGAGCGCGTTCTGGCAAATGCCGAAGACGATCGTCGCGCGCCATTGCGCCCGTGTCAGCCGCCAGCTCTGCCCGAGCGCGCGCGCGATGAGCACGCCGAGCAGCCCCGAGATCATGAACCGCACGCCCAGCGCCGTCAGCGGCGGGGCCGCGGCGACGATGATCCGTGCCGAGGTGAAGGCGCTCGACCACATCACGGCAAAGGCCAGCCCCATACCGATCGCGCGAATATCCATGCCGTGTCTCCCGAACCGAAAAGGGCCGCCCCGCCGGGCGACCCTTTCCGAAACGCGCGGGGATTGCAACGTCAGCCGTTGACGCTGTCCTTCAGTGCCTTGGCGATGGTCATCTTGACCACCTTGTCGGCGTCCTTCTTGATCTGCTCGCCGGTGGCGGGGTTGCGCACCATGCGCTCGGGCCGTTCGCGGCAGTAGATCTTGCCGACACCGGGCAGGGTCACGGCGCCGCCGCCGGACACTTCGCGGGTGATCACGTTCACCATGGCGTCGATGGCGCCGCTGGCGGTTTTCTTGTCACTGCCCATTTCCTCGGCCAGGGCCGCGACGAGCTGAGTCTTTGTCATGGGTTTTGCCATTTTCTGGTCTCCTTCAACTGCCCGGTCTTGGGCCTCGTGGCGGCAATCTAACGCCATGTTGTGATCAAACACAACAAATGGAGGGCGAAAAGGGGCGTTTTTCGCGTGTTTCGTGCCTGTTTTCCCCGACAGGCACTGCCTCAAAGGAAGGCCGTTTCCTCGAAACTCCGCAATTTCCGGCTGTGGATCCGCTCCAGCGGCATGCCCGCCAGCGTCTCCATCGCGCGAATCCCGATCATCAGGTGCCGCGCCACCTGCGTCTTGTAGAAGTCGCTGGCCATGCCCGGCAGCTTCAGTTCGCCGTGCAGCGGCTTGTCGCTGACGCACAGCAGCGTGCCATACGGCACGCGGAAGCGGAAGCCGTTGGCGGCGATGGTGGCGCTTTCCATGTCCAGCGCGATGGCGCGCGATTGCGACAGGCGCTTCACCGGGCCGGCATGTTCGCGCAATTCCCAGTTCCGGTTGTCGAAACTCGCCACCGTGCCGGTGCGCATGACCCGCTTGAGGTCATACCCTTCGAGGCGGGTTTCGGCCGCCACGGCCTGCTCCAGCGCGATCTGGATTTCCGCCAGCGCCGGGATCGGCACCCAGGCCGGGATGTCGGCATCCAGCACAGCGTCCTCGCGCAGATAGGCATGGGCCAGCACGAAATCGCCAAGCGCCTGCGAATTGCGCAGCCCCGCGCAGTGGCCCACCATGATCCACGCATGGGGCCGCAGAACCGCGATGTGATCCGTCGCCGTCTTGGCGTTCGACGGCCCCACCCCGATATTGACCAGCGTGATCCCCGCCCCGCCGGGCTTCTTGAGGTGGTAGGTCGGCATCTGGGGCAGCTTCGCCGGCAGCTCCATCACCCCGTCCGCCGTGGTGATGCAGGCATTGTCGGTGCCCACGAAGGCCGTGTAGCCGCTGTCCGGGTCGGCCAGCATCCGGCGCGCGACGGCCTCGAACTCGGTCACGTAGAACTGGTAGTTGGTGAACAGGACATGGTTCTGGAAATGCTCGGCATCGGTCGCGGTGTAATGGGACAGCCGCGCGAGGGAGTAATCGACGCGCTGCGCGGTGAAGGGCGCCAGCGGCGCGGCGCCGTCGGGGCCGGGCTCGTGGGTGCCGTTGACGATGTCGTCATTGGTGGTGGCCAGGTCCGGCACATCGAAATGGTCGCGCAGGGTGAATTCCGCCGCGCCTTCCTGCGGTACGGTCATGAAAGGCTCGTTCGCGACGGCGAAATGCACGGGGATCGGGCTGCTTGACGCGGCGATGCGCACCGGCACGCCGTGATTGGCCATCAGGAGCCCGAGCTGCTGTTCAAGATAGTTGCGGAACAGCCGCGGCCGGGTGATCGTCGTCGCATGCGTGCCGGGTTCGGATATGTGGCCGAAGCTCAGCCGGCTGTCCACCTGCGCATAGGTCGCCGTGGTGATGCGGATCTCGGGGTAGAAGGCCCGCAAACGCCCCGCCGGCGCCCCGTCATGCAGGGCCCGCGCGAAGGCATCGCACAGGAACCGCACGCCGGTCTCGTATATCTCCTCCAGCCTGTCCACCGCGGCGCGCGGGTCGTCGAACTCCTCGGGGGCGGGCAGGCTTGGCGTGACGATCGCGTCGCGCGCATCGGTCGGTTGCATGGATCGTTCCCGGCACTGGCAAATTCGCCTTATCACGTTGACACGGGCCGGGCGCGCTAGCAACCTTGACGGCGTACCGACTCCACCCGCCAGGGGATCGCCGATGGACTACGAAACCGTCACGCCAGCGGCGTTCGGCGCCGCCCAGTCGGGGTTCGGGCTGAACATCCTCGTGCGGGACGTTCCCGCGCAGGTGGATTTCCTTGCCGGGGTGTTCGACATGCAGGGCCACCGCGTCAGCCGCGATTTCGCGATCCTCGTCTATCACGGCCACGTGCTTCAGCTTCACGGGGATCATACCTATGGTGCGAACCCGCTGCTGGGGCTGCTGCCCGAAACACCGCCGCGCGGCGCGGGGGCCGAGTTCCGGCTGTTTCACACCGATCCGGACACCGCCGCGCGGCGCGCCGCCGCGCGCGGCGCGCATGTCCTGCAGCCACCGACCGACAAGCCGCACGGCCTGCGCGAAACCTTCATCCTGTGCGACAACGGATATGCCTGGGTCGCGTCGCGCCCCTTGCAGCAACACCAGAAAGGACCCGACGAATGACCGTCACCGACCTGCATCCCAACATGGACCACTGGCAGGAACGCGTCGCGCTTGCCGCCGCCTTCCGCTGGACGGCCCGGCTGAACATGCACGAGGCCGTGGCCAACCATTTCAGCCTGTCGATCAATGACGACGGCACGCGCTTCCTGATGAACCCCAACCAGATGCATTTCGCCCGCATCAAGGCCAGTGACCTGATCGAGGTCGATGCCGGCGACCCGGACACGCTGAACCGGCCCGGCGCGCCCGATCCCACCGCGTGGGGCCTGCATGGCGGGCTGCACCGCCACTGTCCCCATGCGCGCTGCGCCATGCACGTGCATTCGATCCACGCGACCGTGCTGGCCACGCTGGCCGACAGCACGCTGCCGCCGATCGACCAGAACTGCGCCACCTTCTTCAACCGCTACGTCATCGACGATGGCTACGGCGGGCTGGCCTTCGAGGACGAGGGCGAACGCTGTGCGGGGCTGTTCTCGGACCCGAAACAGAAGGTGATGATCATGGGCAATCACGGCGTCATGGTCATCGGCGACACCGTCGCCGACACCTTCAACCGGCTCTATTACTTCGAACGCGCGGCCGAGACCTATATCCGCGCGCTTCAGACAGGCCGGCCGCTGCGCGTCCTGTCCGACGAGGTCGCCGAGAAGACCGCGCGCGAGCTGGAGGACTACCCCGAACAGGGCGACCGGCACATGGCGGAGCTGATGGCCATACTCGACGCCGAAGGTTCCGACTACGCCGCCTGATCCACCACCAAGGAAAACTTCGACAACAAGGAGATGACCCATGTCGCATCCCGAGGTCCGGCTTGCGGACAAGGGGCTTTACGTGCCCCTGTCCTTCGGCACGGCCTATTTCAACTACCACTGGCTGCGCGATGCCTGCCCCAGCACGATCGACCCGCAGACGCGCGAAAGGGTGTTCGACGTGACGGCGCTGCCGGCGCCACCGGCCGCGACGGACGCGCGCCTTTCGGGCGACACGCTCGAAATCGACTGGGCGGACGAGGATCACGTGACACGCCTGCCGCTGTCCCGGCTGGAAACATTCGCCGCCAACGGGGGCAAGCCCGACCCCGCGGACCTGCCCCGGAAACTGTGGTACGCGGGCCACGACGCGCAGTTCCGCCGCATCCCCCAGCCCGAGATCGAAGGGTCCGAGGCGGGCCGCGCCCGTCTGGCGCGCGCGCTGATCGAGGAAGGGATCGCGCTGGTCACCGACATGGAAAACAGTGATGACAGCCTGACCCGGCTGGTCAATCGCCTCGGCCCGGTCACGCCGACCGCCGAGGGCGAGTATTTCGAGGTCCGGCTGGAAATCGAGCCGACGAACCTGGCCTTCACCGCCGGCCCGCTGGAGATGCACACCGACCTGCCGGGCGAGGAAATGGCCCCCGGCGTGCAGTTCCTGCATTGCCGCGCGAATACCGTCGAGGGCGGGCGCAGCCTGTTTCTGGACGGCGCGGCCGTGGCCGAGGCGCTGCGGGACGAGGACAGGGAAGCCTTCGACCTGTTGGCCACGCATTCGATCCCGTTCTTCTACCGCCACGACGGCTGGGATTACCGCGCCCGCCAGCGGGTGATCGAGCTTGACGCGCGCGGCAATGTCTCGGGCGTGACGATCTCGCAGCACCTGCAGGAGGACATGGACCTGCCGCAGGACGTGCTCGATGCCTACTACCCCGCGTTCTGCAAGTTCATCCGGATGATGCAGGATGACAGGTTCGTGTGCCGGTTCCGGCTGAATGCGGGCGAATGCATCGTGTTCGACAATCACCGCATCGTTCATGGCCGCGAGGCGTTCTCGGCCGAAAGCGGGGAGCGTCACCTGCGCGGCTGCTACACCGACCGCGGCGCGACGTGGAGCACCTACCGCGTGGTTGCCGGGCGCGACGCCGCGTAGCCGGGCCGCGCGGCGAAAACGGGCACAGGGCGGGCGGGGCTCATCCCGGCCGCAGCCCCGTTTCCACCAGCAGCCCCTGCCGCTTGGCCTCGTAGTAATACCCCCGCGCGTACCACCCGATCGCGTCGTCCGGGTCGCCGCCCGCCACCATGTAGGCGCCGCGCAGGTACTTGACGGCATATTTCAGGTTGGTCTCGGCATCCAGCAGGCGCGCGGGCGGGCCGCGGAAGCCCATCGTGCGCGCCGTGGTGGGGTGTATCTGCAAGAGCCCGTAATACGGCCCGTTGCGCGCCGACGGACGGTGCGTGCTCTCGCGGACCGCCAGCCGGTGCACCAGCGCGCGCGGCACGCGGTACCGATCGGCATAGGTGTTGATCAGCCGCCGCAACGCCGGCGTCTCGTTGGGATAAAGCGGCGGCTCCCCGCCCGCCCCGCGGGTCGAAACGGCACGTTCGCGGCGCCCGCCGCAGCCGCTCAGCGCGGCGGCCCCCATCAGGGCAAGGACTGTACGGCGCGGGACTCTGGTCATGGCGGCTCCGGGGGATGTCCGCGCGCAGTCTGACACCGAAACCGCCAGGATACCAGCCCCACGCGCCGGGACCGGCGGGCGGTTGCCAATCCGGCCTCCGCGCGCCATGTATCGGGGCATGACCAAGACACTCCTTTCCTTCGGACACGGCTATTCGGCCCGCGCGCTGGCCCGGCGCCTGTTGCCGCGCGGCTGGACGATCTACGGCACGACACGCAGCGCGGAAAAGGCCGACACCCTGCGGGCCGAGGGCATCATCCCCGTTCTGTGGCCCGACGGCGACCTGTCCGACGCGTTCGCCACCGCCACGCATCTTCTGGTGTCCGCCGGCCCGGACGAGGACGGCGACCCGGTGCTTGCGCGCCACCGGGCCGATATCGCGGCGCTCGCCCCCCGGCTCGACTGGGCGGGCTACTTGTCGACCACGGGTGTCTACGGCGACCATCGGGGGGCATGGGTGGATGAAACCGCCCCGCTCACCCCCAGCACCAAACGCGGCCGCCTGCGCGTGCAGGCCGAGGCCGAATGGCAGGCAATCGCGAAGCTGCCGCTGCATGTCTTCCGCCTCGCCGGCATCTACGGCCCCGGCCGCGGCCCGTTCGAGAAGGTGCGCAAGGGCACGGCCCGCCGCATCGTCAAGCCCGGGCAGGTGTTCAGCCGCATCCACGTGGACGACATCGCGCAGGTGCTCGACGCGTCCATCTCCCGGCCCGACCCGGGCACGGCCTACAATGTCTGCGATGACGACCCGGCGCCGCCGCAGGACGTGATCGGCTACGCCGCACAGCTGCTCGGCCTGCCGTTGCCCCCCGAGGTGGCCTTCGACGACGCGGAGATGAGCCCGATGGCCCGCAGCTTCTATGCCGAATCGAAACGGGTGGACAACACGCGCATCAAGCGCGACCTCGGCGTGCGCCTGGCCTATCCCGACTACCGCACCGGCCTGCGCCAGTTGCTGGCCGACACCGGGACGGACCCTGCCGCCGGCTAGGCCCGCCCGCATATTCCCGTAAACCATGCAGTCGTGCGCAAAGAAAATCACGGTGCTCCCGGGCATCAGGCCCGCGCATGTCGCCGGAACCGTCACAAACCGTCGTATTTCGCCCGGATTATGCTGTTGATCGCGCCCCGATTTCCCGATTAAGCTGCATATGGCAGCATAATCGGGGACTACTGTAAATTATGCACGATTTTGGTGATGCTCTGGCGCTGGCCCTGTCGCTGGTCATGACGGGCGATGCGGACCTGCTGGAAATCGTGGCCCTGTCCCTGCGGGTCAGCCTCAGCGCCACGGTGATCGCCTGCGTGATCGGCCTGCCGCTGGGCGCGCTGGTGGCCATCAGCCGCTTTCGCGGCCGCGGCGCGCTGCTGGTGCTGATGAACGCGCTGATGGGCCTGCCGCCGGTGGTGGTGGGGCTGCTGGTCTACCTGCACCTGTCGCGTGCCGGGCCGCTGGGCTTTCTCGGGCTGCTCTATACCCCGACGGCCATGATCATCGCGCAGACCATCCTGATCGCGCCCATCGTCGCCGCCCTGTCCCGGCAAGTGCTGGAGGATCTGCATACCGAGTATGCCGAGCAGTTCCGCTCGCTCTGCCTGTCGCGCCGGCAGACGGTGCAGGCGCTGCTGTGGGACGCGCGCTATGCCCTGCTGACGGTCGCGCTGGCCGGGTTCGGGCGCGCCGTGGCCGAGGTGGGCGCCGTGATCATCGTCGGCGGCAATATCGACCACCTGACAAGGGTCATGACCACCGCGATCGCGCTTGAAACGTCCAAGGGCGACCTCGCGCTCGCGCTGGCGCTCGGGCTCGTGCTGATGGTCATCGCGCTTGGCGTCAACGCCGCGGTCCAGAGCCTGCGCATGACCGCCGCGAGGCAGGCCTATGCCTGACGCCAGCCTCACCCTCGCCGGCGCCGCGCCGGCCCGCACGGCGCCGCCGCTTTTGCCGTTGAAGCTGCGCGGGCTCTCGCTGGGATTCGGCGATGCGCCCGTGCTCGACGGGCTCGACCTCGACCTCGGGCCGACGGGCTGCACCATGATCATGGGCGCAAACGGCGCGGGCAAGAGCCTGATACTGCGCCTCGTCCACGGGCTGATCCCGCCGGATGCCGGCAGCATCGACTGGAACGGCACGCCCCCCGCCGCCGCCACCCGGCGGCAGGCGCTGGTCTTCCAGAAGCCCGTGCTGCTGCGGCGCTCGGTCGCGGCGAACCTCGATTTCGCCTTCAGGGCGCGGGGCCTCAGCCGCGCGCCGCGTGACGCCCTTCTCGATCACGTGGGGCTGGCCGACAAGGCGCGGCAGCCCGCGCGGCTGCTGTCCGGCGGCGAACAGCAGCGGCTCGCGCTGGCCCGCGCGCTGGCGCTCGACCCGGAGGTGCTGCTGCTCGACGAACCCACGGCCAGCCTCGACCCGGCCTCGGTGCTGATGATCGAACGCATCGCCGCCGACGCGCTGGCGCGCGGGGTGCGCCTGATCTGGGTCACGCATGATGTCGGGCAGGCCCGCCGCATGGCCGACGACATCGTGTTCATCGCAGGCGGCAAGGTGGCCGAGCATTCGGCCGCGACCCGCTTCTTCGACGCGCCGGCAAGCCACCCGGCGCGGCGCTACCTCGACGGCGATCCCGTTGTCTGATCCACTCCCGCAAGAAGGAACATTCCATGCTCGACAGAAGACTTCTTGGCGGTACGGCCCTCGCCCTGATGCTCGCGCCCCTTGGTGCGCTCGCGCTGGGCAGCGGCGCCATCATCGTGCAATCCACCACCTCGACGGCCAATTCAGGCCTCTACGACCACCTTCTGCCCATGTTCGAGGAAGAAACCGGAATCGACGTCAACGTCGTCGCGGTGGGCACCGGGCAGGCCATCAGGAACGCGCGCAACTGCGACGGCGACGTGCTGCTGGTCCACGCCAAGCCGGCCGAGGAAAAGTTCGTGGCCGACGGCATGGGCGTGTCGCGCACCGACCTGATGTACAACGACTTCGTGATCGTCGGGCCCGCCGACGACCCGGCCGGTGTCACCGGCATGACCGACGCCCAGGACGCGCTTTCCAGGATCGCCTCGGCCAAGGCGGGCTTCGCCTCGCGCGGCGATGACTCGGGCACCCACAAGAAGGAGATGTCGCTCTGGGCCGATACCGACGCCGACCCGGCCGCGGCCTCCGGCGACTGGTACCGCGAAACCGGCTCGGGGATGGGTGCGACGCTCAACACGGGCATCGGCATGGGCGCCTACGTCATGACCGACCGCGCCACGTGGATCAGCTTCGCCAACAAGCAGGATTACGAGATCCATGTCGAGGGCGACGAGGACCTGTTCAACCAGTACGGCGTGATCCCGGTGAACCCCGATGCCTGCCCCTCGGTCAATATCGAGGCCGCGCAGACCTTCGCCGACTGGCTTCTTTCCGATGCCGGGCAGGACGCGATCGGCGCCTACATGGTGGACGGGCAGCAACTGTTCTTCCCCAACGCGCCCGAATAAGCTATCCCTTGCCGCATCACGCGGGGCGGCGACGGGCCGCCCTGCATCGGCGACCGGCAGGGATGAATGACACGAGCGCGGACCGGGGCGGACCCCGAATTCCTGACAGTGCGCGAGCTGGCCGAGCTTCTGCGCATCAAGGAACGCAAGGTCTATGACCTCGCCGCCACGGGCAGCGTCCCCTGTTCGCGCGCCACGGGCAAGCTGCTGTTCCCCGCCGCCGAGGTGCGCGCATGGATCGCCGGCGCCAGCACCGGCGGGACGCCCGACATCGGCCCGCGCCCGCCGGCCATCCTGCTGGGCAGCCATGACCCCCTGCTCGACTGGGCGATCCGGGAATCCCGCTGCGGGCTGGCCACGTTCTTCGACGGCTCCCATGACGGTCTCGCGCGGTTTCGCGCGGGCGAAGGGGTCGCGACGGGCCTTCACGTGCACGACGCCGCCAGCGGCGACTGGAACCTGCCCGTCGTCGCGGAAAGCTGCGGCGACCGGAACGCCGCGCTCATATCCTTCGCGACGCGGCGCCGGGGCATCGTCGTCCGCACAGGCAACGGCACCATCAAGGGCATCGCGGATCTTGCCGGCCATCGCGTCACGCCGCGCCAACCGGAATCGGGCACCGAAACGCTTTTTCACCACTTGCTGGCCCGGCACGGGGTGTCCGCCGGCGACATCACTTTCGGCGACGTGGCCCGCACCGAAACGGACGCGGTCCAAAGCGTGGCCCGCGGCACCGCCGACGCGGCCTTCGGGCTGGAATGCGTGGCGCGCGATTTCGGGCTGGATTTCCTGCCGCTCGTCAACGAACGCTTCGACCTGCTGGTGGATCGCGCCGCGTGGTTCGATCCGCCGCTTCAGGCCCTCGAGCGTTTCTGCCGCGCCCCGGCCTTCGCCAAGCGTGCCGAGATGACGGGCGGCTATGACCTCGGCGGTCACGGCAAGGTGCGCTGGAACGCGTGACAGGCCCGGGCGACGGGTCCGCTGGACTTTCCATTATCCTGCCACGGCGCACGCCGCGGCAACCCCGCCAGTGCCCTGTCGCCGCGCCGACGCGATGCCGACGCGACAGGGCCGCGATACCGACGCACGCTTTCGCCCGCCTCTCCGCGCGTTAACCCCGATTCGCGCCCCCGCCCTTCCCACGTGCCGCGCGATCCGCTACTGCTCTGGCGAAATGCCCCAGTCAAAGGCCCGCCCATGAAACCCATCCGCCTGCTCTCCGGTGTGCTGACCGTCGGCGGGTGGACCCTGATGAGCCGCTTGCTGGGCTTCGTGCGGGACGTTTTCATCGCCTCCTTCCTCGGCCCCGGCGTACTGATGGACGCCTTCGTCGCCGCCTTCCGCCTGCCCAACATGTTCCGGCGCTTCTTCGCCGAGGGCGCGTTCAACTCCGCCTTCGTTCCGATGTTCTCCAAGCGATTGGAATCAGGGGAAGATCCCGAAGGTTTCGCCAGCCTCGCCCTGTCCGGTCTGGGCCTTGTCCTGCTGGTGCTGACCGGGCTGGCAATGGTCTTCATGCCCGCGCTCGTCTGGGCCACGGCCGAAGGTTTCGCCGGGGACGCCCGCTTTGCCGTCACGGTGGATTTCGGCCGCATCGTCTTTCCCTACATCCTGTTCATATCGCTTGCCGCGCTGTTTTCGGGCGTGCTCAATGCCGCCGGGCGTTTCGCCGCCGCCGCCGCCGCGCCCGTGCTGCTGAACATCCTGCTGATCGGCGCGATGAGCCTGGCCTGGGTCACCGGCGGCGCTGTCGCACAGGCGCTTGTCTGGACGATCCCGGTAGCCGGCATCGCCCAGCTCGTCCTTGTCTGGCACGCGGCGGACCGCGCCGGTTTGCGCATCCGCCCTGTCCGTCCGCGCTGGACGCCCGAAATGGCCCGCCTCGTACGGGTCGCGTTGCCAGCCGCGCTTGCCGGGGGCGTGGTCCAGGTCAATCTGCTGGTGGGCCAGCTGGTGGCGTCGAATTACGACAAGGCGGTCAGCTGGCTCTACGCTGCCGATCGGCTCTACCAGCTTCCGCTCGGCGTGGTCGGGATCGCGGTCGGCATCGTTCTTCTGCCCGACCTGTCCCGACGACTGAAAGCGGGGGACGATTCCGGCGCACGGCACGCCTATTCACGGGCCGGCGAAATTTCTCTCGCATTGACAATACCTTGCGCGGTCGCGCTGCTGGTCATTCCGCTACCGCTCGTTTCGATCCTGTTCGAACGCGGCGCCTTCACAACGGATGACACCGCGGCGACCGCGTTGGCGGTTGGCATCTACGGCCTCGGCCTGCCGGCGTTTGTTCTGCAGAAAGTCCTTCAGCCCCTCTTCTTTGCCCGCGAGGACACCAAGAGCCCCTTGCGCTACGCCTTGTGGGCAATGGTCGTGAACGCGGTACTGGCCGTTGGGCTTTCGTTCTACATCGGCTGGATCGCGGCCGCCATCGCGACGAGCGCGGCCGGCTGGGTCATGGCGTTGCTCTTGATGCGGGGCGCTGGCCGTTTCGGCGACATCGCCAGCTTCGATGACAGGTTTCGCCGCCGCCTGTGGCGCATCGTGGTGGCATCCGCCATCATGGGCGGCGTGATCTGGAGCCTCTGGGCGGCGTTCGGACCCTTGTTCGCCGTTCCGGGCTGGCGCTGGATGGCGCTTCTGGGGCTCGTGTCGGCCGGCGCCGCGACCTATTTCGGCATTGGCCACCTGATCGGCGCTTTCAAGTTGCAGGAGTTCCGCCGCAACCTGCGCCGGGGCTGATCTGACGCCGCGCCGATCATTTATGCCGGATGCGCGCACGCAACCTTGCCCACCCGCCGGGCGCCAGGAAGAAAGACATCAAGAACCCGAATGCAAACCCGCTGATATCCGCGATCCATGTGCTGTTGCCGCCGAAAAGCACGCCGAAAATCAACTGGATCAGCAGCAGGACCCCGATCAGGGTGAAGGCCCGGTATTGCTGCGCCCCCATCTGGCCGAGTTTCAGCCACATCAGGTAGGTGAACCCGCCGATCAACCCGTAAACGCCGGGAAAGGCGCCGATCAGCCAAGGCTGCGCAGGCCCCACGAGACCGAAGACAACCGCGCCGGCCACGCCGGAAAGCAGGAAAAGCGCCAGAACCGCCGCCTGGCTGAACACCTCGCCCACGAACTTGCCGAGCGCCAGCAGAAGCACGCCGGCAAAAAGCGCATGGGTAAAGGTCCCGTGCACGAAGGCGTAGCTGACGAACCGTACCATGTGCTCACCCGGGAAAACCCCGTTCTGGAACATCCAGCCAATGATGTCGCTGTTGACCGCGTAGCTCTGGATCGCGGCATTGCGCCATCCCACCGCTTCGGGGCCACCGATGATACCCCGCGCGCCAAGGGTGAACGCCGCCTCGACCCCGATGATCACGATGAAAAGCGCCGCGACCACCGGGGGCAGCGGATTTACCGGGCTTTCTGTTTCGGGGCTTGCCATGCCTGCTCTCCTTGACGCCACTCATGCCCATGGGTAAGCGAGACGGACCGATAGATCCAGACGGAGTCATCCCATGACCGAGGCGGCTTCCTCCGCTCGTGCCGACGGCGCGGCAGCGTCCTCCGGCGACCATGCTGCGGCCTTCACGCCGCGTGTGTTTTCCGGCATCCAGCCGTCCGGAAACCTTCACCTGGGCAACTATCTGGGCGCGCTCAAGCGTTTTGCCGATACCCAGAATGCCGGCGTCCAGTCGATCTACTGCATGGTGGACCTGCACGCCATCACGGTCTGGCAGAACCCCGAGGAATTGCGTCACGCGACCCGGGAACTGGCGGCGGGTTTCATCGCTTCCGGGCTGGACCCGGAAAAATCCATCCTTTTCAACCAGTCACAGGTCGCCGAGCACACGCAGATGGCGTGGGTTTTCAACTGCGTGGCACGCATGGGCTGGATGAAGCGAATGACGCAGTTCAAGGACAAGGCGGGCAAGAACGCCGAAGAGGCGAGCCTCGGGCTGTTCGGGTATCCGGCCCTGATGGCGGCTGACATCCTTGTCTACCATGCCACGCACGTCCCCGTGGGCGAGGACCAGAAACAGCATCTGGAGTTGACCCAGGAAATTGCCCGCAAGTTCAATCACGATTACGGGGTGGACTTCTTTCCGGTCACCGAACCGGTCATCGAGGGCGCGGCAACACGGGTGATGAGCCTGCGCGATGGGTCGAAGAAGATGTCGAAATCCGATCCGTCGGATATGTCCCGCATCAACCTGACGGACGACGCCGACACCATCGCCAAGAAGATCCGCAAGGCCAAGACCGACCCCGAGCCGCTGCCCGAAAGTCCGAAGGCTCTCGAAGAGCGGCCCGAGGCGCGCAACCTCGTCAATATATATGCTGCGCTCGCGGATCGGACCGTCGCGCAAGTGATGGAAGAAATGGGCGGAAAACCGTTTTCCGAGTTCAAGCCGGCGCTTGCCGATCTGGCGGTGGACAAGATTGCCCCGATCTCGTCCGAGATGTCACGGCTGATGCAGGACGTGGGCGAGATCGACCGCACCCTGTCGCGCGGCGCGGAACGGGCCCGGGCAATTGCCCGGCCCGTCCTGCAGCGCACGTACGACATCATGGGCATGGTCGGCGCCGGGTTAGGCTAAGCCGCCTGCGCACCGCGTTCGCGAACCGGGCCCGCCACGGTTGACCGATACGCCCTGGCGCGACACTCTGTCGTGATAACGGCCAGCGAAGTGACCGATGCGAACGCGACCCTTGCATGAATGCATGCCGATGCCCCCGGCTCTCGCCCGGTTCCGGGCATGACGGGGCGACATCGCCCGACGGAGGGTGAAATGGCACCCGGGCACCCCGCTTACCGTGCCACGGTGCTGACGCTATGCGCAGTCGGCGTGGGCACATTAGCCTCGCTCGCCGCCATCGCGCTCACCGATGCCGTGACGTGGCTGAACGGTGAATTGCTGATCGCGCCGCGCGCAAGGGTCCAGTACGAACAGCAGGGGCTGCTTGTGCCTGTGGCCACTGTCTGCGTGCCCACGTTTGGCGGGCTTCTGGTGGCGCTCGTCATGAGATACCTGTCTACGCAGGGGCGCCCCCTCGGACCTCCGGACGTGATCCGCGCGGTGCAGTTCGAACGCCCGATGCCAGGCTTTCGCGACGGGATGGCCTCGACGGCGGCGGCACTGATCTCGTTGGGGTTCGGCGCCTCGGTAGGGCAATACGGCCCGATGGTGTATCTTGGCGCGATGCTGGGCGGGCTGGTGCGCCGCCTTCGGCTTGCCGTGCCGAACCTTTCCGCGATCGCCGTGGCCTGCGGGGTGGCCGCGGCAATCTCGACCGCCTTCAACGCGCCGATTGCAGGCCTCGTTTTCGCGCACGAGGTTGTCCTGCGACATTATTCGACCCAGTCCTTCGCCCCCACGACCGTGGCAGCGGCAACGGGCTATGTCTTCGCGAACGTGATATTCCAGCGTCCCCCGCTGTTCCTTCTGCAGTTCGACGGGGTGCAAAACGGGTACGAATTCGCTTTTTTCGCCCTGCTCGGGCTGTTGTCGGCGGCGCTTGCGATCCTGTTCATGCGGCTGATACTGTGGATGGCCGGCCACGCCGCCCGGTCGCGCATTCCCGCCCTTCTGCGACCCGCCGCGGCGGGCTTGGCCGTGGGGGCCACGGCGCTCTGGCTGCCGGATGTCCTTGGCATAGGCACGGAAGCCCTGCGCTTCGCGACCATCGAACACGCCTTCGGCGCCGGGGAGCTGGCCGTTCTGGTGGCAACCAAGCTGTTCCTGACTGCGCTTTGCATCGGTTTCGGCTTCGTCGGCGGCGTATTCAGCCCCGCGCTGCTGATCGGAATCCTTTTCGGCGCGCTCTTCTGGACGGCGCTCGATGCATCCGGGTTTGCAGCCACCTCGGGCGTGGCCGTCTACGCGATCTGCGGGATGATGGCCCTCACAAGCCCGGTGATCGGCGCGCCGCTCACCACGATCCTGATCGTCTTCGAGTTGACGCGCAACTACGACATCACCATTGCCGCCATGGTCGCCGTCGTCTTCTCGAACCTTGTCGCGCACCGGTTCTTCGGGCGCTCGCTGTTCGACGTGCAACTCGCGCGACGCGGGGCCGACCTGTCGGCGGGGCGCGATCAGGCCCGGCTGGCGGCCATCCGGGTGCGTGACTACTGCACGGCCGACATGATCACGGGCAGTACGGATGACGATATAGGCCGCCTGCGGCGGGCACTTGCCCGGTCAGACTGGAGCGAGGCCTATATCACCTCGCCAGAGGGTGCTTTCCTCGGAACGCTGCAGGAATCGGCCGAAGGCGACGAGTGGAACAATGTGCTGCGCCGCCCGGCGTTGCAATTCGACGAGGAAACGACCGTCATGCAGGCCATGCAGGCACTGCCCGGCTTCGTCGGGGACGCCATCCCCGTGGTGCACAGCCGGAGCGGCCGATTGATCGGTGTCGTCTCTGAAGCGGCCGTGATCGAAGCGTACCTCGATGTCTCCAATGCGCTCAGGCGGGAGGAAAATGCGGTTCTTTGAGAAAAACGGTCGCAAGGTGCCGGGCCTTTGGGCGCAGCTTTTCCTGCTACTGACATCTGGCACGGCGGCGATGGCGCAGGATCCGCTGACCGTCGTCACCTGGGGCGGCGCCTATGCCGACGCGCAACAGGAGGCCATATTCGCGCCATTCACCGACGCCACGGGCATCCCGGTCGAGGTCGTGACCTACAACGGGAGCCTCGGGGCGCTTGATGCGCGGGCCGCGGCAGAGAGCTGGGACGTGATAGACATGCTGGAGCCCGTGGCCATATCGGGGTGTGAAACCGGGCGGCTTCAGGAATTGAATGCCGCCCGGATCATCGAGGCAGACCGTCGTGGCATTGATGCCGATTTCCATCCCACCCGCCTTCGCCGCTGCGCGATACCTCAGAACGTGTTTGCCACCGTCATCGCCTATGACGACCGCGCCTTTCCGGGTGTAAAGCCAAGCTCAGTCGAGGATTTTTTCGATGTGGAGCGCTTTCCCGGCAAGCGCGCCATCGCGAAATCCCCGGATGGTATCCTCGAATGGGCGCTCATGGCCGAGGGCGTGCCACCCGCACAGGTCTACGACCTGCTCAGCACCGATCGCGGGCTCAGATTGGCATTCCGGCAGCTGGAAGAGTTGCGCGGGCATATAATCTGGTGGCAGGATGCCGGGGCGCCGCCGGCCCTGCTCTCCGAGGGCCGGGCCGTGATGGCCAGCGGCTATAACGGCCGTTTCTTCGCGGTCGCGCAGGAACATGACGCACCGATCAGCGTGATATGGGACGGTCGCCTGATCGGAACCGATGTCTGGTCCGTCCCGTCGGGCACGGACCGCCCGGAGGACGCGCGCCGGTTCCTGCGTTTTGCCTCACGGCCCGAAACAATGGCACGATTGGCCGAGCGCATCCCCTACGGCCCGGCCCGGAAAAGCGCCATGGCACGGGTGGGCCTGAACCCCGGCACCGGTATCCCGATGCGGGATCACCTGCCGAACGCGCCGCAACACGGCGCGAGGCAGCTGGTCAGCGACAGCCCTTGGTACAGCCATACACGCGAGATGCGTCAGCGGCGCTTCGAGGATTGGCTCGCGCGCGGCAAGTAACAGGCGCTTGACCTCGGCTTTCGGAGACCGCATCAACACCCATGACGTGAGGTGCCCATGAAACCCGAAGAAATTGCCCGACTTCCATATCGTCCCTGTGTCGGCGTGATGCTCGCCAACGAAAACGGGCATGTTTTCGTCGGGCAACGGATCGACAACGCGGGGCCTGCGTGGCAGATGCCACAAGGTGGCGTTGACCCCGGTGAAAACCCGCGCGATGCCGCGCTGCGCGAACTGCGCGAAGAAATCGGCGTACCTGCCGAACTGGTCACGGTCGAAGCCGAAACGGCGGAATGGGTATCCTACGACCTGCCGCACGATATCGTGCCGCGTATCTGGAAAGGCCGTTTCAAGGGACAAGCGCAGAAATGGTTCCTGCTGCGATTTCACGGCACGGACGCGGATATCGACATCCGGACCGAGCATCCCGAATTTTCGGAATGGTGCTGGTTGCCCCCCGACCGGCTGGTGGCCCATATCGTCCCTTTCAAGCGCGCGGTCTACGAACAGGTTCTCGCCGAATTCCGGGAGCGGCTATGAGGCACCTTTGGTTCTGCATCGCTCTCATTTTCATGGCTGGCCCGGCCGTTGCACTGAGTTGCCTGCGGCCCGATGTGGCACGCAGCTTCCACCGGGCCGACGCGGCACCGGAAACGTATCTGGTTGTCCATGGGAAACTCGGTTTCGACGAAAGCCTGCTTCCCGAAAGGAACTTGCGTTCCTGGCAGGGGGCACCGGCCGAGACGCTGGTTCCGGCGGTGCTCAAGGGGAAATCGCTTTCGAAGGCCGGCTTCGAAACGGATTTCGATCGGCAGATAACGCTGAAGGTTCAGTGTTTCGGGCCGTGGTGTGGCGGCGCCGTTTCCGGCATCGACTATCTCGCCTTTGTCGAGAATGACTCGGGCGACTTCTTTCTGACGCTGGGGCCTTGTGGCGGGTTCGATTTTCCGCGCCCCGATGCGGAAATGCTCGAAACGGTCCTTCGCTGTTTTCGCGGTGGCCGGTGCGAACCTGCAAAACGTCCCTGATCGCATGCTCACCACGTCAGGCTGATCGCGGTCCGCCTTTTCGAGCCTGCAACGGGCCACCCGTGACACTTGGGTCGTCTTCCTGACTCGAAAAAAGAACAAAACATGAATATAATCACGACTCGCCATGTTTGCCGAGCTGTCGATCACATCGAACTTCACCTTCCTCACCGGTGCATCCCACCCGGAGGAATACGTGCACACGGCCGCCGCGCTCGGAGTGTCAGCCATCGCCATCGCCGATCAGAATTCCGTTGCCGGAATCGTGCGTGCCCATACGGCCGCGCGTGAAATTGCGCGGCAGGTCGCCGAGCGGCAGGCACTCGAGGCACGGGATGGCCTTGTCGGCCCCCCGTCCCCGACCGTTTCCAGGCCTGACTGGGCAAACATCCCCCGGCTCATTCCCGCCGCCTGTCTCTGTCTTGAAGAAGGCATCACGCTCACCGTCCTGCCGTACAACCGCGATGGCTGGGGGCAACTGTGCCGGGTTCTCAGCATCGGCCGCCAGCTTGCGCCCAAGGGGGAATGTCACCTGACGATGGACGACCTGCCGGCCAGCACCCTCGACCTTGCCATTTTGCTGCACCCGCCGAAACGGCGCATGGATGATTGGCTGCCAAGAGCGCAAGAACTGCTTCGTCGGCTTGACACGAACGTTCACCTGCTCATGGCGCCCCGTTACGACGGGCAGGACCCGGTGCATTTCGACAGGCTGCACGAGCTGGCCGCGACCCTCGGCCTGCCCAAGATCGCGTCGGCAGAACCGCTCATGCATCGAGCGTCCCGCCGAAAGCTGGCCGATGTGCTTTGCGCTATTCGCCGCGGGTGCCGGGTCGCGGATCTGGGGCGAGGGGCTTTGGCCAATGGTGAACGGCGACTGCGAAGCGAAGGCGATATGCGTCGTATTTTCAAGGATCACGAAGGCGCCGTTCATCGCGCGCGCGAACTGGCCCGATCATTGACGTTTTCACTGGACGAGCTTCGCCATGAATACCCCGCCGAGGTCTCGCACGGCGAGCCCCCGGATTGCAGGCTGCAACGTCTGGCCGAGGAAGGGCTGGCCTGGCGCTATCCACAGGGCGCCCCGGAGAAAGTGCGCAATCTTCTTTCCCACGAGCTTTCGCTTATCACGCGCTTGAACTATGCGCCCTACTTCCTGACCGTGCATGATGTCGTCACCTTTGCCCGGTCCCGCGGCATCCTCTGCCAAGGGCGCGGCTCGGCGGCCAATTCGGTGGTCTGCTACTGTCTTGGCGTGACCTCTGTAAGCCCCGAGACCGGCACAATGGTGTTCGAGCGTTTCGTTTCCGAAGCCCGCGACGAGCCACCGGATATCGACGTGGATTTCGAGCATGAGCGCCGCGAGGAAGTGATCCAGCACATCTATGAACGCTATGGCCGCCATCGGGCCGGGCTTTGCGCCACGGTGATCCATTACCGGGGCAAACGCGCGATCTGCGAAGTCGGCCGCGCCATGGGCCTGAGCGAAGACGCCATATCGGCGCTGTCCTCGCAACTCTGGGGATTTTTCGCCGCTGGCACGCTCGAACGGCAGCGCCTGCTCGAAATCGGGCTGGACCCGGATGACCGGCAACTGCGCCAGACCATGCAGATGGTTCGCGAGATCGACGGATTTCCACGCCACCTGTCGCAACATGTGGGCGGCTTCGTGATGGCCGAAGGACGGCTGGACGAGCTGGTGCCCGTCGAGAATGCGGCAATGGAAGGTCGGACGGTTATCTGCTGGGACAAGGACGACATCGACGCCCTGGGAATTCTCAAGGTGGACGTGCTGTCCCTCGGCATGCTCACCTGTATCCGCAAGGCATTCGACCTCATCGCGCACCACCACGGGCCCGCCTACACGCTGGCCACGTTGCCGCCCGAGGATGACGCCGTCTACAACATGCTGTGCCGCGCAGACAGCATCGGCGTCTTCCAGGTGGAATCCCGCGCACAAATGAATTTCCTGCCGCGCATGCGCCCACGCTGCTTCTACGACCTCGTGATCGAAGTGGCGATCATCCGCCCCGGCCCGATCCAAGGGGACATGGTTCACCCCTATATCCGCCGCCGGAACGGCGAGGAATCCGTGCGTTTTCCCTCGGACGAGCTGGGCAAGGTGCTGGCCAAGACCCTCGGCGTGCCACTTTTCCAGGAACAGGCGATGCAGATCGCGATCACCGGGGCAGGCTTTTCCCCGGCAGAAGCCGACCGTCTGCGCCGGGCCCTTGCCACGTTCAACAAACGCGGCAACATTTCCGAGTTCCGGGAACGCTTCCTCAAGGGCATGGCAAGGAACGGCTATGACAAGGATTTCGCCGAACGTTGCTTTTCCCAGATCGAGGGGTTCGGCGCGTACGGTTTTCCCGAAAGCCATGCCGCGAGCTTCGCGTTGCTCGTCTACGCCTCAGGCTGGCTGAAATGCCACCACCCGGGAATTTTCGCGTGCGCGCTGCTCAATTCCCAGCCGATGGGCTTTTACGCCCCGGCGCAGATCGTGCGTGATGCGCGGGATCACGGCGTGACCGTACGCCCTGTCTGCATACAGTCCAGTTACTGGGACAACGTGATGGAACCCGACGGAGAAGGCGGGCTGGCCCTGCGTCTGGGGTTTCGGCAGGTTCGCGGGCTGTGCGAAGAAGATGCCACATGGCTCTGCGCGGCGCGGGGCAACGGGTACGCCGAAGTGGCCGACCTCTGGCGGCGCGCGGGGCTTTCACCGGCCAGGATAACGCGACTTGCCGAGGCTGACGCCTGCGCCGCGCTAGGGCTTTCGCGGCGCGAGGCCCTGTGGCAGGCCAAGGCGCTTGCAGGCACCGAACCGCTTCCGCTTTTCGCCGGGGATCTCGACGGCGAAGCGATACACGAGCCCGACGCCCACCTGCCCGCCATGACCGCGGGCGAAGACGTCGTCGCGGATTATGCCACGACCCGGTTGTCGCTGAAGGTCCATCCGCTGGCCTTGCTGCGTGACACGCTGACGCCGCGTGACCACGAGACTGAAACGGCGCGCTAGTCGTCCTGCGTCTCCCACGATTCCATGAGTTCCACGGCCTGCTGCGCCGTCTCGACGAACCGGAAAAGTTCCAGATCCTCGGGGCTGATCGTGCCGGCTTCGGCCAGGGCGTCCCAGTTGATGATGCGGCGCCAGAATTCCTCTCCGAAAAGCAAGAAAGGCACCTTGTTCATCCGGTCGGTCTGAATGAGGGTCAGCGCCTCGAACATTTCGTCAAGCGTACCGAACCCCCCGGGGAAGCAACAGACGGCCTTGGCCCGCATCAGGAAATGCATCTTGCGGATGCCGAAATAATGGAAGTTGAAACACAGCCCCGGTGTCACGTACTCATTCGGCGCCTGCTCATGGGGCAGAACGATGTTCAGCCCGATGGAGGCACCGCCGGCATCCGCCGCGCCCCGGTTGCCCGCTTCCATCACGCCGGGCCCGCCACCGGTGGCCACCACGTATTCGCGCCCGTAACTCGCCATCGACTTCATCGTGACCAGCCGCGCGAACTCGCGCGCCTCGTCGTAGAAATGCGACAGTTCCGCCAAGGTCCCGGTGCGCGCGCTTTCCCGTTTCGCCGGTTCGGGTATCCGCGCCCCGCCGAACAAGACGACCGTGCTCTCGATGCCGCGCTCGTTCAGGATCATCTCGGGTTTCAGCAATTCAAGCTGAAGCCGCACCGGGCGCAATTCGTCCCGGCACAGGAAATCCGGATCGGCAAAGGCCAAACGATACGCGGGCGCACGGGTTTGCGGCGTATCCGGCACCTGCGCGGCGCTGCTGCGATCGGAATGGGCATCGCGGAACTGGCTGTGGCGGTCGTCTTCCATCGCGGAATTCCTTGTTGGGTCTCCACGTCAAGGCGTATAACTTTCAACCCGGCTTGACCAGTAACGGAGGGCGGAACGGCATGGACTGGGAACAGGCAATTTCGGATGCCGCAAACCGGATAGAACCGCATCTACGCCGAACGCCGGTGCTGGCGGCGACAGGATTCGGGCTGGAATACCCGGTCGACCTCAAGCTCGAACAGCTTCAGCATACCGGCAGCTTCAAGGCCCGCGGGGCTTTCAACACCCTGCTTTCGGAAACGGTCCCGGATGCGGGGCTTGTCGCGGCCTCGGGCGGCAACCACGGCGCTGCCGTTGCCCATGCGGCTGCCAGTCTCGGGCATGGCGCGCGCATTTACGTTCCCGAACTCGCCGGCCCGGCAAAGATCGGGCTCATCCGCCGGCTTGGCGCCAGGCTGATGGTCGTGCCCGGCGCCTATGCCGAGGCCGCCGCCCGCGCGGCCGAGTGGCAGGATGCCACCGGGGCGATGCAGATCCATGCCTATGACGCCCCCGCGACGGTGGCCGGTCAGGGCACCTGCATGGCGGAATGGGAAGATCAGGGCCTCGCCGCCGACACGGTGCTGATCGCCGTGGGTGGCGGCGGGCTGATCGCGGGGGCCATGGGATGGTTGCAGGGCCGGCGCAAACTGGTGGCGGTAGAGCCGGAAACATCCTGCGCCCTGAATGCCGCGCTCGACGCCGGGGCACCGGTGGATGTGGGCGTTTCCGGCGTTGCCGCCAATGCCCTGGGGGCCAGAAAGATCGGTGACATCTGTTTCGGGCTTGCCCGCGAACACGACATCGAAAGCGTCCTTGTGCGGGACAGCGCGATCACCGACGCACAGGCAGCCCTTTGGCGGGAATTGCGCCAGTTGGTGGAACCGGCGGGCGCGACCGCGCTTGCCGCGCTCATGTCCGGCGCCTACCGGCCAGAGCCGGGCGAACGGGTGGCCGTGCTCGTCTGCGGCGGTAATGTCGCGCCGGACCCCTTGACGCCCGAGGATGGCTGACCGTCCGCCACCCGAGCGCGAAGTTCCGCCCCGCCATGCCGCGAATTGTATCCACGCGGTCGCATTGCACGACGCGCGCAGCCGTCTTATAGGCCATTGCCAGCATCACCAGATATCCGAGGGAGAGCCTGCATGTCGAACGCCCAGCTTGAAAAAGCCATCGAAACCGCGTGGGAAGGCCGCGACCGGATCACGCCGACAACCGGCGGTGAAACGCGCGAAGCAATCGAGGACACGCTCGAGGCGCTCGACAGCGGCAAGCTGCGTGTGGCCGAACGGTCCGCCAGCGGCGACTGGCATGTCAACCAGTGGGCCAAGAAAGCGGTTCTGCTGGGCTTCCGCATCAAGGACATGGAAAAGCAGGCGGGCGGCCCGCAGGACGGCGGCTGGTGGGACAAGGTCGACAGCAAGTTCAAGGGCTGGGACGATGACCAGTGGCGTGCGGCGGGGTTCCGCGCCGTGCCCAACTGCGTGGTGCGCAAATCCGCCTATATCGCGCCCGGCGTGGTTGTGATGCCGTCCTTCGTCAATCTCGGGGCGTATGTGGACGAAGGCACGATGGTCGATACCTGGGCCACGGTGGGGTCCTGCGCGCAGATCGGCAAGGGCGTTCACCTGTCGGGCGGTGTCGGCATCGGCGGCGTGCTTGAGCCGCTCCAGGCCGATCCCACGATCATCGAGGACAACTGCTTCATCGGCGCCCGCTCCGAGGTCGTCGAGGGCTGCATCATCCGCGAAGGCTCTGTCCTTGGCATGGGGGTGTATATCGGAAAATCCACCAAGATTGTCGACCGCGAGACAGGCGAGGTTTTCATGGGCGAGGTGCCGCCCTACTCGGTCGTGGTGTCCGGCTCCATGCCAACGAAGAACAACCTGAACCTCTACTGCGCGGTGATCGTGAAGCGGGTGGACGCCCAGACCCGCGCCAAGACCGGCATCAACGAGTTGCTGCGCGACTGAGCGGCGTTGCCCGCATCAGCAAACGGGCCTCATGGGTCTTGAGGGACAAGCGCGCGGCTGGCCAGTAGTCGGCCGCGCGCCCAAGGATCAGGTCAGGGAAAAGCCGCCGCAACTCCGCCTCGGTTTGCGCGTCGAAACCGCGGATCGTCTCTGTCCCGGGATGGTAGCTTTCGCTCCACAGGCCGTTCCCGCAAAGCACCTCGTGACGATCGAAAAGCAAGTGCAGATATTGCACGATCCGCCCGTCCTCCCGCCGACGGATCGTGCGGTCATTGACAAGTTCGCGCGCCTTGACAAGCACCTCGTGCGCGTCGAACAGCATCTCGGCCCTTGGCGACGCGAGCAGCAAACGGTGATTTGGCGAGACCTCGATCGCCGCGTGGTCCCCGAGCGCGCCGGCCTCCAGCAGGACCGGGGCATCGCGCCCCGCAGCCCGGCGTACCGTGCGGCCGATCCAGCGAAGCGGCTGAAGCCCGTGATCCTTCGTCAAGACAAGGTCGCCGACCTCCAAAGCCTCGACCGGCCGCTGGCCCTCGATCGTTTCGATCATCGTGCCGGCGGTGAAGCAAGGCGCGACGGTCGTCACGTTAACGAAGGCGGTATCCGTGTTCCCGGCACTGTCCGCGACGGTGTAGGAAAAGATGCCCGCGCCAGGCTCCCCGTCCGACGCGAGTTCGAGCCCGCTGTCGGTCAGGGTCACTTTTTCACCGCCGGACAGCGTGACGGTGTCCCCCACCCCGACCGGCTGACCGTTGACCTGCGTGATGGTCAGCGTGCCGCCCTGGGCGCTGTCGTCATTGGCCAGCACGTCGAGCGTTTCCGGCGCCGACCCCGACAGCTCGACGGAATCGTCACCGGCCACAAGGGCCGTCTGCACCGAATCACCGGCAATCAGCAAGTTGCTGTCATAGGCGCTGTCGCCGCCGTCCGCGATGGCGATCCTGATATCGTTGACCTCGTCGGGCGAGACCGGGGCCTTGAGCGTGAGGGTCACGGTGAACCCGTCCATCTCGGTGTTGGCGGACTCGGCGTCATCCGGGTTGTCGACGTAGAGGTTCTCGTTGTCTCCGTCGTTGATATTGTTGATCGTGATATCGCCGCTGCCCACGGTGAGTTCGGCCTTTTCGCCGTTGACCCAGATCCCGACCGCGTCGTTGAAACCCGAGTCCACCCATTCGAGGTATTCCTCGGACGAAAACGTCACCTGCATCGTCAGCGTGCTGCCGTCGGGGACGAACTGAGCCTCCAAGACGGCGGCGTCGTGGGTCGTCTGCCCGGAAAGCGCGCTCAGGTCGGCGTCGCCCGCGGTGCCGTGCATCGTGGTGGTGTGCGAGCTGGCATTGGCATCGCCGCCGGCGTTCGTGATGTCCTCGGCCCGGCCCGTCGAGAGGATCACGCCGGAGTCCGCCGGGGTCACGCCCGGGGCGACGCTGTCGCCGTCGGTGTAGGTGCCCGACGCCGAGCCCGCGCCGGTGTAGCTTGCCGATTGCACGGCGATGCCGTTGCCGAACATCTCGTTTGCCATATCGAGGGCCGTGGCGGTCGTGTCGACAGGCAGTTCCGAGGCCTTGATCATGTCATGCTCCTTGATTGCGCAACCGTGTGCGCATGCCTGGCACAGCAGGGCTGAACACATGCTGAACCCCACACCGCGAAAGAGGTCCGAATGATGAAACTTTTACCCGCCGCAGCGCCGGTCCGCGGTCTGACTCGGTCCAAACCCGTCTTGCGGTCCGCCAGACGGGTACACTGCCCCGGATTGACGGCGCGCAACCGGGCGGGTACGAGCCACGCATGAGCGATAATGCAAGAACCTCACGCCAGCAGGTCCATACCTTGCTTGTCGAAATCGGGCGCAAGACCGGCGACGGGCTGCCCGACAAGGCGACCGGCGCGGCGCTTGTCGTCTACGCCTCGGGTGTGACCGAAGACGAGGCCGTGCGGGAAACCGTGGCGATCCTCAAGCAGGCCGATACGGCACCGCTGGACGTGTCAGGCTACGGTACACTGGAGGAGCGCGAGGCCGAGGGCCACGACATCAGCACGGAAGAACGCGCCATGATGCAGCGCGCCCTTGATGAAAACGCGGTGATCGTCGCTCAGATGACGCCGTTTTTCGACTGATACACGATCCTCGGCGCAAGGGCGCGGGGCGCGGGTCAACGGATGCGGTTTTCCGTCACGCGGCGCGATTGAGCGCCAGCGTGACCGCCTCGTAAGGTTTCAGCACGGGATGTACCGGTTTGGCATGTTCGGGCAGCCGCGAACGATCACAGCCTGCGAGAACACTTGCTGCCAACTCGTCCGGCTTGCGGCGCAGGCGCCCTATGTACAGGCTTTCGGTCGTCGCACCGGCCGTCTGCAGCGCCTCGTGCCCAGGCAGAAGAAGTTGGTGATAGCGTACAAGGGGCGGGCCTTCCGCGTAGCGCGCGAAAATTTCATTCACCAGATGTCTGGCCTGTACCAGAACCGTCTCGCGGCCGAACATGTAGTCCACCTGTGTTCCGGAAATGAGCAGGCGCTGCTGCGGGGCGACCACCAGATCCCGGCACAACCCGAAATACGGCGCGCGCAGCAAGACGGGCCGCAGACTGCCCCTGGCCGGGACCACGCGACTGACAGCCTGCAACACGGGAACACGGGCGTCATCGGCAGTTGCCACGAGATCCCCGCGCTTCAGGTCTGCCACGGGCACCTGACCCGACGCGGTCGTTATCGGTACGTCAGCGGCAAGCCCGGGCATCGGGCCGACCGACTCCAACCGCGAGGATACCGCGAAAAACGCCACATCGGGCCCAACGCTGCGGCAACAGGGGTTCTCGACGACCCGGCGCAACTCGGCCATCGGCATCGGATGTGGACGCGCGATGCCCACCGATACCGCGAATTCGCTATCAGGCCGCTCAAGCGTCAGCCTGCCCCACTTTGCCGGAGCGTCCCAAGTGTAGGTCAGGCGCAACACGTCCCCCCGGCCAGCGCCTTCGTCGCGCAATGTGCCATGCCGGATATCGCTGCCCTGCGACTCCGCCACGAAGAACCCGCCGTTCGACAAAGACTTCAGAGTGAAGCTGCCGGACCATGGGAAACCGCGATGAAAAGACAGAAGCGTTTGCGGGCGATCATGACTGACCGGGCCTGTTTCCAGAAGGATCGTACCCCGTGGCAACAATTCGTCGGCAGGTACGGGACTTGCCGAAGGCGCGGTGCCCAATCCACCCGCATTGAAACACCCGCCATTGATGTCGGCTATGCCAATCCAGCCCACTGTCACGCTGCCCGGTCCTGACCTGACACGAGAAGCCGTGCCTCGTACCGCTTGAGCATCCGTCGCGCCGCCGGGCTGTAGCCCGCGCCGGTTTCCGGGTCGATTTCCGGGAAAATCATGCAAATTTCGCGCACGATGTCGGCCTCGAAACTTTTCTTGACCTGAGGACCGGGAAGGAAGCTCTCGGTTTCGAGACCTTCGGAGAATACGACTTGGTGGCGATCGAGTAGAATATGCACGTACTCGACGTCGCCACCTTCGACACGCTGCACGGAATTTCCATTGAGCAGATCGCGCGCTGCGACCAGCACCTCGGGCTCGCCGAAGAGCAGCTCGGAAAGGCTGTCTCGGATCAGGATCCTGTGCAAGGGTGACACCACAAGATCACGGTGCGGCCCGAAGGTCCCCGCGGCAAGCCGGATCGGCGCGAAATCACCTTGGGCGGCCACGGTTCGTCGCCCGACCCAGCGAAGCGGCTGTGCGCCTTCGTCCTTGGTCAGCACAAGATCCCCCGGTAACAGGTCCTCGACGGGGACTTCCCCGCTCGGGGTCGCAATAAGCGTGCCGGCGACGAAACACGGCACGGAATCAACCGTGACGAAACCGACATCGGAATCGCCCGACCCGTTTTCGACATCATAAGTGAAATTGAAACTCTCGGTATCGCCGTCCCCGAGGACGGTGACCGTGCCATCGGAATTCAGCGTGACCTGCTGACCGCTGTTGAGCGTGACACTGTCGCCGGCCGAGACAGCCTGACCGTTGAGATGCGTGATCAGAAGCGAGGCGCTTCCGGGCGCGTTCACGTCGTTGGCCAGCAGGTCGAGCGTTTTGGATCCATCCGGATGAAGGTTTGCCGTATCATCCATCGCAACGATTGACGTCTGCACGCTGCCGGAGGCGATCAGCAGGTTGGAGTCGTATGCGCTGTCGGTAACATCGGCAATCCCGACGCGGACCGAGTTAACTTCGTTCGGATTAACGGGCATGGTCAACGTCATCGTCACCGTCAGCCCGTCCATTTCCGTGTTGTAGGCGCTGTCACTATTATCGAGGAACAGGTTGGCATTACTGCCGGCGTTCACGTTGTTCGGGTCGACATCCCCGTCACCAACGCTGATTGGAACCTGGCTGCCGTTCACCCACACGCCGACGAAATCCTGGAAAGACTCGGTGGCATATTCGGGATATTCCTCCGACGCGAAGATGAACTTCATGGTCATCAGCTCGCCGTCGGGAACGAAATCCACGTCCAGATAGGACGCATCGAATGTTGCCGCGCCCGCTGCGGCGTCGAATGCCGGGTTGCCGTCAGCTCCATTGGTGTTGGTCGACGTGTCCGACTGTTGATTGGCATCATCGCTCAGCCACCACGCCCAGGGTGGCCCGTTGCCGGGCGAATTCGTGTAATCATCCGCACGTCCGGTCGACAGGATCACGCCGCTGTCACCCGGTGTCGCCCCCGGCGCGATGGTATCGCCGTCACTGAAGATGCCGGACGCCGCACCGTCGCCGGAGTAGCTGGCATTGAGTACCGTCACCCCGTCGCCGAAAATGGTCTCGGCCATTTCTGTCGCCGAGGCGTTACTGTCCACAGGAAGCTTGGAGGCTGTGACCATCGCCCTGTCCCTCGTTACCATGAGGTCAACACAAAACGGTGAGCCTGCGACATGCACGCAAGCCTCTGGATGAACAGCCTTATATCCGCTCGATGCCGGCCTTTTCGGCCCTGCTGTTTTGCCCTGCCTCGGGTTATTATTATTATCTGCATATCAGGAAACGGATGATTTGTTAACAAAAAACACGGCGCGCCCCACACGGCCATGCAGGGTTTGCGCTTCTGCACCTTTCCGGATAATCCCTTCACGCAGTACGCTGGCCAAAATACACGAGGGACAATGCAACCCGCCCCAGTCGATCCCGTGGAACTGACCGAACACCTGATCCGCTGCCCCTCGGTTACGCCGAACGAGGGGGGCGCGCTCCACCTGATCGAGGACATGCTCGTCGCTGCGGGATTTTCATGCACCAAGGTTCCCCGCGGCGGCGTGGAAAACCTCTTTGCCCGATGGGGCAAGAAAGGCGCTTCGAGGACATTCGGCTTCAACGGTCATACTGACGTTGTGCCGGCCGGTGACGAAACCGCCTGGACCTACCCGCCCTTCGACGCCCGGATAGAGGATGGTACGCTATGGGGGCGCGGCGCGACCGATATGAAATCCGGCGTTGCCGCGTTCGTCGCCGCCGCGATCGACCTTGTGACGCAAACCCCGCCCGAGGACTGCGCACTTGTCCTCGCCATCACGGGCGACGAGGAAGGCGATGCCGTGGACGGCACCGCCGCACTGCTGGACTGGATGGCCGCCAATGGCGAACATATGGATGTCTGCCTCGTGGGGGAGCCGACATGCCCCGACCGGATGGGCGAGATGATCAAGATCGGCCGGCGCGGCTCGCTCTCGGCCTGGATCACGATCACCGGCATACAGGGCCATTCCGCCTATCCGCATCGCGCGAAGAACCCCCTGCCCGCCATGTCGCGGCTGGTGGATCGTCTGGCGTCGCACAAGCTGGACGAGGGAACCGACCATTTCGACCCTTCCACGCTGGCCGTCGTCAACATAGACACCGGAAATCCCACAACGAACGTGATCCCGGCAGAGTGCCGTGCGACGGTCAACATCCGCTTCAACGACGCGCATGACAGCGAGACACTGATCGGTTGGCTTCAAAGCGAGATCGACAGGATCGACTCGGAATTCGGCGTGACGAGCAAAATGCACGTCAAGGTATCGGGCGAAAGTTTCCTGACCCCGCCCGGGCGGCTGTCAGACCTCGTTGCGGCCGCCGTCAAAGCGGAAACCGGCGTGACGCCGCGCCTTTCCACGAGCGGTGGTACCTCGGACGCGAGGTTCATCAAGGATCACTGCCCGGTTATCGAGTTCGGCCTTGTCGGGCGGACGATGCACCAAATCGATGAGCGTGTCCCCCTTGACCAGATCCGGCAGTTGAAGGCCATATACTCACGCATATTGCGGGATTATTGCGGCTGAATAATGCAACGCCAGTTGATCGTGATGCTGAAGGAGCCTTGGGCAGGACGCGTCAAGACACGGCTGGGGCGCGATATCGGCATGGTCGGCGCGGCGTGGTGGTTCCGCCATCAGACACACCGGCTGCTGAACAGGGTTGTCGATCCGCGATGGAAGGTGACGCTTGCCGTGTCGCCCGATATCGAAGGCATGAAAAGCCGCGTCTGGCCCGCCCATCTTGATCGTGTTCCGCAGGGCCCCGGCAACTTGGGCAGGCGCATGGCGCGGTTGTTCCATACGCGCCCGCCGGGGCCGGTCTGTATAATCGGCGCCGATATCCCGGCAATCCGCAAGCACCATATCGCGCGTGCCTTCGGCACGCTTGGGTGCAGCGACGCCGTTTTCGGCCCCTCGACGGATGGCGGATACTGGCTGATAGGCCTCAAACGGGTTCGCCGGCCCGCGCCGGGCATCCTGCGGGATGTGCGATGGTCATCGGAACACGCTCTGACCGACAGCATCGCTAGCCTCGGAGACATGCGCATAGCGCAGGCCGATACCCTGACCGACGTCGATACCGCGGCCGATCTGCGCCGCGCATGATTTCTGGGCCCTGCAACGCGCGGGACTACCCGGTTTCGAGACAATGGCGCCTGAACGCGCGCTTGAGCATGTCGAGCTCCTCTCGCAGGAGCGTGACCTCCGCCCGGATATCATAGCTCAGCGCGTCGCCGGACATCAGCGCGAAGCTATCGAGCGTGTCCCCCGACCGCCTGTCACGTATCAGGAATGTCTGAACACCGTCCGCGATCAACTCAGGCGGGATCGGCACGCGAACCACCCAGAGATTTTCATCGGGTTTCTCGACCACCTCAACCCCCTCCAAGACCTGTTGAAGGTGGGTCACTTCGATGTCGGGCGGCCGGGTGCCCTGACCCTCGCGGGTCAGCACGCCTTCCCAGACACCTTCGAAAAGCCGGGTTTTGGTAAGGACGAAATCGCTCATCGCATTCTCCATCAGAACTCGGCCCGGGGGCGCCGGCTGAAGGTCAGGTCACGCAGGACGACCTGACTCATCTGCGGATTTTCAAAGATAAGGTCTATCCAGCCGCGCTCGATCCGCTTCTCGTTGAGCTTGGAATAGGCCAGATCGAACTCGACCACGATTTCGTCCTCGGCCAACGGCAGCTCCCGCACGATCTGTTCGGTATTCGGCCCGTGTTTGATATTCAGACGCGCGAAGATCTCCAGCGGCTTCTCCATCTCGACGATGGTGTCCATCCGGATCAGGTGGCGCCGCTGGAGACCCGACACCGCCTGCTCGGGCAGGTCAAGGACCAGCGACAAGAAGGATCCGTCGAACGCGAAAACATCCATGCGAAGCCCGAAGGGCGCGAGATCCGCCTCGCGGTTGTTTCGGATTTGCCTGAGCGTGAGTTCGGAATGCTGGCAATCGTGAAACAGCGTCACCTCGGGCCCGAGTTTCGATTTGCTCTGCACGGAAGACATGCCGGGCACCGGCAGAGGTTCGCGCCAAAATTGAGGACGCCACGCCCACTCGGTGCCGTGCGGTTTGGGAAAGGCGGTCGACCCTATCATCGGCAGAGCCAAGCGGTTGTCCGCGACTGATATGACCTCATTGAGCGCATGACGCATTTTTCGCGCGCGGGCTCTCTCGGCCCTCAGCATGGAATGGGCCATCATCGGCGCGCTTCGTGCCGCGCGACGCCACCGGCGCAGCCCGCGTTTGTAAGCAAGCCAGTCAAGTAGCGAACCTCGGTACCTTACCATGCCAGATCAATCCCAGCCATACTCGGCCAACTCTTTCCAGACCGGCGTTTCAATAGCATTACTCGTCGTTTGGAAACAATCCACCAAGAAACCCTGCCAGCCCGGTCGACCCCGTTTCGGGTTCTCCGGTCGAGGCGCGATCGACACCGTCGGACGTGCTGGCATCGAGAATTGACCCGGCCAAGGCCAGAACCAACCGGCGCCCCTCCGGACCACTCACGGCGCTGCCGCGCGGCCCGTAGACGGCAAGCCCGGTCAGGTGTCCTTTGACCTCGACAACAGCCCGCCAATAGCGCGGATCGCCCTCGGGCAGCAACTGGTCGCCACCTTCGCCAAGTTGAACCAGCGAAACCTCGTCGGCCTCGTAACGCTCGAGGATCTTGGCCGGCGCCACGGACGAGGCGAGCTCCTCCGAAAGTGATCCCAATGGGGCATCCGGGCGCGGCATGACCGAAACGGTCATGACCGCCGGCTGAACACCCCTCTCGGGCCGGCCGGACACCCTGTCACACCCGGTCAGAAGAACGAAGCTGCCGCCTGGCCCGCGGCGCAAGCTGCCCTGATCGACACAATATCCCGGGGGGCCGGCCACCATGACCTCGCCTCCGAACAGGGGCACCTGCCGCGGCGCCTCCCCGAAGCCTGCGCCCGAACAGCCGGCCAAGAGGAAAAGCACCATCAGAGGCAGCACCCGGACCCGCCCGAAAAGACGCCGGCGAGACCGCTCAGATATCCGCATACACGTGCCGTTCGGCCTTGGCGCCCGGATGCGTCACGGCGCCTTTGTAGGTCGCGCCGACGAGTTTCGCGTATTTCCATAGCGCACCCGAGGCGTACATCGTCTGGCGCGGACCGGCCCAGCCCTGCTTGCGCCGGGCCAGCTCCTCTTCGGACAGGGCCACGCTCAGCTCTCCCTTGACGGCATCGATGGTGATCACGTCGCCGGTCTCGATCAGCGCGATCGGACCGCCATGCGCCGCCTCCGGCCCGACATGGCCCACGCAGAACCCCCGGGTCGCGCCGGAAAACCGTCCGTCGGTGATCAGCGCCACCTTCTTGCCCATGCCCTGCCCCGACAGGGCAGCGGTGGTGGCCAGCATCTCGCGCATGCCGGGCCCGCCGGCGGGGCCCTCGTTGCGGATGACGATCACCTCACCCTCCTCGTATTCGCGGTTCTGCACGGCCGCGAACGCATCCTCCTCGCATTCGAATACGCGTGCCGGCCCGGTGAACACCTGGTTCTCGGCGGCGATCCCGGCCACCTTGACGATGGCCCCCTCCGGCGCAAGGTTGCCCTTGAGGCCCACGACGCCGCCCGTCTTGGTGATCGGAGTGTCGATCGAGTAGATGACACGGCCATCGGCCTCGCGGTCGATAAGGTCCAGTTCCTCGCCGATGCAGCGTCCGCTCGCGGTCATGCAGTCTTCGTGAATGAGGCCCGCCTTGCGCAGCTCCTTCATCACGACGGGGATGCCGCCGGCATCGAACAGGTCCTTGGCGACGAACTGCCCGCCCGGCTTGAGGTCCACGAAATAGGGCGTGTCGCGGAAGATATCGCAAACGTCATCAAGATAGAACTCGATCCCCGCCTCGTGCGCGATGGCCGGCAGGTGAAGGCCCGCATTTGTACTGCCCCCGGTACAGGCGACGACACGCGCCGCGTTCTCGAGGCTCCTGCGCGTCACGACATCCCGCGCCCGGATATTTTCCGCGATCAGGTTCATGACTGCATGGCCGGATGCCTCACCATACTGGTCGCGGCTTTCGTAAGGTGCGGGCATCCCCGAGGAATTCATCAGGGCAAGACCGATGGCCTCGCTGACGCAAGCCATGGTGTTGGCGGTGAACTGCCCGCCGCAGGCCCCGGCCGAGGGGCAGGCCACGCGTTCCAGCACATCGAGGGCCTTTTCCGACAACTCCTTGTTCTGGTAGCGCCCGACGGCCTCGAACATGTCCTGCACGGTCAGGTCGCGGGTCCGGAAATCCTCTGGTATTTCGTCGATCTGTGGCGCCTTGCCCGGCAGGATCGACCCACCGTAAATGAAGACGCTCGGCACGTTGAGGCGCACCATCGCCATCATCATTCCCGGCAGCGACTTGTCGCAACCGGCAAGGCCCACCAACGCGTCATAGCAGTGCCCGCGCATTGTAAGTTCCACGGTATCCGCGATGGCCTCGCGGCTGGCAAGGCTCGACCGCATCCCTTCGTGACCCATCGCGATTCCGTCGGTGACGGTGATCGTCGTGAATTCGCGTGGCGTGCCATGCGTTTCTTTCACCCCGCCCTTTACCGCCTGCGCCTGCCGCGCCAACGCGATATTGCAGGGCGCGGCCTCGTTCCAGCAGGTCGCGACCCCGACCAGAGGCTGGTGAATTTCCTCCTCGGTCATGCCCATGGCATAGTAGTAGGACCGATGTGGCGCGCGCGCGGGGCCTTCCGTGACATACCGGCTTGGCAGTTTTGATTTGTCGAACTTGGTCATGGCGGGCCTCCAGTAAGTTACCCGGAATGGTCTAGGCGACGTGCGCGCGATGGGCAAGCCGGATCGCACCCGCACCAAGACCAACGATTGCGCATGTGCAGGCATCGGGATAGCGTGCGCCACATGCGCTATGATGCCCATGAAACCCTCGTCGCGGCGGCCCGCGGCCGTTGTGGCCTTTTTCATCTGGTCGGCGGGCTGGCGCTGACCTTGACCCTTTTCATGGTACTCAGCATCACGACATCGTCCTTTCATCAATGGTTCCTGACGGCCGAAGAATGGAACGACCTGTCCCGGGAACTTGCGACGGCATCGACCCCGCGCGGCGTTCTTTTGAACCTCTATTACTTCGGCCTTCTCGTAATCGCCCTCTCGGCCACGCTCCGTATCGTGCATGACCGAAGTTTGCGCACGCTCATCGGCCCTCTGCCGGTCGCGATGCGCCAGTTCGGTCGAGCGTTCGTGGCGCTTGTCCTGCTGTATCTCGTGGCAACCGTCATCCCGACGGGTCAGACTCTGTCCTTGCAGGCCAACCTCGCGTTCGGGACGTGGCTGCTGTTGCTCCTGCCCGCCCTGCTGGGCCTGCTGATCCAGACCACCGCGGAGGAGCTGCTATTTCGTGGCTACATCCAGAGCCAACTGGCCGCGCGCTTTGCAAATCCGGCAATCTGGATACTGCTTCCCGCCGCGGGGTTCGCCGTTCTGCACCATGACGCGTCTTTCGGCCCGACCAATTCGTGGCTGATCGTGTTCTGGGCCGCCGCTTTCGGTATTGCCGCCGCCGACCTGACGGCGCGCGCAGGGACATTGGGGCCGGCAGTCGCATTGCACCTCGTCAACAATTTCAGCGCCATCCTTATCGCCGCGCCGCAAGAAAGCTTCGACGGCCTCGCGCTCTACACCTTCCCCTTCTCGCTGGGGGAAACCGACGCGTTGCTGGCGTGGGCCCCGGCGGAATTCCTTCTGCTGCTGTGCGGATGGCTGGCTGTGCGCGTGACGCTGCGCCGCTGACATGGGCCAACCCGCGCGAGCGGTGATTGCAATTCTCCCGACGTGCAATTATTTCGACGAAGCAGCGCAACAACGGATGCCCGCCCGATGAACTGGATCACCAACTACGTCCGACCGCGGATCAACTCGATCTTCTCGCGCCGGGAAATTCCTGAAAACCTCTGGTCCAAGTGCGATGACTGCGGCACGATGCTGTTTCACCGGGAGCTCAAGGAGAATCTGAACGTGTGCACTGCCTGCGGGCATCACATGGGCATCACGCCACGCGACCGGTTCACGGCGCTGTTCGACGGCGGTGTTTACTCCGAGATCGAGGTGCCGCCCCCTGCACAGGACCCATTGCAGTTCCGCGATCAGAAAAAGTACCCGGACAGGCTTCGTGCCGCGCAAAAGAGCACCGGCGAAAAAGAGGCGATGCTGGTGGCCTCCGGGGAAATCGGGCGGACGCCGATCATCGCGGCCGCGCAGGATTTTTCATTCATGGGCGGTTCCATGGGCATGTATGTCGGCAATGCCATCATAGCCGCCGCGGAAGAGGCCGTGAAATCACGTCGCCCGCTCGTCCTGTTCTCCGCCGCCGGGGGCGCGCGGATGCAGGAAGGCATCCTGTCCCTGATGCAGATGCCCCGCACGACCGTTGCGGTGCAGATGCTCAAAGAAGCCGGGCTGCCCTACATCGTCGTGCTTACCCACCCCACCACGGGCGGTGTCACGGCATCCTACGCGATGCTGGGCGATGTTCACATCGCGGAACCCGGGGCGCTCATCTGCTTTGCCGGCCCCCGCGTGATCGAGCAGACGATCCGCGAGAAACTGCCCGAAGGTTTCCAGAAGGCAGAGTACCTGCTGGATCACGGCATGCTGGACAGGGTCACATCGCGACTCGAGATGCGGGACGAACTGATCACCATCACCCGGATGCTGCTTGGCTTGCCGCCGGAAGTGAAAGGCGATCTTCCGGCCCCGCAAGACCAGGCGGTGCCCGAGCAGACACCTGCCGCCGGCGAGCCGGACAAGAAATGAAGGCGCCGTCATCCGACCACATCCTCGACAGGATGATGGCGCTTCATCCCAAAATCATCGACCTGACGCTCGACAGGGTGTGGCGCCTGCTCGACAGGCTTGGCAATCCGCAGGACCGACTTCCCCCTGTGATCCACATCGCGGGCACGAACGGCAAGGGGTCCACGCTTGCCATGATCCGCGCCGGGCTGGAGGGCGCCGGCCTGACATGCCACGCTTATACCTCGCCACATCTGGCGCGGTTTCACGAACGGATTTACCTCGCGGGGTCGCTGATCTCCGAACCCGACCTGACGGCTGTCCTCGATGAATGTTACGCCGCCAACGACGGCGAGGCGATCACTTACTTCGAGATCACCACCTGCGCCGCATTGCTCGCCATGTCGCGCGTGCCGGCGGATTACGCGCTTCTGGAGGTCGGGCTCGGCGGACGGCTGGACGCAACCAACGTCATTTCGCACCCGGCCCTCACGCTCATCACGCCGGTGTCACTGGATCACCAGCAATTCCTTGGCGACACCCTGGCCGATATCGCGGGCGAAAAGGCGGGCATCATCAAGCGCCGAATACCCTGTGTCGTGGGCCCGCAAGCCGACGAAGCGATCGAGGTGATCGAGGACACGGCGCGCCGCCTCGGCGCGCCCCTGATCGCCCATGGACAGCACTGGCACGTCACCGAGGAACACGGCCGCCTCGTCTTTCAGGACGAGACCGGGCTTCGCGATCTTCGCCGGCCCAACCTGCCGGGCCATCACCAGATCGAGAATGCCGGGGCCGCCATCGCCGCGCTGCGCCACCTGAATATCGGGGAGGCTTCCCTCGAAGCCGCGACGACACGGGCGACCTGGCCCGCACGTATGCAGCGGCTCACCGCCGGGCCGCTGACGGGGGCGGCACCGCAAGCAGAAATCTGGCTCGATGGCGGGCACAATGCCGCGGCAGGGCAGGCGCTCGGGCGTCATCTGGCCACCCTGCCCGAGCGGCCGACTTATCTTGTCTGCGGCATGCTCAACACCAAGGACATCGCCGGCTACCTGGAACCCTTGGCGGCGCGTGCGCAAGGCCTTACCGCCGTTTCCATCCCGGGAGAGGCCAACACGCTTGATGCCGGGGACACGGCCGCGGCGGCAGCGGCGGCCGGCCTGCGGGCGGACACGGCCGAAACCGCGTTGCAGGCCGTTTGCAGGATCACGGAGCAGCTGCCGCAGGCGCGTATCCTGATCTGCGGGTCGCTTTACCTCGCCGGGAGGGTCCTGCAGGAAAACGAATAGTCCAGTCCGTGATCCAACCTGCGCGATCCGGAAAACACTTTCCTTCGGCCAGCGGCAAGACACTTGAGGTCGAGGAGACGGACAGCTAACTGCGTCGGTAAAAGGAGCCCCCTGTCATGAGCCTCAACAGTTTCGGCCATCTTTTCCGTGTTACCACGTGGGGCGAAAGCCATGGTCCGGCGCTCGGCGCGACGGTCGACGGCTGCCCGCCGGGCATACCGGTTGACGAAGCCTTTCTGCAAAAATGGCTGGACAGGCGGCGCCCGGGCCAGAACAAGAATACCACCCAACGGCAAGAGCCTGACGCGGTGCGCATCCTGTCCGGCGTATTCGAGGGCCAGACAACAGGTACCCCGATCCAGTTGATGATCGAGAACACCGATCAGCGCTCCCGCGATTACGGGGACATCGCCCGGACCTTCCGGCCGGGTCACGCCGATATCACCTATCACCTCAAGTACGGGCACCGCGACTATCGCGGCGGCGGACGCAGTTCGGCCCGCGAAACGGCGGCACGCGTGGCCGCAGGTGGCATAGCGCGCGCCGCGCTCGACAGCCTTTTGCCCGGGATCGAGATAACCGGCTACATGGTCCAGATGGGTGAGATGTGCCTTGATCGCTCGCGGTTCGATCGCGCGGCCATACATGACAACGATTTCTGGCTGCCCGACGCCTCTTCGGCAGCGGAATGGGAAGCCTATCTGCAAAAGCTGCGCAAGGAAAAGAACTCTGTCGGCGCGCTCATAGAAGTGACGGCGCGCGGGGCGCCCGCGGGACTCGGCGCGCCCGTTTATGGCAAGCTCGATACCGATCTCGCCGCGGCGATGATGTCGATCAATGCCGTGAAGGGCGTTGAGATCGGCGAGGGCATGGCCGCAGCCGGCCTGACCGGAACCCAGAACGCCGACGAGATATTCATGGGGGAGGATGGACCCGAGTACAGTTCAAATCACGCGGGCGGCATCCTTGGCGGTATCTCGACCGGGCAGGAAATCGTGGTGCGGTTCGCCGTGAAACCGACGTCGTCGATCCTGACACCCCGCCGATCCATCATGACCGACGGGTCACCGACCGAAGTGGTCACGAAGGGCCGGCATGATCCGTGTGTCGGCATCCGCGCCGTCCCCGTCGGAGAAGCGATGATGGCCTGCGTGCTGCTCGACCATCTCGTTCTGCACCGTGGACAGGTTGGCCCGGGACCACGCGGCACGATAGGCTGATCGGCGCCCTGACAGCGCCGTTCGCCATTTTCGAGCCGGTCAGAATGGCACGAAAGCCCGCTCAGATCCGCAGGAATGGCTGGGCGACACGCGGGATCATGCTCTTGAACCGCAAGGGCGCATCCGTGGCGGCAAGGCAGATGCAATCCTGCCCGACATCTGCCACCGGCGTGTGGTCCAGCTCCTCGTCCGCGATCTCGATGTCGCCGGAGGCGAACCTGTCAACCTCGTCGGCGAAGGCGCCCTGCAGGACGAGTGTCAATTCGGTTCCGCGATGCCCGTGGTCCGGCACGGCCGATCCTGCCGGGATGAAAAGCAGCCGCGCCATCGCGTCTCGTGACGTGGGGAGGATGGCCTGCTTGACGCCCATGCCAACAGGTTTCCACCGCACGGAGTCGAGGTCGCCGCCGACATAATCGCGGATCGGTCGCGGCAGGATCTCACGATCCGGCGACGTCACGTGACGCTTTTCGCGCCCGGGCATGATCCCGGTGATCCGCTGGAGGGTATCTTCAAGGCTACCGTCCGACATTTCAGCGGCCCCGCAATCCTCTATCATCGTCCCCCCGACAGTGTCGAAGGCGCCCAGCCGGGCGCGACAATGATCGCACATGGATATATGCGCGGCGACGGTCAGATTGAACGCCTCGGGCAAGGTTCCGGCAGAGTATGCCATTAGCAAGGCATCGGTCAGGTGATGTGTGATTTCTGCTTTCATGTCGGTCACTTCATGGCGTGGCGCAGACGGTCTAGCGCCAGACGGATTCTCGATTTGATGGTTCCCAGTGGAAGGCCGGTTTCCTCGGCGATTTCCGTGTGACTCAGATCACCGAAATAGGCCTTCTCAATCAATTTGCGCTGCTTTTCCGGCAGCGTCGCGATCGCTTCGCCCAGCTGATCGCATTCCTGTTGCAAGGCCAGAACCTCGGCCTGGTCAGGCTCGTTTTCCGGCCCCCATGGCAGATCCTCCGGTTCGGGCCGTTTTTGTTTGCGCAACGCGTCGATCTTGCGGTTTCGCGCAATCGTGAAGACCCATGTCGCGACGCTTGCGCGCGACGGATCGAAAAGATGCGCCTTTTGCCAGAGCGTTGCCATCACGTCCTGTGCGCATTCCTCTGCAAGTGTCTCGTCTGCCCCGGATCGCATGAGAAAGGCTTTCACACGAGGTGCGAAATGCTGGAACAAAGTCGCGAATGCTGCTTTGTCCTGAGAATCTCGCACCCTGATGATACACTCGATCCATTCGGCGTTCTCACTGCGCTTGTTGGTATCCACGGTCGGCCGGTCCGTCCTCTGAAACGTGTTTGCCACCGCCTTATCACGCCACAGGACGGCGGGCGAGAGTACTGACGGGACAATGGCGGTCGTTTCATCAAACATGTTTATCATACGCGACCGCGCCGAAAGCGGATCACCGAGCGCGGCATTTTCTCGGGTGAGGGCTTCATTTTCATCCGGTCAGACAGCTGTGCCGTAACTGAGTATATAACAACAACCGGAACGGATACCCTCCACATGCCATTCGAAACTGGCGCAGTGATGCGCAAGAAAGTCGCGGTGATCGGCGCGGGAATATCGGGAATGGGCGCGGCTCATTCGCTGGCGGACACTCATGATATCACGCTCATCGAGGCCGAGCCGAGGTTGGGCGGGCACGCGCGCACGATAACGGCAGGCAAGCGTGGCGATGTGCCGGTTGATACCGGGTTCATCGTCTTCAATCACGCCAACTACCCGAACCTCACTCGGCTCTTCGAGACGTTGGAAGTTCCGGTCGTGAAAAGCAACATGAGCTTTGGCGCGTCCGTGCGCGGCGGAACCCTCGAATACGGGCTCGCCGGCGCGGCGGCTTTCTTCGCGCAGCGCCGCAACGCGCTCAACCCGCGGTTCCTGCGCATGTTGCGTGATATTTTCCGCTTCAACGCCCGGGCATTCGAGAATGCGCAGGACAGCGCGATAACGATCGAGGGCCTGCTGGACCGCATGCAGTTGGGCAATTACTTCCGCGATTACTATCTCCTGCCGTTCTCTGGGGCTATCTGGTCCACGCCCAAGGACCAGATCCTAGACTTCCCGGCCAGGGCCATGGTGCAGTTCTTCAAGAATCACGGCCTGCTCGGCTACTCCGACCAGCATCAATGGTACACCGTGCAGGGCGGTTCGGTGAGTTACGTCAGTCGTCTTGAACAGTCGCTGCGCGCGCAAGGGGCCAACCTGCGCCTCGGTTGTCCGGTGGCGGGGGTGCGCCGGTGCGCAACGGGCGCGGAAGTGAGGGTCAAGGGAGACGACTGGGAACATTTCGACGAGGTTGTCTTTGCCACACATTCGGACCAGGCGCTGGCGCTTCTGAGCGATGCGAGCCCGCGGGAACGTAACCTGCTGGAGGCGATCCGGTATCAGCCCAATGACGTGGTACTGCACGCAGATTCCAGCGTCATGCCGAAACGGCGCGCCGTATGGTCATCATGGAACTATGCCGAGGGCACCGAGAAGCGGGACGGCCAGATCGACGTGACGTACTGGATGAACAGCCTTCAGCCGATCAGCCTCGACGATCCGCACTTCGTGACGCTGAATTCCAACCGGCCAATCCGCGAGGACCTGATCTACGACGAAGTGACCATGCGCCATCCCGTGTACGACCTTCCGGCCCTCGCCGCACAGGAGGCGCTGCGGGACCGGAACGGGGAAAGCCACACGTGGTTCTGCGGCGCGTGGATGCGCCATGGCTTCCACGAAGACGGCCTGGCCAGCGGCCTCGACGTTTCGCGTGCGCTGATGTTGCGCGACACGACACCGATGGCGGCGGAATGACCCGTATTGACCACATCGCCGGCCACACATGGCACGGTCGAAAGGGCGAGATCACCAATTCGTTCCGCTACGGCGTGGATTACATTCTCCTCGACGCCGAAGCCGAAGTGCGCCCGGCACGGCTTTTCGGGCGCAACGGCCGGGGCCTCGCGACCATTCGCGATACCGATCATGGCGGGCCGCCGGGACAAGGGCGGGGCGCTGCGTGGGTACGCGACGTTCTGGAGGCTCACGGTCTTCCCGGACCGGCGCGCATCGAGCTGCTGGCGCAGCCGCGTATCATGGGCCACGTTTTCAACCCGGTCTCGTTCTGGATATGCCGGGATGCCGAGGATGCGCCGCGCGTCATCATTGCCGAGGTCACGAACACCTACGGCGACCGTCATTCCTATCTGTGCCACCGCGACGATCTTGCGCCCATCCGCCCCGAGGACCGCCTGAAGGCTGGCAAGGTGCTGCATGTCTCGCCCTTCCAGCAGCTGGACGGGCGGTACGAATTCCGCTTTGACCTTCGCGACGACCGCATCGGGATACGTATCGACTTCACGGGCGGCAATGACGGGGTCATCGCGACGCTGGTTGGCCGGCGCCGCAGACTGACGACCCGGACGGTGCTGGCCGCGTGCCTGCGCCGCCCCTTCGGCTCGCGCCGTGTACTGGCCCTGATCCACTGGCAAGCCCTGCGCCTCTGGTGGAAGGGGGCGCGCTTCCGGGCGCGTCCAGCCCCGCCGGCAGAAGAGGTAAGCCGTTGAGGAATGCACCTAACCTGCCCGCCTACGCCTTCTTCGCGGCGCTGCTTGCGGCTGCGGGGCTGCCGATCTATATCCACGCGCCGAAGTTCTACGTTGATGAATACGGCGTGTCGCTTGCCGCCTTGGGATCCGTCCTGTTCGGCCTCCGCCTTCTCGATGTTGTGCAGGACCCGTTTCTCGGCCGGCTTGCCGCAACCTTGCGAAACTGGCGCGGCCCGTCAGTGGCCATAGCCGGGGTCGTGATGGCCGCGGCCATGGTCGGGCTTTTCGCGGTCACGCCCCCCCTCGCACCGCTGGTGTGGTTCGGTTTGATGCTGACTTTGGTGTTCTCGGCGTTCAGCTACCTGACGATCTGCTTTTACGCTCAGGGCGTCGCCGCCGCGGGCAACCTAAAGGGGTACGGCCACCTGCGTCTTGCCCGGTGGCGCGAGACAGGGGCCTTGACGGGTATTTGCGCGGCAGCGGTCGCGCCCTTGGCACTGGGCGGCTATACCGGGTTTTCCGTGGCCTTCGCGTTTCTGGCCATGGGGGCCCTGCTCGCAATGGCCAGCCAATGGCGCAGCGCTCCAGTCATGACAAGTACGGGGGGCTTCCGGCCCGTCCTGCGGGATCCGGTCGCCCGCCGCCTGCTGCTGGTGGCGCTGGCCAACGCGGCCCCGGTCGCGGTGACTTCGACGCTCTTTCTTTTCTTCGTGGAAAGCCGCCTTGAGGCGCCGGGCTGGCAGGGGCCCTTCCTGCTACTTTTCTTCCTGTCGGCAGCGCTTGCCGCGCCCTTCTGGGGCGCCGCCGCCGAGCGGCACGGCACCCGGCGGGTTCTCATCTTCGGCATGGTTGTCTCCATTGTCGCCTTCGCGGTCGCCGTCACGCTCGGCGCGGGTGACATCCTCGCTTTTGCCATCGTCTGCCTGGGCTCGGGGGCGGCGCTCGGCGCGGACATGACGCTCCTCCCGGCCCTGTTCGCGAGGCGGCTGGAGACGGTCGCACCCGGCGCCAGCGAAGGGTTCGGCCTTTGGACCTTCGTGTCCAAGTTCACCCTCGCGATCGCCGCGGTCTGCCTCCTGCCCCTTCTGGAGGCCGGCGGGTTCCAAAGCGGCTCTGACAACAGCCCCGAGGCACTGCTTCTGCTCAGCCTGCTCTACGGCGCGCTGCCATGCGTGCTCAAGACGGTGGCCATCTTTCTGCTGGCCACGACACCACTCGATCAAAGGAGTTTTGCGACATGACCGCAGCTATCTTTTTCCTCATCGGCGCGATCGTGGCGTTTCTCCTGTTCTTGTTGAAAAGCAGGCTCGCCGATTTCATCGCGCAGCGGCCGACTGACTACGCCGAAACGGAACCGCGCTTCGACATGCGGCGGCATCTGCACGGCCAGATCCAGTGCGAAGGGGTCATCTATGGCCCCCTCGGGCGCGTCGTCTCGCGTTTCACGGGCCGGTTCAACGCCGATTGGGATGGCAACCGCGGCGTCATGCACGAGCATTTCCAGTACGACAGCGGCAACACGCAGGACCGCGAATGGCGACTGGAACTTGGCAACGACGGAACCCTGCGCGCCGAGGCCGACGACCTCGTCACGACGGGCCATGGCAAGCAATCCGGCGCGTCGGTAAGATTGCAATACCGGATCCGCTTGCCGGAGGAAGCGGGTGGCCACGTTCTGAACGTTACGGACTGGATGTACCTGACACCGAAAGGCGCGATCGTGAACCGCAGCCAGTTCCGCAAATTCGGCATCAAGGTCGCCGAACTTGTCGCGACCATGCATCGGGTGGAGGCCGCATGACCAACTTCGCAGGCAAGAAATACTGGCTGGTGGGTGCCAGCGAAGGGCTTGGTGCGGCCCTTGCCCAACGGCTGAGCAAGGTCGGCGCAGAGCTGATCCTGTCAGCACGCAACGACACGCGCTTGCACGAGGTCGCCGCCACGCTCCCCGGTCGGTCACGGGTTGTCACCGTCGATGTCAGCGATGCCCAAAGCGTGGCCGACGCCGCCGCAAAGGTGGGGGACATAGACGGCGTCGTGTACCTCGCGGGGCTTTACTGGCCCATGTCGGCACACGACTGGGACGCCGACCGGGCCAATGCGGTCGCCGACGTGAACTTTTCCGGCGCCGTCCGCGTCATGGGTGCCGTCACGCCGGCAATGGTGGCCCGTGGACGCGGCCATATCGTGCTGACCGGCTCGCTTTCCGGGTTCAGGGGCCTGCCGGGGGCGATCCCTTATGCCGCCTCGAAGGCCGGTATCATGGCACTGGCCGAATCGATGCGCGCCGACCTTTGGCGCAGCGGCGTCCGCGTACAGCTGGCCAACCCCGGTTTCATCAAGACGCGCCTAACGGACAAGAACGAATTCCACATGCCGTTTCTCATGTCGCCCGACAAGGCCGCCGACGAAATGTTCCGCCTCATGTGCGACGAAGCCGCGTTCGACAGGCATTTTCCCCGCGTTTTCAGCTGGGTATTCCGTCTGTCCAGGTTTCTGCCGAACTGGATCTACTACCGCCTTTTTGCGTAGGATCAAAGACCCCGGGCGCGGGCCGGTCCATTGCTGTGCTATGATCGCGAGGACAGGAGGAACCCATGCTTGACATCAGCACGTACAAGATTGCCCAAGTCATCCTGATGGCGCGGGAACTGGGCCGCGCCGAGGGGGAATTGCGCGCCTTCATCGACAGGCTGTCCGAGGAGGAGCAAATCAGCCTTGTCGCCCTCATGTGGATCGGGCGGGACAGTTTCGGGCCGGATGAACTGGACGAGGCCAAGGCAACCGCCCGCGCCGAGGCCACGACCCCGACCGCGGATTACCTGCTCGGCACGCCCCACCTCTCGGACCACCTGGAAAACGGCCTCGACGCCCTCGGCATTTCCGCGATCGACGACGAGGATGACCTGATCCGCCGCGGCTAGATCCGGCAAACCATGGTTAACGCCGCGGCGGGGCGGTGATCCCGGGTCCCGTATCGCGTCGGTGTCACGCCGGTATCCCGTCGGCGGGCGGGTCCGGTGCCGACAGGGTTGACCGGGCGTGCGCCGCCGGCCCTGCTGAACTCGATTGAAGGCGCCTGCCAGAACCCCTAGCTAGGGGTGAAAGGAGACGCGCCATGACAAACCCGCTGCTGGCCGACCGCGCCACGCCCTTCGACCTGCCGCCTTTCGAGGAGATCGAGGATGCCCATTTCAGCCCCGCCTTTGACGCGGCGCTGGAGGAGGCCCGCGCCGAGATCGACGCCATCGCCGCGAACCCGGAACCGCCGACATTCGACAACACCGTCGCGGCCCTCGAAGCGGCGGGAAAACGGCTGGACCGGGTGCTTGCCGCCTTCTTCACGCTCGCCGGCGCAGACAGCACGCCGGAGCGTCAACGGCTGCAACGCGAATTCGCCCCGAAACTTGCCGCCTATCGCTCCGGGATCACGGGCAACAAGGCGCTTTATGCCCGGATCGAGGCGATCTGGGAAATGCGCGGCTCGCTCGACCCGCAGGACGCGCGCCTGCTCGATCTCACGCGCCGCGGGTTTCGCCGGGCCGGCGCCGCGCTTGAGGGCGAGGATGCGGCGCGGATGCGCACCATCATGGGCCGGCTGTCGGAGCTCGGCACCGCCTTCAGCCAGAACCTGCTGACCGACGAGGCGGGCTGGCACATGGCGCTGGCGGAGGACGACCTGGAAGGCCTGCCCGAGTTCGTCGTGGCCGCGGCCCGCGCGGCGGGCGAGGAACGCGGCGCGGCCGGGCCGGTCATCACCCTGTCGCGGTCGCTCATCGTCCCCTTCCTGCAGTTCTCGCCGCGCCGTGACCTGCGCGAGCGGGCCTTCACGGCATGGGCCGCGCGCGGCGCGAATGGCGGCTCGACGGACAACCGCGCCATCGCCGCCGAGATACTCGCCCTGCGCGAGGAACGCGCGACGCTTCTGGGCCATGAAAGTTTCGCGGCGTTCAAGCTCGAGACCGAGATGGCCAAGACACCCGGGGCCGTGCGGCAACTGCTGATGGAGGTCTGGGACCCGGCGCGCGCGCGGGCCGACGCGGACGCGGCGGCCCTGACGGCCCTGATGCGCGCCGACGGGATCAACGACGCGCTGCGCCCCTGGGACTGGCGCTACTACGCCGAGAAACGCCGCGCGGCGGAGTTCGACCTCGACGAAGCCGCGCTCAAGCCCTACCTGCAGCTCGACCGGATGATCGAGGCGGCCTTCGCCTGCGCCGGCCGCCTTTTCGGCCTTGAATTCCACGCCGTCGACGTGCCGCTCCATCACCCCGACTGCCGCGCATGGGAAGTCACCCGCGGCGGCCGGCACGTGGGCCTTTTCGTGGGCGATTACTTCGCCCGCGGCGCCAAGCGGTCGGGCGCGTGGTGCAGCGCGATGCGCGGTCAGGCCGCGTGGCCGCGGGCACAGGGCCCGGTCGTGGTCAACGTGTGCAATTTCGCCAAGGGCGCCCCCGCCCTGCTGAGCTACGACGACGCGCGAACGCTCTTCCACGAATTCGGGCACGCGCTGCATCACCTGCTGTCGGACGTGCGCTACGAAAGCATGTCCGGCACCTCGGTGGCGCGCGATTTCGTGGAACTGCCCAGCCAGCTCTTCGAACACTGGCTCGACGTGCCCGAGGTGCTCGCCGAATTCGCCACGCACACGACGACGGGCGCGCCGATGCCGCGCCACATGCTCGACCGCCTGCTGGCCGCGGCGAATTTCGACCAGGGCTTCCAGACGGTCGAATACGTGGCCTCGGCGATGGTCGACCTCGCCTTTCACGACGGGCCGGCCCCCTCCGACGTGATGGCCCGGCAAGCCGAGGTGCTGGCCGATCTGGACATGCCGCCGGCGATCACGATGCGCCATGCCACCCCGCATTTCGCGCATGTCTTTTCCGGTGACGGCTATTCCAGCGGCTATTACAGCTACATGTGGTCCGAGGTGATGGACGCCGACGCCTTCGCCGCGTTCGAAGAGGCCGGCGATGCGTTCGACCCGGCGCTGGCGAACGCGTTGGAGGAACATATCCTGTCGCGCGGCGGTTCCGCCGACGCGGCGGAGCTTTACCGCCGTTTCCG
>JAVLCJ010000200.1:0-686 GCA_031580875.1 Roseovarius sp.
CCGGTGGTGGCGGTATGCGAGCGACAACGTCGTCGGCGGGGTCGCGGCGGTCCGCGACGGCGAGCACGGCGGCTACACCCGCTACGGGGGGCCGCCGTGGCGCAACCGCCGCAACAAGACACGGGCGTTCGTCGTCGGCCAGCTCGCGACGCACGCGGGCATGTCGATGCAGCATGCGCGTCGGGAGGTGCTGCCGGTGCTGCGGGCGCTGACGGAGCTGTGCTCGCCGCGCGAGCGGACCGTGCAGGTCGCGGGGTACTACACGCTGGATGCGGCGGCGGTCGCGTTCGTCACCGGCAGCGGCAAGTCGACGAACAAGGTCGTCGAGATCGTCGCCGACGGCCAGCGGCTGCGTGCGCCGGAGCTGGAGGTCAGCGAGACCGAAGTGGTCGAGGAGCCCGCTACGGTGGAGGTGGAACCGTCAGATGCGACATCTGAGCCGGATGAGCCCGAGGACGCCGACACCCAGGCGGGCCTCGGCGAGTTCCTCTAGCTGGGCTCGCGCCGGGGGCGGCCCAGCCCGGGCAGCCACGGCCCGGCGGTGCCGACGAGCAGCGCACCCACCGCGAGCGTCACCCCGAAGACGGCCACCGCACGCGGCGTCGAGAAGACGAGCCGGCCGACGATGAGCAGCCCCGCGAGCACCAGCGCAGCCCCCACGCGTGCCCAGCGGTCGCGGTCCCACC
>JAVLCJ010000201.1:0-677 GCA_031580875.1 Roseovarius sp.
ATCTCCTGGTGCAATCCGAAGACTGCGATCTGCACCTCTCGGTGTGCGGTCTCGGTCTCGCGGCCGTAGTGGCGCAGCTGGTCGAACTTGATGAACGCCTCTGAGACGGCTTTCTGAAGCGCGTTGATCGTGGTCTTGCCGGTGCGTTCGTCATCATCGGTCATAGATACGGCAGGATCATCAAGCCCACCCCGTCGATGACGCTTGAGCCGCCGGAGCCCCCGGCGATGTACTCGACGGTGATGGCACCCAGCATGAACGCCCCGAAGATGGTCCCGATCTGCATCAGCGAGCCGAAGTCCATGCCCTGATTGGCGCGCTCAGCCTCGACCGCGTTCTTGGCGGCCTTCCGCGGCGTGTCGGGCGAACTCGCATGTCGGAACAGGCGCATCGTCGGGCGGATATCGACCACATCGTCTTCGTCAGACGCGCGGTGAAACGGATTGACAATCCAGTTGCGGCCATCCTGTCGATCGACATATCCCACCTGGAACCGCTCGATGACGTCCTTCCATGTCATCCGCTCCTTGGCGATATCACCGCCATCGGTCAGCTTCTTGTCGACCGCGGAGACCTTGCTGGCGGCGTCGGCATCCACCACCGGCCGCGCCTGATCGCACGCGAGCCCGAAGGGGATGCCGTGCAACGTGCGCATCGCGCCAGCGTGGTCCTCGTAG
>JAVLCJ010000202.1:0-668 GCA_031580875.1 Roseovarius sp.
GGTCGCCAACTACCTCAAATCCGTCTTATCGCCGTAAATCCGTAAGCCCCTGCATATGCTGGGTAAAATGGAGCTTTAGACTGTCTGTCAGCGTGTTGGGGACCGCACGGTAGTACAGAGGGTCGTACAATGCCAAATCAGTATCGAGGCGAATTTCTCTACAAGAAGCGCCAGCATTTCTATTTCCAGCGCCGGATTCCCGCGGACATCCAGCAGCATTATCGTTGCGACCGAGTTCAGGTTGCACTTGGAACCAAGGATTTCTTCGAAGCGCGAAGGCGAGCTGCAAGGCTCGTTGTAGAGCTGGAAGATCAATGGTCGCGCTTCCGGGACCAGGACAAGAAAGATGTCTTGGATCTGAGAACGGCGGTGCAAAATTAGGCCACGGTAGCGCCGCCATGTTGGCGGTGCGGGCGGTGTAAAAACCGGCCACTTTGCTCTTCGTGCGGCAGCATGGAGGGTTTGGAGATTTATTCCGTGGAACTTTACCGAAAGGTTCGTCTGGCCTGCGCCGACGGCATGAGCAAGCGCGCGGCGGCGCGTCATTTCAACATTTCGCGCGACACAGTCGACAAGGCCATGGCATTCTCGGTGCCGCCTGGTTACCGGCGCACGGTGCCGATCAAGCGTCCCAAGCTGGACGGGTTCACCGAGATCATCGACGCGTG
>JAVLCJ010000203.1:0-659 GCA_031580875.1 Roseovarius sp.
TCGGCCCCCAAGCGCTGCATTACAATCGCCGCGCCTTCCACGAGCAGAACGGCTCGCCCGAAGACATGCTGCGCTGGGTTGACGAGATGCTTGGCCGCGACGTGTAATTTTTTCCGAAAAGAGTTGCGCCCCGGCAATTTATTCCGTAGTGTGTAGGCATAGGGCAATGAAGCCCGCCAGCTAGGAGATAGAGAGATGACATACGAAGCCTTCACCGCTGAAGTCGCCCGCGCCGAAAACATCTTGAACGCGATGGCAAATTACCCCATGCGCAGCTTTCCCGAAAGCGACATCAGCCTTGAGGCTTGCGAGTGCGCCGCGATGCTGACTGGATACGACGCCACCACCGCCAAGATGCTCAATCGCGAATTTCGCAATAACGCGGCAAAGGCCGCCTTGGAAATGGCTATCAAAGCCGCCTAACCCACCCGCCGGGGCCACGCGCCCCGGCACACCAAAGGAGACCGACATGAAACACCGCTTTTGGGAAATCCTCGGAGACGCCATTGGCATTGTCGCGCTGTTCGGCACCGGCTGGCTCGCGCTGGTCATCGGGCATGGGTTGGGGCTGTGATGGATGCCCACAAGACAGACACCGATGATCTCGTAGATCGGCTGGAAAACAGCAAGGGCTGGCCAAACCTCGGTAAAGCAGCCGC
>JAVLCJ010000204.1:0-655 GCA_031580875.1 Roseovarius sp.
ACGATATCGTCGATATGACGGAGTTATCATGATCGAGCACATCCTCTCCGGGCCGATCCAGAAGGCGCGCGGCGTGATCGGGCGCTACCCCGACGAGAACGAGCGCTACGTCTTCCCCTACGACGAGGCGCAGATGCTGGGCGTGCATATGATCGGCGTGAGCGGGCCGCTGCTGGTCCGCTGGCTGCTGGATGATGAGCTGGTCGATGAGCAGGTGCTGATGCCGTGGTGGGGCTCTCACACCGCCTACGCGGACACGGTGACCGAACAGCGGCCACGGGTGGCGTGATGTTCCAGCAACTCAAGTGGTGGCGCGCGCGCCGGCGGTTCAACAAGTTCCTCGCCTTCAGCGATCACGGCTGGCTGCTCGTGCAGCACGGGCGGCAGTACACGCTCTACCCCCTCGAACGCGACTCCGATGCCGATGCGTACTACATCGAGACGGAGGATGGGAAGCAGTACTACGAGGATAACCTCGGCATGATGCGATCGCTCAACGGCGTCCCCTTCGGCATCGCCACCGATCGCGGCCGGCCCATCGTCGATGCGGAGACGGCGAAGACCGCCGCCGCGATGGACCAGAAGGATGACGAGGACCGCACGCTCTCGCCGGATGACACCCTCAAGATCTCCGACATCATGCAGCACATGACCG
>JAVLCJ010000205.1:0-646 GCA_031580875.1 Roseovarius sp.
GTTCGCGACGACCGAGCGGGACCAGCAGCTGGGCATCCATGCGCCCGAGCAGCAGGGGCATGAGATCGTCGACCTCAGTGCCACGATCGAGCCGAAGCGACGCTGGGCGGTCGAGGTGCTGCAGGCGGTCATCGACAAGACCCGCACGGAGATCGCCCCGTCGTTCCCCCACACGGACACGCCGCCGATCATCATCCACCCCGGCGGCATCACCGAGCACCGCATGACCCCCGAGGCGATCCCGGAGATGAACCGGGCGCTCGAGCGCTCACTCTCAGAGCTGGATGCGGCGGGTGTCGAACTGCTGGTCGAGAACATGCCGCCGCTGCCGTGGATCTACGGCGGGCAGCGCTACCACAACAACCTCATGGCCGCCGATGAGATCGCCGCCTTCTGTGAGCGGACGGGTGTGCGCATCTGCTATGACACCTCGCATGCGAAACTGTGGTGCACCTACGCGGATGTGGACCTCATCGAGCACGCCGCAACGCTCGCTCCGCACACGGCGTATCTGCACGTCGCCGATGCGGCGGGTGTCGATGGCGAGGGGCTGCAGATCGGCGAGGGCGAGATCGACTGGGCGGCGTTACAGCCGGTCTTCGCCGACTTCACCGGCCCACGCATCACCGAGATCTGGCGCGGACAC
>JAVLCJ010000206.1:0-344 GCA_031580875.1 Roseovarius sp.
GCATCTACCACCCGCGTGGCTACGTGAAGCCCGAGGATGGTGGGGCGATGAAGGAGTACGAGGCACTCACGGAGAAGGTCACCCTCTGGGACGTCTCGGTCGAACGGCAGATCCGGGTCAAGGGCCCCGATGCGGAGGCGCTGACCGACTATGTGATCACCCGTGATGCGACGGCGATCGAGCCGATGCGCGGCAAGTACGTGATCCTGTGCAACGAGCGCGGTGGCATCCTCAACGACCCGGTGCTGCTGCGGATCGCAGAGGATGAGTTCTGGTTCTCGATCAGCGACTCCACACTCATGCAGTGGATCCAGGGCGTCAACGTCGGGATGGACTTCGACGTC
>JAVLCJ010000206.1:354-636 GCA_031580875.1 Roseovarius sp.
CCGTTGTCTGAGGATGTCATGGTGGACGTCGTCGGCGATGCGGTCTCGGACCTGCCGTACTACGGTCTGCTGGCCGCGGAGATCGGCGGGGCGCCGGTCATCGTGAGCCAGACCGGGTTCTCCGGTGAGGCCGGATACGAGATCTACGTCCAGGATGCGATGGAGAACGCCGAGCGGGTGTACGACCCTGTGCTCGCCAGCGTGAAGGAACACGGTGGGATGGCCATCGCACCGGGGCACCACCGACGGATCGCCGCGGGCATCCTCTCGTGGGGCCAGGAC
>JAVLCJ010000207.1:0-631 GCA_031580875.1 Roseovarius sp.
TGAGGTGTTATAGTATCACACTTACTGCAGCAGCGACAGGGTCCGGGTTCCAAGGTCCGAGACCCGAGGCCCAAGGAGCGAACCACAGGGGTGCACCCGTCCAACGCGCATTATCGATCAAGATCGTCACTATTTGCAGCTTGGATCATGGCCGCTGCTGTCGTTCTCGCGGGCGAAATGGGATATCAGCTTTTCGCGGAGCTGCTTGCGCTTGAGGTTACGACACAGGTACTCGGACAGCTAGGAGCGTTTCGCTGTAACGGCCCAACGAGACCCATCCGGGTTTGGCCACGCCGCTTTTTCTGCTATGATAAAAAGCGGGCCGGAGTAAAGACCCCGACCGTCCGGGTTTGGCCACGCCGCTTTTTCTGCTATGATGCTGTTCGAGATGGCCCACCACCACTACCAGTCCGGGTTTGGCCACGCCGCTTTTTCTGCTATGATGCGCCACTGTTGCGCAATGTGCCAGTCTCGGTCCGGGTTTGGCCACGCCGCTTTTTCTGCTATGATCGCCGATATCAACGATTTCGCAGCTGTCCCGTCCGGGTTTGGCCACGCCGCTTTTTCTGCTATGATCAACGGGCGTTGACGACAGCACTTGGCACTAGTCCGGGTTTGGCCACGCCGCTTT
>JAVLCJ010000208.1:0-618 GCA_031580875.1 Roseovarius sp.
CCGGGCTGCTCACCGTCGACGCCGACCGCGGCGGCGCGCACATCCGCCACCATGCGCGCATCCTCTCGGCGGGCTTCGAGTCCGACATCGTCGAGGACCTCCGCGAGTACCCCACGGCGCTGCCGATCGACGCGCTGATCGACGCGATCGACGCGACGGTGATCACCACCGGCGAGCACGCCGCGATCAGCGGGCACACCGTGATCAACTCGATCGAGGCGATCACCCGGCTCTCCTCGGAGGAGTTCTACCGGCTGTACGGCCAGTCCACCTCGCGGGCGCTGATCTTCACGGGCGTCACCCGGGGGGAGTCGCCGCTGGTCGCGCTGCGGGTGGTCACCCCCACGCCGCATGCGGTGATCCTCCACGGCGTCGACCGCGCGACGCTGTGGCCGCATGCGGCGGAGCTCGCCGCGATCGACGGCTACACGCTCGCGGTGTCGACCGCGCCCACCGATGCGATGCTCGAGGCGCTGCAGGCGCTGGGGTGAGCGGGGTTCCACAACGATTTTGCCCACACCCGGTGGACGCTGCACATGTTAGTGACCGTCTCGGGTCCGCCGGGTGCCGGGAAGTCCTCGACGGTCCGCGCGGTCGCCGAGCAGTTCGCACTCGAGC
>JAVLCJ010000209.1:0-611 GCA_031580875.1 Roseovarius sp.
CCCTGCGGCGGCATTGACGGTCACGCCACGGTCGTTATTCCGGCCGAGTCGCTTGGCCTCACGCTTTGCGGCCTTTTGGGTCCGATGCGTGCTGATCACCCGGCCACGTTCGAGCTTCACTTTCCATTCCTCGCCCTCCTTGATCACGTAGTAGTTGCGGCTCATAGCCACTCCCGTTCATCATCGGGATCGATACCCCAACGGATCGACGCGGCCTCTCGGAAGGTCATGTCATCGTACTCGGGGAGCGTGTTCGACCCCAGGCCTTGGCGCTTGATCTGTGCCTGTGTCCGGCGCTGAAAATCCAGCAGCTCGCGGGCCTCTTGCACTTCGTTAAAGTCATCATCGACATCCCGCCACTGTTGCGGGGGCGTCTCCAACAGCCGGATGACATCATCGAGCGGTTCGTTCCCCCGCTGGGCACGATCGGAGTTGCCTTCGAGGTACTGTTCGTTATACTCGGATGCGCGGAACGCTTCGAGCTCCTCCACGGTGAGGTTCGTGATGTCATCGACACGCTCGGCGAGCTGTTGCGGGGTAAGTTGGTCATCGGGTGGGTCGGATGGGATGCGGGCCATGGATGAGGGTTATCGGCCGGATACATCAATATG
>JAVLCJ010000020.1:0-39832 GCA_031580875.1 Roseovarius sp.
GGCGCGCACCGCTTCTTCGACACGACACATGGCTGGGACGACATGCCGGTCCTGCAGGACAGGGCCGCCCCCGTCTATCCGCGCCACCGGCAACTGTCAGCAGACGAACGCGCCCTTGTCGATGATCGGCTCGCGGCGCTCGGCGTGCGGTACGTCGCGGCCGATACGGCGCGCAACGGTTGATGTGCCCGATACGGCGCGCAACGATTGATGTGCCCGATACAGCGTGCAACGGTTGATGTGCCCGGTACCGCGCGCGACGCCTGACAGGCCCGGCGCGTCAGTCCTTCGCCCGGATCCGCTGCAACAGCGGCAAGAGCTGTGCCATGTCCGGCCCGTGGCTCTGCCCCGTGAGCGCCTTGCGCAGCGGCATGAACAATGCCCGGCCCTTGCGGCCCGTCGCCTCCTTCACGGCCGAGGTCCAGCGGCCCCAAGTCTCGCCGTCGAACGGGCCCTCGGGCATCAGCGCCATCGCCTCGGCAACGAAGTCGCGGTCCTCCGCGTCGATGACCGGCTCCGCGCCGTCGCGGCACATCGCCCACCATGCGGGCAGGTCGTTCAACGTGGTGATGTTGTCGCGCGTGACCGCCCAGAACCGCTCGGCCAGATCGTCGGGCACGCCAAGCGCCGCGATCTCGTCCGCCACGGCCTCGTAGGGCATCGCGTGCAGATAGCGCGCCGTCATCGGGAACAGGTCGTTCACGTCGAACTTCGTGGGCGCGGCGCCGAACCGGGTGATGTCGAACCCCTCGATCAGGCCTTCCATGTCCTCCCGCAGCTCCACCGGGTCCGACGACCCGAGCCGCGCCATCAACGACAGCAGCGCCATCGGCTGCACGCCCTGTTCGCGCAGGTCCCGCAGGCTCAGCGTGCCCAGCCGCTTGGACAGGCTTTCGCCCTGCGGCCCGGTCAGCAGCGAATGATGGGCGAATTGCGGCACCGTGCCGCCCAGCGCCTCGATGATCTGGATCTGGGTCGCGGTGTTCGTCACGTGATCGCTGCCGCGCACCACGTCCGTCACCCCCATTTCCGTGTCGTCCACGACCGAGGCCAGCGTGTAAAGCACCTGACCGTCACCCCGGATCAGCACCGGGTCGCTGACGCTGGCCGCGTCGATGGAGGTCGGGCCGAGAATGCCGTCGTCCCACTCGATGCGTTCGTGTTCCAGCTTGAAGCGCCAGACGCCGCCGCCCCGCTCCGCGCGCAGCGCCGCCTTTTCGTCCTCCGAAAGGTCCAGCGCGGCACGGTCATAGACGGGCGGCCGCCCCATGTTGAGCTGCTTCTTGCGCTTGAGATCCAGTTCGGTCGGCGTCTCGAACGCCTCGTAGAAACGGCCCATCTCGCGCAGCCTGTCGGCAGCCGCGGCGTAGCGGTCCAGCCGCTGCGATTGCCGTTCAACCCGGTCCCAGTGCAGCCCGAGCCAGTCGAGATCCGTCTTGATCGCGTCCACGTATTCTTCCTTCGACCGCCCCGGGTCGGTGTCGTCGATCCGCAGGATGAACGTGCCGCCTGCCTTGCGCGCGATGAGGTAGTTCATCAACGCGGTGCGCAGGTTGCCCACGTGGATCAGGCCGGTGGGCGACGGGGCGAAACGTGTGGTGGTCATCTGGCATCTCCTAGGTCCGCCGCGGCTTTGTCACAGGCCGGCGCATTTGTCCAGATCAGCCCGGGCGTGCCCGCCTGAGCGGCAGGCGATCAACTTGCCGTTATCGGAAAGTCACCGACCCGGTTCCGCGCTACATTCTCTCGCGCAACGTAACGAAGGGAGGCACCAATGTCCGACACATCCGTAACACGGCGCAGCATGCTGGCCGGCGCCGCCACCCTGCCGCTGGCCGGCGCGGCAACTCGCGCGCGGGCGGGCGCCCCGATGATGGGGCCGTCCATGCCGCCCTACACCCGCGTCACCCTCGGCGGGTTCGAGGTCACGACCCTGCTGGCCGCCACGATGACCCGGCCGGACCCGCATTCTATCTTCGGCCTGAACGTCGGTGCCGACGAATTCGCCGCGGTGTCCGAGGCGGCCAACATCCCCACGGACGCCGCGCAGTTCTTCTTCACCCCGACCGTCGTCAACACCGGCAGCGAACTGGTGCTGTTCGACACCGGGCTCAACCCCGACGGCATCACGAAGGCGCTGAACGCCGCCGGCTACACCCCCGACCAGGTGGATACCGTCGTCATCACCCACATGCACGGCGATCATATCGGCGGGCTGACGGGCGACGGCGGCCCGACCTTCCCAAATGCCCGCCACGTAACAGGCGCGGTGGAATTCGACGCGTGGGCGGCCATGGGCAATGACACCTTCGAGGCCAAGATGCGCCCGCTGGCCGAGCGGACGACGATGATCGACCCCGGCTCTGACGTCGCCCCGGGCATCACCGCGGTCGCGGCGTTCGGGCACACGCCGGGCCACATGGCCTACAGGCTTGAAAGCGACGGCAAGCAGATGCTGCTGGCGGCGGATTTCGCCAACCACTACGTGTGGTCGCTGGGCCACCCGGACTGGGACGTGAAGTTCGACATGGACAAGACCGCGGCCGCCGAAACCCGCCGGCGCCTGCTGGACATGCTCGCGGCCGAGAAAATGCCCTTCGTCGGCTACCACATGCCGTGGCCCGCCATGGGCTACGCCGAGACGCAGGGCGACGGCTACCGCTACGTGCCCACCAGCTACCAGTTGATGCTCTAGGCGCGCGGGCGCCGCGCGCGGCCCCTTGCATCGGCGGCGCGCGGCGGCATAACGGGGGCATGAGCCACGCCCACAGCCTCGCCCGGATGGAAGAGATCGCCCGCGACACCGTCGCGGGCTTCCCCGCGGCATTCCGCGACGCCGCCCGTGCCGTCGCGATCCATGTCACGGACTGGCCCGACGCTGCCATGCTGCACGACCTCGGCATGAGCGACCCGCATGACCTCACCGGGCTCTATGACGGCATCCCCACCACGCACAAATCCGTCTTCGATCAGCCGCAGGGCCCCGACACGGTCTGGCTTTTCCGCCAGCCCATCCTTGCCGAATGGCGCGCACGCGGGGACGTGGCGTTCGATGATCTTGTCGCGCATGTCACGGTGCACGAATTCGCCCACCATTTCGGCTGGTCGGATGCCGATATCGCCCGGATCGACCGCTGGTGGGACTGACCGCGCCGGCCCGTCATCAACAAATCGTTATTTGATATCCGGGGAAACGGTGGCTTAGCGCGCGCGCCGCCGCGGTCAAACACCATCGGCGGAAACCCCCGGTCATCCGCATCCCTGCCTCCCCGCGTAATCCGATCAATGCCACGGACGGCATTCAAACGGAACCCAAGGAGGATCAAATGTTTCGCAGAACTTTCATGTCCCTGACGACCGCCGCCATGCTCGCCACCCCGGCGATGGCGGACAACCATTCCAAGGACATCGTCGACACCGCCGTCGAGGCGGGCAACTTCGAAACGCTCGTCGCCGCGGTCAAGGCCGCCGGGCTGGTCGACACGCTCAAGGGCGACGGCCCCTTTACCGTCTTCGCCCCCACCGACGCGGCCTTCGCGGCGCTGCCGGATGGCACGGTCGAAACGTTGCTGAAACCGGAAAACAAGGACAAGCTCACCTCGATCCTGACCTACCACGTCGTGCCGGGGGCGGTGATGTCCGGTGATCTGTCCAACGGCATGATGGCCGCCACGGTGGAAGGCTCGGACGTCACCATCATGACCGAAGACGGTGTGACGGTGGACGGCGCCAACGTGACGACCGCCGATATCGAGGCGTCGAACGGCGTCATCCACGTGATCGACGCGGTGATCATGCCCGAGGGCTGACACCGCGCCACGACCGATCCGCATATGGGCCCCGCCGCACACCGGCGGGGCCTTTTTCACGCCCCGCGCGGGCGCGGCATCAGCGGCGGCGGACCACCCAGACGCGCGCGCGCAACCCGATCTCGGGCAGGTGCGGGCCGTCCTCGGCGGCCAGTTTCTCGATCTTGCCGGCCGCGATGGCCTCGGTCAGCCGGCCCTCGAATTGCGGGTCCTCCAGAGTGTGCTCGTTGAGCGAAACGACGAAGACGCCGCCCGGCTCCAGCGCGGAAATGGCCACGTCGATGTTTTCCGCCGGGGCAGCCCCGGCCCCGATCGCGCCCACCGCGGTGATCGCGCCATAGGTGCGCCCGCCCGTGTCCAGCAGGCTGTCCGGCGCGGCAAGGTAGAGATCACGATAGACCCCCCTTTCACGCGCCTTGGCCAGCATCCCGTCCGAGATGTCGGATCCGTCGATCACCTCGAACCCGGCGCGATGCAATGCCTCGCCGGATATCCCGGTGCCGCAGGCGAAATCAAGCACCGGCGCGCGCCTGTCCGCGCCCGCGTCGGCCAGCGCCGTGGCGCACCGCTCGGGCGTGCGGTAATTGTTGTCGCGCAGATCGGCATCGTAGCTGTCGGCCCAGTCGTCGTAGTAGCGGCGCATCTCTTCGCCGCCCTCTGCCGAGTAGACGTTTTCAAGAAACTCGCTCGTTCTGACCATGTGGATCTCCCGTCATTGCGTTGCCGCCTGCCTAACAACCGGGCCGGAAATGTTCAACAACGACACTTTCGAGACAAAAAAGACATGCGCCCACCGCGCGGATCGTCCCCGGCCGCGCAGGGCGGCGATCACCCGCCGCGGCGCCGCGGCAGGTCGCGCGGCGGCCCGCGGCACGGTCCTTGCATCTTTTCAGGGAACATCCCGCCCCTGCCCGCGATGCGCGGGCAGGTGTCAGCCCTTGTCGCGCCAGCGGTTCACGATGGGGTAGCGCCTGTCCAGCCAGAACGCCCGCGTGGACAGCCGCGTGCCCGGTGCGGACTGGAAGCGCTTGTATTCACTGGTGTAAAGCAGATGCTCTACCTTGCCGGCATCGGCCCTGTCATAGCCGGCCGCCACGCAATCGCCGATACTGCCGTCGCCATCCACCAGTATTTCCAGGATCCCGTCCAGGACCGGGTAATCGGGCAGGCTGTCGCTGTCCTTCTGGTCCGCGCGCAGCTCCGCCGAGGGCGCCTTGTCGATCACGTTTGGCGGAATGACCTCGCCCGCCGGCCCGTTCATCCACGGCCGGTGATGCGCGTTGCGCCAGCGGCAGGTCTCGAAAACCCGTGTCTTGTACATGTCCTTGATCGGGTTGTAGCCGCCCGCCATGTCGCCGTAGATCGTGGCATAGCCCACCGCCACCTCGGACTTGTTGCCGGTGGTCAACAGCATCTCGCCGAACTTGTTGCTGAGCGCCATCAACAGCAACCCGCGCAGCCGCGACTGGATGTTTTCCTCGGTGATGTCGGGGGCCAGCCCCTCGAACATCGGCGCCAGCGTTTCGGTGATGGCGGCCCGGCCCTGCGCGATCGGCAGGAAATCGTACCGGCAGCCAAGGTTGTCTGCCACGGCCGTCGCATCCTCCAGCGACGCCTCCGACGTGTATTCCGAGGGCAGCATGACGCAGCGCACGTTCTCCGCGCCCAGCGCATCCACCGCCACCGCCGCCACGATCGCGCTGTCGATGCCACCTGAAAGCCCCAGCAGCACCCTGGAAAACCCGGTCTTGCGCAGGTAGTCGCGCAGGCTCAGCACCATGGCATGATAATCCTGCTCGATCTCGCCCGGAATCGGCGCCAGCTTGCCCGGCTCGGCACGCCAGCCCCCGGCGTCGCGCACCATGTCCAGATGCGCCACCGCCTCTTCCATAAGGGGCATCTGCAACGCCAGCGCGCCACCGGGGTTCAGCACGAAGCTGCCCCCGTCGAACACCTGGTCGTCCTGCGCCCCAACGAGGTTGAGGTAGATCAGCGGCAGCCCCGTCTCGACCACGCGGGCCACCATCAGCTGATGCCGCCGGCCCACCTTGCCCCGGTAATAGGGCGATCCGTTGGGCACCAGCAGGAATTCCGCGCCCGTCTCGGCCATCGTTTCGGCCACGTCCTCGTACCAGCTGTCCTCGCAGATCGGGCTGCCGATGCGCACCCCGCCCACGGCATAGGGTCCGCCCACCGGGCCCGGCTCGTAGATGCGCAGCTCGTCGAAAACCGTCTCGTTGGGCAGGTGGTGCTTGAAAACGCGCGCCGCCACCTTGCCGCCCCAGAGGATGTAATAGGCGTTGTAAAGCCGCCCGTCCTCCAGTGCCGGCCCCCCGATGGCCAGCGCCGGGCCGTCGGCGCAATCGCGCGCCAGCGCCTCGATTTCCGCGATCGCCGCGCGGTGAAACGCCGGCTTCATCACGAGGTCCTGCGTGTTGTAGCCGGTGATGAACATCTCGGGCAGGGCCACCAGCCGCGCCCCGGCCGCGCGGCCCGCCTCCCACGCTTCGCGGGCCATCGCGGCATTGCCCGCAAGGTCCCCCATCGTCGGGTTCAGCTGCGCCAGCGTCAGGCGAAACCGGTCCGTCATCCCATGCCCCGCAATTGCTTCCGCCACCCGATGTAGCAGATCACGGCGCGAGGGAAAGCCGATTTGCCCGGAAACCCGTTGTCAGCCCGCGAACGGTCCTCTAGATTTGCGACACCCGCCCGTGACGGCGGGGACGGGGCATCAGGGGCAATCATGACGGTATCGCTGACAAGAATCGCCTTCATCGCCGCCGCGCTCGCCGCCGCCGGCGCCGCGCAGGCGCAGGACGACGGCGAGGTGCGCACCAAGCAATACGACGATGGCGGCATCTACGAAGGCACCTTCAAGAACGGCCTGCAGCATGGCACCGGCACGTATACCCTGCCCAACGGCTACGAATACGCCGGCGACTGGGTCGAGGGCGAGATCCGCGGCCGCGGCGTCGCGCGCTTTCCCAACGGCTCGGTCTACGAGGGCGAGTTCGCCAAGGGCAAACCCCACGGCGTGGGCAAGATCACCTTCACCGATGGCGGCACCTACGAGGGCGAATGGCAGGACGGCAAGATCACCGGCCGCGGCACCGCCGTCTACGCCAACGGCGTGCGCTACGAGGGCGGGTTCCTCAATGCCATGCATCACGGCCGCGGCCGCATGGAAAGCCCGGGCGGCTATGTCTATGACGGCGACTGGGTCGAGGGCGTCAAGGAAGGCAAAGCCACCATCACCTACCCCGACGGCGCCGTCTACGAGGGCGAGGTGCGCCGCGGCGCGCGCGAGGGCGAAGGCACGCTCACCATGCCCGACGGGCTGGTCTACGAAGGCACGTGGCAGGACGGCCAGATCAACGGCACCGGCAAGCTCATCCAGCCCAACGGCGACGTCTACGAGGGCGAGCTTGTCAGCGGCCGGCGCGAGGGCGAGGGCCGCGTCACCTACGAGAACGGCGACGTCTACGAAGGCGAGTTCCAGGATGACCGCCGCCACGGACAGGGCACTTTCATCGGCACGGACGGCTACGAATACACCGGGTCATGGGTCGCCGGGAAGATCTCCGGCCAGGGCCGCGTGACCTATCCCGACGGCTCCGTCTACGAGGGCGAGTTCCGCGACGACCTCGCCAACGGTCAGGGCAAGATCACCTATCCCGACGGCGCCACCTACGAGGGTGAATGGCGCGGCGGCGTGATCGACGGCCAGGGCCGCGCCACCTACCCCAACGGCCTTGTCTACGAGGGCGGGTTCAAGAACGCCAAGAACCACGGTCAGGGCGTGATGACCTATCCCGACGGCTACCGCTACGAAGGCGACTGGAAAGAGGGCCAGCGCCACGGACAGGGCAAGGCCACCTATCCCGACGGGACCGTCTACGAGGGCACGTTCCGCAACGGCCAGCGCCACGGACAGGGCCGCATCGTCATGCCCGACGGCTTCACCTACGAAGGCGAATGGCAGAACGGCGAGATCTCCGGCCAGGGCGTGGCCACCTACACCAACGGCGATGTCTACGAAGGCACCTTCCTGCGCGGCAAGCGGCAGGGCGAGGGCACGATGCGCTACGCCACGGGGCAGGAGGAATCCGGCACCTGGAAGGACGGCGCGCTCACCGACGGGGACGCCCCGGCCGAGGACGCTCCCGCCGACGATAACGGCCAGCCCGCCACCGGCGACGACTGATCGCGCAGGCGCGCCCCGCGCTTCTTCTCGGGCGAAATACCCCGGGGTGAATTGGCCGCAGGCCAAGAGGGGCAGAGCCCCTCCGCGACAGGCCATTCCCCCGGGTTAAACCACCTCGCCGGCATCCAGCCGTTGCAGCACCGCGTCGGCGTCCCGCAGGACGGTTCGGCGCTTGGCCTCGTCCATCCGGTCCCACGTGCGGTACATCTGTGCCATGCGCGGATTGCGTTCGAACCGGTCGCGGTGGCGGTCCATGAAGTGCCAGTAAAGCAGGTTGAACGGGCAGGCGCGCGCGCCGGTCTTGTCCTTCACCGAGTAGGCGCAGCCGCGGCAGTAATCCGACATCCGGTCGATATAGTTGCCGGAGCTGACATAGGGTTTCGACGCGATGATCCCGCCATCCGCGAACTGGCTCATCCCGATCGTGTTGGGCGCCTCGACCCATTCGAACGCGTCCGCGTAGACCGACAGGTACCACTCGTGCACCCGCGCCGGGTCGATCCCGGCCAGCAGCGCGAAATTGCCCGTCACCATCAGCCGCTGGATATGGTGCGCGTAGGCGTCTTCGCGCGTCTGCTCGACGGCATGGGCCATGCAGTTCATGCCGGTCTCCGCGCCCCAGTACATCGCGGGCAGGTCGCGCGCATGGCCCAGCACGTTCCGCGCGGCATAGTCCGGCCCCTCGTGGAAATAGAGGCCCCGCACGTATTCGCGCCAGCCGATCACCTGTCGCACGTAGCCTTCGGCGGCGTTGATCGGCACCTTGCCCGCCTTCCATTCTTCAACCACGCGGTCGCAGATATCCACAGGCGACAGCAGGCCGATATTCAAATAGGGGGAAAGGACGGAATGGTTCAGGTACCGGTCCCCGGACAGCATAGCGTCCTGGTAATCCCCGAACCCCGGCAGCAGACGCGTTGCGAAGTGATCCAGCGCGCGCAGCGCCTCCGCCCGTGTCACCGCGAAAACGAAGGGGCGCAACGTCCCGAAATTGCCGGCGAAACGCCGCTCGACCATGTCGAGAACCTCCTCTGTCACGGCGTCCGGCTCGAACCGCATGGGCGGGGGGCGCAACAGGTCGTCCGAGGCCGGCTTGCGGTTGTCGTGGTCGAAATTCCACTTGCCGCCGGCCGGCGCGTCACCCTCCATCAGGTAGCCGGTGCGGCGCCGCATGTCACGGTAGAAGTATTCCATGCGCAGGGCCTTGCGGCCCTCGGCCCACGCGTCGAACTCGGCCAGCGAACACAGGAACCGGTCATCCGGCAGCATCGTCACGGCCAGCGGCGCCGCGTCCAGCGCCTCGATCAGCCGCCACTCCCCGGGTTGCGTCGCCAGAACCTCCGTCGCCCCGTGCGCCGCCGCCTGCCCCAGCAGGGCATCCGGAATGCTGGCAGGCGCGTCGGGATCGTCCAGCCGGGAATAGGCCACTTGCCAGCCGGCCGCGCGCAGCGCCGCCGCGAAATGGCGCATGGCCGACAGGACCAGCGCGATCTTCTTGGGATGGTGGGGGACGTATGCCGTCTCGTCGGCCACCTCGGCCATCACGACGATGTCGGTGTCATGTCCGCCGCGCGCAGCGCCGACAGGTTCAGGCTCAGCTGGTCCCCCAGCACGAGGACAAGACGGCTCACCACGGCACCTGCTTGCCCTGCCAGTCAAAGAAAAGCCCGGTGTCGGCCGGGTCCAGCCCGTCGATCACGCCCAGCAGGTTGCGCGCGGCCTCGGGCGGCGTCACGGTGGGGTGGTTCCGCGCGTATTCCGCCGTCAGCGGCGTCTCCACCGTGCCCGGGTGCAGCGCGACGCAGATCGCCTGCTTGTGGGTGCGCGCCAGTTCGATCGCGCCGGTGTGGATCATCTGGTTCAGCGCCGCCTTGGCCGTGCGATAGCCGTACCACCCGCCAAAGCCGTTATCCCCGATCGACCCCACCCGCGCCGACAGCGCCGCGAATACCGCCCGGCGATCGCGCGGCAGCAGGTGCCGGGCGTGTTTCAGCACCAGCGACGGCCCCACGCAATTGAGCATGAACTGCGCGCGCATGTTGGCCGCCGTTACCTGCCTGAGCGACTTTTCCGGTCCCTGCCCCGCGATCTCCAGCGCGCCGGTCGCCACGAAGACCAGCTCGAAGGGGCCCTCCAGCCGCCCGAGGGCGGTCTCGACCGACGCTTCGTCGGTCACGTCCAGCCCGTCACCACTGCGCGACATCCCGGTCACGGCCACGCCCCGCGCCGACAGCGCCGCGCCGATGGCCTGCCCGATGCCGCCCGAACTTCCGATGATCAATGCGTTCTTCATGAGCGCGCATCTAGCCGGGCGCAGCCCGGCTTCAAGCCCGATCGCGCGCCGCGTCAAAACCGGTCCGGTCGCGCAGCGCCACCGCCGCGATACCGACGCGCCACGGCCGCGCTGCCGACGCGCGTTTTCCCGCGCCGGTAGGCCGTTAACCCGCATTGCGCGCATCACGCGGCACGCCTGCCCGACTTCGGGGGTTTTCACGGCCCGCCGCGATCCCTATACTATCCGCATGACCGGACGGACGCATATCGTTACACGACCCGCGCGCGCTGACGCGGCCGCTTGCGTTTCCGCCCTGCTACTCCTAAGCCGCCTCTGAGCGTGCCAGACGGGCGCGACCGCTCAGAGGGTGTGCCTTTTCGCGCCATCAGGCTTAGGACAAACGAACGAGACCCGACATGACAGATCAGGACAAGGACCGCGTGGTGATCTTCGACACCACGCTGCGCGACGGCGAGCAATCCCCCGGCGCGACCATGACCCACGAGGAAAAGCTCGAAATCGCCGGTCTGCTCGACGAGATGGGCGTCGACATCATCGAGGCGGGCTTTCCCATCGCCTCGGAAGGCGATTTCCGTGCCGTCAACGAGATCGCCAAGCGTAGCCGGGATGCCGTGATCTGCGGGCTGGCACGGGCCAACCCCAAGGATATCGACCGCTGCTGGGAAGCGGTCAGGGACGCGAAAAAACCGCGGATTCATACGTTTATCGGCACCTCGCCCCTGCATCGCGCCATTCCCGACCTCACGCAGGACGAAATGGCAGAGCGGATCCACGAAACCGTCACGCATGCCCGCAACCTTTGCGACAACGTGCAATGGTCGCCGATGGATGCCACCCGCACCGAATGGGATTACCTGCGCCGGGTGGTCGAGATCGCCATCAAGGCGGGCGCCACCACCATCAACATCCCCGACACGGTGGGCTATACCGCCCCGGTCGAAAGCGCCGACCTGATCCGCCGGCTGATCGCAGAGGTGCCCGGCGGCGACGAGGTGGTTTTCGCCACCCATTGCCACAACGACCTCGGCATGGCCACGGCCAACGCGCTGGCCGCCGTCGAGGGCGGCGCACGCCAGATCGAATGCACCATCAACGGGCTGGGCGAACGGGCCGGCAACACCGCGTTGGAAGAGGTCGTGATGGCGCTGAAGGTGCGCAACGACATCATGCCGTTCCACACGAAAGTGGACAGCCGCAAGATCATGCATATCAGCCGGCGGGTGGCCACGGTCTCGGGCTTCAACGTGCAGTACAACAAGGCGATCGTGGGCAAGAACGCCTTTGCCCATGAAAGCGGGATTCATCAGGACGGAATGCTCAAGAACGCCGAGACCTTCGAGATCATGCGCCCCGAGGATGTCGGCCTGACCGAGACGAACATCGTGCTGGGCAAGCATTCGGGCCGCGCCGCGCTGCGCTCGAAGTTGCAGCACCTCGGGTTCGACCTCGGCGCGAACCAGCTCGACGATGTTTTCCATCGCTTCAAGGACCTCGCCGACCGCAAGAAGGAGGTCTATGACGAGGACCTGATCGCGCTCGTCACGGCCGGCGAGGACGAGGCCAAGGACCGCCTTGTCGTCAAGTCCCTGCGCGTTGTCTGCGGCACGGGCGGCCCGGCCGAGGCCGAGCTGGTCATGACCATCGACGGCACGGAGAAATCCGCGGCCCGGACCGGTGACGGCCCTGTGGACGCCACGTTCAAGGCGGTGCGCGAGCTGCACCCGAACGATGCGCACCTGTCGCTGTACCAAGTGCACGCGGTGACGCAGGGCACGGATGCGCAGGCTACCGTCTCGGTCCGGCTCGAAGAGGAAGGCAACATCGCGACCGGCCAGTCAGCCGATACCGACACCGTCGTGGCCTCGGCCAAGGCTTATGTCAACGCGCTCAACCGCCTTCTGGTCCGCCGCGGCAAAACGGGCGAAGACCGCAAGGAAATCAGCTACAAGGACGTCTCCTGACAAATCGCTTGCGCTGCCCCGTTCCGGGTCACCGGGACGGGGCGGGCATCGAGTGCGTGCGGTAGCTCGCGTCAGGCCGCGCGGCGGCCGAGTGCTTGGGCCTTGTCGAGCCACCGATCGATTTTCGCGGGTTTCGCCGTCTTGACCGGCCCGAATTGCACGGCCTTCCGCACCTTTATCCCGCAGAACCCGAGCACCTGGTTCCGCATCACCCGGCGTCCGGGTTTGCCGTAAATGAACGTGTCGAACAACGGTGGCGTGTCGGAGGTGATGAAAACGTCCGCCGTGCGCCCTTGCAACAGCTTGTCCCAGCCAAGACCGCCCTCGTGGTACTTGAAACCGAATCCCGGCGTCAGCGCCCTGTCCAGAACGGCCTTCGCCCGCGACGGCATCGCGCCCCACCAGTAGGGATGCACGATAAGAAGATGATCGGCCCACGCGATACCGTCCTGCCATCGGCGCAGGTCAGGCTCTAACCCGGGGGCGTCCCGCCCGTAGCCTTCGAAATGCGGGTCGAACGTCATGTCGGGCAGATCCATGCGCCGGACCTCCGCCCCCTGCGATGTCGCACCTTTCTCGTAGGCATCGGCAAGACCTGCACAGAGCGACCCCTGCCCGGGATGCGCGACCCAGATGAACACCTTCCGCGGCATATCGCCCCCCAACTCGCACTGGCCAAGAGCGTAGATGGACCACTGAGACCCTGTCAACCAACGACGGTCCTGTCCCCTGCCTCGACAACGCCCGGGGGATCGCGGGTATCGATCCGGGCGTGCTGGCGCGTATGCGGCCAGGCCCTTGGCACCCTTGGGCCGCAGTGGCGCGATTGGGCATCACGGCAGTATCGGCCCGTGGCGGATCAGTTATCGGCCTCCTGCCCGGCCCATCCCCACGGCCGCACGAACCGGCCCAGTACATGGCCCAGCTCCGCCTCGTCGACCTCGCCGGTCCTTTCCAACTGCGCGACGAGCCCGCGTTTCTTGCTGTCGATCACCTGCACGACGCGCGCGTTCACCCCGGCGTTTTCCAGTTCGGCGTCATAGATCCGTCCAATGGCCAGCTTGCGCAAGTCCGGCTTGAAAACCTTGCCGACGGCCGTCTTGGGCAATTCCGGCAGAACCTCCACGTGACGCGGCACCGCCGCCCGCTCATGCACGTGGATCTTGCAATGTTCCAGCAGGTCGTCGCCGGTAACGGTGCCGCCTTCGACCAGTTCGACATAGGCGCAGGGTATCTCGCCGGAATGTGCGTCGGGCTGGCCGATCGCACCGGCCATGGCCACCTCTGCGTGGGCCATCAATGCCTCCTCGATCTCGGCGGGGTCGATGTTGTGGCCACCACGAATGATCAGGTCCTTGGCACGGCCGGTAATCCACAGATAGCCGTCAGGGTCGAGCCGCCCGAGATCGCCCGTGCGCAGGTACTTGCCATGGAAATACAGATCGGCGTTCTTGGGCGCCTCTGTATAAGTATTGCCCGCGTTCACCCCGGGGTTGGACACGCAGATCTCGCCCACTTCGTCCGTCGCGCATTCCTCCGGCCCGTCGCCCGTATCCCTGTAAATCCGCACATCGGTGTAAGGAAACGGCACACCGACCGACCCGACCTTCTTTTGGCCCTCGGGCGGGTTGCAGGAAACCAGACAGGTCGCTTCGGTCAGGCCATATCCCTCGATCACGGCCATGCCCGTGGCCGACTCGAACCTGTTGAACAATTCCAGAGGCATCGGCGCCGACCCGGAAAAGGCGTTCTTCACGGACGAGATATCGGCATCGACCTTGCGCTGCATCAGCGCCGATACAGCCGTCGGCACGGTGATGACGAATGTCGTCTGCCACCGCTCGCACAGTTTCCAGAAGTTGTCGAACACACCGTCCCCACGATAGCCGGCCGGTGTCGGGAACACGACATGCGCGCCCGACTTGATCATGGCCATCAATATCACGTGGCAGGCAAAGACATGGAAAAGCGGCAGCGGGCACATCACGCTGTCGGTCTCGTCGAACAGCAGCCGGTGCCCCAGCCAACCGTTGTATATCATGCCGTCGTAGCGGTGTTGCGCCACCTTGGGCATGCCCGTCGTACCGCCCGTGTGGAAATAGGCCGCGACCCTGTCCTTGCCCCCGTCATCGAAATCCAGCGTCGGGTTCTGGTCCTGCAGCCCCTTCGCGAAGCATCGGATGTCGGCATGATGATTACCGGGGTTCTTGGGCCGGACCAGCGGGACGATCCAGCTCTTGGGCGGGGAGAGGTAGCGGTTCAGGTCGATTTCGAGGACCGTGTGAACATGGGGCGCGTGGCGAACGGCCTCGGCGCATTTCTGGGCGATGTCGGTCTTGGGAAACGCCCTGAGCGTCACCACGACCTTTGCGTCGGTCTCTCGCAGGATGGCTGCAATCTGCTCGGGCTCCAGCAGAGGATTGATCGGGTTGACGATCCCGGCAACCATGCCACCGATCGTCGCGATCGCGGTTTCAAGGCAGTTCGGCAGGATGAGCGCGACGACATCGTCCTCGGCCACCTTGAGGCTGCGGAAAAGGTTGGCCGCCCGGCAGACCTGCTGATGGAATTCCGTCCAGTTGAGGGTGTGGGCCTTGTCGGTGGCGCCTGACTGCAGCTGGTAACTGATGGCGGGCCGATCGGGAAAGGCGACAGCCGTCCGCCGCAGCATTTCGTAAAGCGTGGCCGGTCGCGCCACCTCGGTCCACGGCATCTCGTTCTCGATGTCCAGTGCGTCCTGCCTCGTGGCGAAGGTCATCGGCAATCCTCCCAAATCGCACTATCCCGCTGGCACCATGGGCAGCTTTGAAAGGGCACGCAAGTTTTACGCTGCGTTGAGCATGCGCCATGACAGACCGGCGAAACATCCCCGACACGGCCTGTCAGCCCCGACGAGACGATCGATACCGATTTTCTCTTGACTGTTTCTATCGGAAATACGAGAAATTGCCTACCAAATCCGTCAGAATTATGGAGATGCGCCGATGAACCGCTTCACGAACGCCAGCCGCACCGTTGCTCTTGTGACGATTGCAACGCTGGCTGCCCCGGCCGCGCTGGCCCAGACCGTGAATATCTATTCCAGCCGGCACTACGACACCGACGATGTGCTCTACCAACGCTTCACCGACGAAACAGGCATCACGGTCAACAGGATCGAGGCCAAGGCGGATGAACTGATTGCCCGCCTCGAAGCCGAGGGCGACAACAGCCCAGCCGACGTTTTCATCACCGTCGATGCCGGCCGCATGGCCCGCGCCGAGAACGCCGAGCTTCTGCAATCCTTCGACTCCGACACGATCACGGACAGCATTCCCGCGCATTTGCGGCACCCCGACGACCTGTGGTTCGGCGTTTCGCAGCGCGCGCGGATCATCTTCTACCACGAGGACAGGGTGGACACGCCGCCGCAGACCTACGAAGCGCTTGCCGACCCCGAATGGGAAGATCGTATCTGCATCCGCTCTTCATCGAACATCTACAACCAGTCTCTTCTCGCCTCGCTCATCGAGGTGCACGGCAATGATGCCGCCAAGGACTGGGCCGCCGCCATCGTTGGCAACATGGCCCGCCCGCCGCAGGGTGGCGACACGGACCAGCTGCGCGGGCTCGTCTCGGGTGAATGCGACGTGGCCGTTTCCAACCACTACTACTTCCTGCGCGGGCATGCACGCGATGTGGCCGGGCTGACCGACGGGATCGACAACCTTGGCTGGGTCTGGCCCAACCAGGACGGCCGCGGCGCCCATGTCAACCTCACGGCAGCCGCCATGACGGCCGCCTCCCCGAACCCCGAGCAGGCCAGGACCTTTCTCGAATTCCTGACCGGTGATTTCGCGCAACAGCATTTCGCGGCCCAGAACCACGAATATCCAGCCGTTGACGGGGCGCCGCAATCCGAGATCACCGGGATCCTCGGCGATTTCAAGCCCGACAGCAGCACCAACACCTCGGCCTTCAGCCGCAACGCGGCAGCCGCGCAAACAATCTTCAACGAGGTCGGCTGGGACTGAGGCCCGCCACCCGTCCGATTGGGCGTTACATCAAGGCACCGGGCGTGGCCCGGTGCCTTTTTCGTTGCCCACGGACCGCGCGCACATGCGTGTCGCGCAGCGGGAGTGTTCAGGCCACCCCCCGCCCAGTCATCAGATGGGACCGCAGCGGATCTGATGGTCGGCCCCGACCGTATCGAGGGCGCGACGGCAGTGATCGAGGTAGCGCCGCCGGTTGACCTTCAGATCGAGCATGCCAAGCGCCCGGCGCGGCAGGGGAAACCAGCGATCAAGGTCCAGACCGCACCCGTTTACGACCCCCATCGGCAGCGCATCCACGATCCGGATTGTATTGAGGAAGGATTGCGTGACCGCCGTCATGTTCCACGCCTGCCGGTCCTCGCGGAACAGCCGGGCGAGGTCGATCTCGTACACGCCGCTGTCGCGCAGCGCATCGCGGAAATAAAGATGCGTCAGGAAGTACGTCGCGACCGACGGCAGGAAATGTACCGCCGACCGGGACGATATCGACAGGCAGGCCCCGTTGGGCGACAGGCAGGTCGTGTCGGGCGGATCATTACGCAACAGGTGGCCCGTGCAGTTGATGAAAACGCTGCCCGGGGCAATGCTGTGCCGGCTCCCGTCTCGCAGGACCATCTCGGGCCCGGCGGGTGCATCGACCACGTCGGACAGATAGCCCGGCATGATCCGTTCGACCGCCTGTGCGACGGCGGCGTTCTCGGCCTCGGACATCAGGCCGAAAAAGAACTGCACCCCCCTGCCATCGGGGCTGATCGCGTAGGTTTCGTGGAAATAGTCGAAAACCTCGCGGGCGTTGCGCCCGTTGAACCGCATGGCCAGATCGCCGAATGTCTTGAGCAGTAACTGCCCGCGCCACCACCGCCCGACGCCACGCGGCAGGAACCGGTCGCGATTGGCAAAAACGGTGCCTTTGCCGTTTATCAGGGTGATCGGCCGGTCCGGTCGCGCAGCACGCAACGCCAGCACGGTATCCATTCCCGTCTTGCCCCCGCCGATCACGAAGGCCGGCATCGCGCTGTCCAGTTGACCGGTTGCACGCAGCTCATGCGGTGTCGTGGACACGACATCGCACGACGACAGGTCAAGCGATGGCGGCACCGGCACGTCAAGGGCGGTGGCATTGATCAGGCGCCGTGCGCGTACCGTCACGGCTTCGCCATCTCCCGACACCGGCCGGCAGGTGACGCGGCCCACGACCCCGTGTTTCGTATGCTCTTCTTCGCATGGTCCCGCCTCGTACCCGAAAAGCCGGGTCAGCGACATTCCCGATACCAGTGTATCGCAACAATGATCGAGATGCGCGCGCACCTCGGCCCCTGTCGCCAGATAATCGCGCGGCCTGTCTAGACGCCATGCGATATCACCGGCGGTGAACATCTCGAACGGTTGGTGCAAACGCACGTAATCGTACGTGTTCGTCCACATGCCGCCGGGCCCCTCGCGGCGGTCCACCAACGCGACTCGCGCCTCGGTCGGCAGATATTGCCGCGCCGCATGAAGTGCATTCAGACCGGCAATACCCGTACCGACGATACACAGGTCATGGATTTCGGCAGGATCGGACGTGGGGTTTTCGTGCAATGCATGGGCTCCGTTTCTCTCCGGCGCACCATAGCATCGTTCCACCCGTTTTCCGAGAGTATCAGCGGCGCCAAACGCACGGCGCGGTCACGCCCGGCAGCACAGCCCCTGATCACTCGTCGGCGTCACCAAGACGCACGGCCGCGCCCGCGTTGCGCTCACCGGTAGAAAAGCCCAGTTCACCCAACCCATACCAGGCACCGACCGCGATGATGACGATGGCAGCGAAGCCCGCGAACATCGATTTCATTCTTCGTTCTCCTTGCTGACCGCCGCGTTGCGGAGGAAATCTATCAGGTCCCGGCGGTCCTTCTCGGCCGCGATGCGCTGCATCGGCATCTTCGACCCGGGAATATAGTGGTCCGGCCCCAGTTCGAAAAGCGCATCTATCGTCTCGTCCGACCAGACGATGTCAGCGCCTTTCAGAACCTCGGAATAGGAATAGCCCGGCACGCTGCCGGCCGGCCGGCCGAAAAGGTCATGCAAAGATGGCCCCGCCTTGCGCGATGGCGGCGGCGACAGCGCGTGGCAGATCGAGCATTTCCGCATGAATTGCCGTTCCCCGTTCGACATCTCCTCAGGGTCCCGCAGGAACGAACGGGGTTCCCCGCCCGCGGGATCGAACGCGTCGAGCATCGCCACCGGCCAACCGAACGCCACGTTCTCGATCCCGCCGGCATAGATCATCCGCCCGTCAGCCGAGAATTCCACCGCCCAGACCGGCCCTTGCCGCATGGCGCGGAAATCGCGCGCGATCTTCCAGTTCTCGGTGTCGACAATCATGATATACCCGTGACCGTCCCCGACGGCGAGCAGCCCTGCCCCGGGATGGTGGGCCATCGACAGGATGGGCCGCCGCTCGAGCGAGAAATCATGCAATATAGCTGCGTTTTCCGGGTCGACCACGCGCGTCACCCCGTCCACGGCCCCGTAGGCGAGCCACGCCCCCTCTGTCCCGATGACGAGCCGGTTCACCCCGAAACCCTGATCAAGCACAAGCCGGTCGGCCCCGGTCGCGGGATCCCACCGACGGATCGTTCCATCCGCCGAGGCCGAGTAAAGCGCGCGGCCATCACCCGAGAACGTCACGTCGTTTACCGCGCCATCATGCGCCCGCATGAACCTTGGCGGCCCGCCGTCCAGCGGCCAGAGCCCGACGGTGCCATCCCAGCTTGCCGAGGCCAGCAACGTCCCGTCCGGCGCAAGCGCGAGGCGTTCAACCTTGCCCTCATGGCCCTCCAGCCTTTTGCGCGTGCCGGCATCCGGACGCCACAGGATGATGTCGAAGTCATCTCCGCCCGAGGCGACCAGTCCGTCCGAGGCGAAAAGCACCGTGTTCACGGCCGCGTCGTGCCCTTCGAGCCACCGCGGGTGCCGGTCACGCCACAAGCCTACCGAATTGTCGAAGCTCGCCGTGGCCACCTGCCCTGTCGTGCTGTTCACGCTGATGCCCATGACAGGGCCACCATGCCCCTTGAGCGAGGTGAACTGCTGCGCCGGAGCGGCCCCGGCGACCAGCGCACCGATCACCAGCAATGCCGGCCGAAGCACACGCATCTACTCCGCGGGGGTCGTCGCCTTGCCGCGAGGCGCGGCGCTCCCCTCCCCTTCCTGCATCTCTTCAAGCCAGAGGGAATGGTGTTCGCGCGCCCATTGTTCCTCGACCTCGCCGGACCCCATGGCGTCGAACGCGCCCTCCATGCCGACCGAGCCGATATAGATATGGGCAAGGATGATGGCCATCAGCACGAAGCTAACAATCGCGTGCCAGAGTTGCGCGTACTGCATTTCCTCGTGCGGGGCCAGCTCCGCTGGCAGCGTGCCGAACCCGAGCGCTTGCGGCAGGCCTGTCTCGTTCAGGATCGCGAAAGTCTTGGCGAACATCGGCAACTCGAACGGGAAAAGCAACGACAGGCCCGACACCGAGATCGACGCGCCCAGAACGATGACCGCCCAGAAAATCAGTTTCTGCCCCGCGTTGAATTTCTTGGCGGGCGGATGAACACCTTTCTTGAAGATCCCGCCACCGACGGCCAGCCACTTGAGATCGGTCTTGTTGGGAATGTTGTGCAACACCCACATGAAAAACACCATCACGAGCCCCAGCATGAAGGCCCATGACACGTTGTTATGTATCCATTTCGAATTGGTGGCCAGCACCGAGAACGACTCGTGTCCGAAAGCGGGGATCAGAAACTTCCGCCCCATGAGCGACACGAGGCCGGTAATTCCCAACAGAACGAAGGAGCCGGCCATCAACCAGTGCCCGAACCGCTCGACCGCCTTGAACCGGGTAACGGTACGGCCCGTCTTTTCGCCATCGATCCGGATACGGCCGCGAACCACGTAGAAAAGCGTCAGCAGCCCCAGCGTGGCGACAAGCAGCCAGCCACCATAGGTGAGCATCGGCCCTTCGCGGAATTGCAGCCACCACATTCCGCGATCCTGCATCAGAACCCGTGCAGGGTCGCCGCCCGCGGAAACCTCGACATCGGAGAGGCCGTAGCGCAACGCGCGCCATACCTCGGAATCCGAGGCGCCGCCGAGCGTTCCCAGCTGGTCGGCCATGCCCGCGGCGCTGTCCGCGTCGCCGATCGCCTCGCGACGGAAAGTATCATCGACCTCCTGGCCCTGCTGACGCGCAATGATGTCTTCAAGGGTTTGCGCACCCCCGGTGGCCGAACGGTCCGCCCCGGACGGGGCCGCTTGTTCCTGCGCGGCAAGAGGCGCGGCGAGGAACAGTGACAGGATGAGCGTAAGCAGAAAGCGTGGCATGAGGCGAAGTCCCGACTGTCGGTGTGCATGCAACGGGGGGCGGCCCGCAAGGCCGCCCGCCCGTGTATCAGTGGCATTGCCCGTCGCGCGCAAGCGCGCGCCGGTCAACCGCCTTTCTGTTCGTAGGCCGTACCCCAGCCCCAGGCTCCGGTGCCGAACCCGCGCGCGACGACACGCTCGCGGTAGATGGCCGAAACCACGTCCCCGTCACCGGCGAGGAGCGCCTTGGTCGAGCACATCTCGGCGCAGATGGGCAGCTTGCCCTCGGCGATCCGGTTGCTGCCGTATTTCTGGAACTCGGCCTGGCTGTGGTTTTCCTCGGGACCACCCTGGCAGAAGGTGCACTTGTCCATCTTGCCGCGGCTACCGAAGTTGCCCGCCTGGGGATATTGCGGCGCGCCGAAGGGGCACGCGTAGAAGCAATACCCGCAGCCGATGCACAGGTCCTTGGAGTGCAGGACCACGCCTTCCTCGTTCTGGTAGAAGCAGTCCACCGGGCAGACGGCCATGCACGGCGCATCCGAGCAATGCATGCACGCCACCGAAATTGACCGCTCACCCGGCTTGCCGTCCTCGATCGTCACGACGCGACGGCGGTTGATGCCCCAAGGAACCTCGTGTTCGTTCTTGCAGGCCGTGACGCAGGCGTTGCATTCGATGCAGCGTTCGGCGTCGCAGAGAAATTTCGCTCTAGCCATATCTCTATCCTCCTCAGGCTGCACTGATCTTGCAGAGAGTCGCCTTCGTCTCCTGCATCTGCGTTACGGAGTCGTAGCCGTAGGTCTGCGCCGTGTTCGAGCTTTCGCCCAGCACGTAAGGGTCGGCGCCCTCGGGATACTTGTCCCGCAGGTCCCTGCCCTCGAAATGGCCGCCGAAATGGAAGGGCATGAAGACGACGCCTTCGCCCACCCGTTCGGTCACCATCGCCATGACCTTGACCTTGGCGCCCTCGGCGCCTTCGACCCAGACCTGTTCACCATCCCGGACACCCAGGTTGTTGGCATCGCGCGGATGGACTTCCACGAACATGTCCTGCTGCAACTCGGCCAGCCACGGGTTCGAACGCGTCTCGTCGCCACCGCCCTCGTACTCGACCAGGCGGCCCGAGGTCAGGATCAGCGGATACTCCTTGGAGAAGTCGTTCTTCTGGATGGAGGCATAGAGCGTCGGCAGACGGTAGTCGTGCCGGTCCTCGTAGGTCGGATAGTCGGCCACGAGATCGCGCCGGTTCGTGTAAAGCGGCTCGCGGTGCAACGGCACCGGATCCGGGAAGGTCCACACGACCGCCCGCGCCTTGGCATTCCCGAAGGGCGCGCATTCATGCTTGATCGCCACCCGCTGGATCCCGCCCGAAAGGTCCGTCTTCCAGTTGGTGTCGGGCCCGGCGATGCCGTCGATCGTGGCGCGCTCCTCGTCCGTGAGGTCGGAATCCCAGCCCAGATCCATCAGCATCTGCATGGTGAATTCCGGGTATCCGTCCTGGATTTCCGACCCGACCGAGTAGACGCCTTCGGCCAGCAGGTTGTCGCCATCCCGCTCCACGCCGAACCGGGCACGGAAGGTCAGGCCCCCCTCGCTCACCGGCTTGGACATGTCGTACAGGTTCGGCGTCCCCGGGTGGCCCATCTCGGGCGTGCCCCAGCTTGGCCATGGCAGACCGTAGTAGTCACCATCCGCCGCCCCGCCACGGGCCTTGAGCGTGGTCCGGTCGAAGGTGTGCTGGTTGGCCATGTGGGTCTTGAGCCGCTCGGGGCTCTGACCTGTGTAACCGATCGTCCACATGCCGCGGTTGATCTCGCGCAGCGTGTCCTCGACATCGGGTGTCACGCCGTCGTCCTCCAGCTTGATGTTTCGGAACATCCTGTCGTGGAATCCGAACTTCTTGGCGAAAAGGCCGATGATCTCGTGATCCGGCTTGGCCTCGAACAGCGGGTCGACCACCTTCTCGCGCCACTGGAGCGAACGGTTCGACGCCGTGACCGAGCCGCGCGTCTCGAACTGCGTGGCCGCTGGCAGCAGGTAAACGCCATCCGTCCGATCTTGCATCACCGCCGAGACGGTCGGGTAAGGGTCCACCACGACAAGCATGTCGAGCTTTTCCATTGCCGTCTTCATTTCCTTGCCGCGGGTCTGGCTGTTCGGCGCGTGCCCCCAGAGCACCATGGCCCGCACCTTGTTGGGCTGGTCCATGTTCTCGGGGTCTTCCAGCACGCCGTCGATCCAGCGGCTGACGGGGATCCCCTTGAGGTTCTGCAGCGCCTTTTCCTTGCCGTCCTTGCCCGTGACGGTGGCGAAATTGCCGGCAAGCCATTCCGGGTCCTCGCCCCAGACACGGGACCAGTGGCCCCATGCCCCCTTGCTCAGCCCGTAATAGCCGGGAAGGGTATGGCTGAGAACGCCAAGGTCCGTGGCTCCCTGCACGTTGTCGTGGCCGCGGAAGATGTTGGTGCCACCGCCGGACGCCCCCATGTTGCCAAGCGCAAGCTGCAGGATGCAATAGGCGCGGGTATTGTTGTTGCCGTTCGTATGCTGCGTGCCGCCCATGCACCAGATCACCGTGCCGGGGCGGTTGTTGGCCATCGTACGGGCAACCCGGCGCAATTGCTCTCCCGGCGCACCGGTCACGCGCTCAACTTCCTCGGGGGTCCATTTCGCGACCTCGGCCTTGATCTGGTCCATCCCCCACACACGGGTGCGGATGAACTCCTTGTCCTCCCAGCCGTTCTCGAAGATGTGCCAAAGAATGCCCCAGACAAGCGCCACGTCCGCCCCGGGACGGAACCGGACATATTCGTCGGCATGCGCCGCGGTCCGGGTGAAGCGCGGATCACAGACGATCAGCGGCGCGTTGTTCTGCTCCTTGGCCTTCAGCACGTGCAGCAGCGAGACGGGGTGCGCCTCGGCCGGGTTGCCGCCGATGATGAAGATGGCCTTCGAATTGTGGATGTCGTTGTAGGAGTTGGTCATGGCGCCGTAGCCCCACGTGTTGGCAACCCCCGCAACCGTGGTGGAGTGGCAGATCCGCGCCTGGTGATCCACGTTGTTCGTGCCCCAGTAGGCGGCGAACTTGCGGAACAGGTAGGATTGTTCGTTGTTGTGCTTGGCGCTGCCCAGCCAGTAGACGCTGTCAGGCCCGCTTTCCTCGCGGATTTGCGTCATGCCGTCGCCGATCTCGTTGATCGCCTGCTCCCAGCTGATGCGCTTCCACTCGCCGCCTTCTTTCTTCATGGGATACTTGAGGCGGCGTTCGCCATGCGCGTGTTCCCGCACGGAGGCGCCCTTGGCGCAGTGTGCCCCGAGGTTGAAGGGGCTGTCCCAGCCGGGCTCCTGCCCGACCCAGACGCCGTCCTGCACCTCGGCCACGACGGTGCACCCGACCGAGCAGTGCGTACAGACCGACTTGACGGTCTCGACGGCCTCTTTCGCGGCGCTTTGCGCGCTGGCCTTGGTGACGGAACCACCCGTGGCCCCGATCGCGGCAAGGCCACCGATGGCCAGGCCGCTGCCGCGCAGGAACGCGCGGCGGTCAACGGATTTTCCCGCGACCTCAGACAGGATACTTGTCCGCTGGGGGCGTCTCGCTACCCCGTTGGTCTTTTTCCTAAGCATGTTGTCATCTCCTCCCGTGGCTTCCCCGCGCCGGGGTTGCTGGGTACTAAGGTTGTCCACCGGACGGTCGGGCCTGTCGCAACCGGTCGCCGGCAGGTCGGATGATTGCGTCCGGTCTCAGAACCGGGCGGAATCGAAGTACGCGCGAGTATGCGCGGTGTCCTGCATCCTGTCGGATGCAGGGTCGGGCGTGGCCGCTTCGGCCGTGCCCGTTGATGCTGCCGTGGCGACCGCGACAGCGGGCGCGCCGGTGGCGGCCATCCTGAGGAAATCGCGGCGGCCCGGATTCACGCCCTTGGCCTCCTCAACTTTCCTGGTCATGAGAGTCCTCCTCTCTGGTTGAAGGCGGGTCGCCCCGCCGGTTGCCCCGCGGATCAGTCCGCGGTCATCCGGAATCCCTCCGTCTCGATCTCCATGAACACGCGGCCGACAGCGCCGACCGAGGCATAGAGAACCGAGTTCTTCGCGGCTTCCAAATCCGAATAGAAATGCCCTGCCCACGGGGCGATATGGCGGTTGAAAAACGTCTTCTGGTCGGCCAGCGACGCGGGCCTGCCGAAGCGCCCGCGGATCAGCCCGGCCATCATCTCCATCAACGAGGCGATGTTGTCCTCGGGTTCGTAGACGTTCTCGGCCCGTGTCATGCCGCGCGCGGCCATGTCGCGGCGCAGCCCGGCAAGCGGCTTCTCGTTGAGAAAGCCCGTCAGGTAATAACTGGCATAGGGCAGCAGTTCACCGCGCCCGACACCTATGAAAAGCGCGTTGAACTCGCTTTCCACCGTACCCGGGTGGCTCAGCCCCGCGATCCGTGCAAGGGCGCTGATCGCGGTGCCCAGATCCGTGTCATCCCCCGTGAGCGACGCGGTCTGGTCAAGCAAGCGCTTGTCCGGCGGGCCGGCCAGCAGCAGGCCCAGGAAGTCATAGAGGTCCGCGCGCAGGCGGTCCTCCTGGGCGATGTCGTGCTGGGCGTGCGGCGGTGTCATCAAATCCTCTTGCATCGTCAAGCCGTGCTCTCTTCGCCGCGGGTTTCGAAATTGAACCGCATGCGGCGCCTTGGAAAACCATCAGCCGGCCCGACATCACCCTGATCCGCGAATGCCGCTGCGGGCGCGGCGCCCTCGGTCGTCTCGGCCGCAGCAGGGTATACCACCGCATCGGGTTCTGTCACCTCGGCCGTATCCGCGACCTTTTCACCGTCATCGGCCCGGCCACCCGGGTCGCTTTCCGGCTCTGGGTCCTGCGCCTCGGATCGCGCCATTTCCTCGACATGCCGTACCATGCCACGGCCCACCTGATAGGTCGTCTGCAAATTCTCGATGACGGTCGCGCCATCGGTGAAATCTTCGCCGTAATCTATCAACCCGTCAAGATTGGCCAGCGCGGGATTCGTCAGCCACAACTTGCGCAGCGCGCGGCGGCGCAGCCGGTCGGGTACCGCCTGCGCCATGAACCCGCGCACGTCGTCGCCCGGCTGCAGGCTGTCGGGATCGGGCAGGTCAAGCTCCTCCAGCAGTTCCTCGTCGCTTTTCTGCGCACTCGCGGCATCGCGTTCGGCGGCCTCGGACGCTTCCTTGGCCCGTGCCTCGGCGGCTTCCTCCGTCGCAACTCGCGCCTTGCGACGCGACCAGAAATCGCTTCCGCGGGTCAATGCATGCGCTCCTTCCTGATCGATCTCGGCGCACGATAGACGTCGCGGGTCTGTCGAACGCGCGGATCACCCACGCCATCCTCGACTTTCTCGATATCCATGCGGTCGCGCCGGCGTTTCCGGAATTCTTCCTGTTCGTGATACCTCTCCACAAAATCGCGTATCCACGCGATCAGCCCGTCAGGCATGGGCACTTTCTCGACGATGTCCTCGCCATTGTCGGCGTAATCCTGTGCCTCGTAGGGGGAGGCCGTGACCAGCGTCACCTCCAACGGGGCATCCGCCCCGGTGCCGGTTTCCCGCATGACCACGTAGATGGCCGGCACATGGGCGGACAGCCCGTGAAGGTAGCTTTCCGTCTCGGCCCCGTGCAGTTCCAGCATGCAGGTAGCGGCGTGAAATTCCACCGCGTCTCCTTCGCGCCGCAGCTCGCGCCACGCTGCATCGGTCGCTCCCGGCAGGACGGCGACAGCCTTCCACGCCCAGGCTGCCCAGCGGGTCACCCCGGGGGTGCGCCGCACCACGACGCCAAGCGGCAGGGTCGCGTATCTGTCGGGATCGTGGATCACGTCAGGTCAGGTCCATTTTCGGCTCGCCTCCTCCGCTCCGACTAGGTTGGTACAAATTTCTTACCGATCAAAGCATTTTTCGTGTCCGGTTGTGCACAAACACAATATCAGGGGTATTGGGCACTACGAAATACAACATGCAGGCACCCGGCACCGTTTTGTCCCGTGCAGTGCCGCCCGAAAACTGCACGAAACCCGCCCGTGAGCAATTCCTGACAGAATCAAACAGTCAGGCGCGGCGGACCCGCAGGTGCGCCTGACTGATTCGAATACCTGTTTACCGCCGGTACGAATCGTGACTAGTCTGACGGCGCAAAGTGACTAGGCTGGCGGCGCAAGGTGCGGCTCGCAACGCTCACACGATCGGGAACGAGATGGCCAAAAAACTGATCATATGCAATTGTTCGGGAACGCAGGACCTCGATGGCGCGGCGCTTGAGGCCGCGACGGGGCTGCCCTGTTCGCAGGTGCATTCCGACCTCTGCACGTCGCAGACAGCACAGGCGGCCGAGGCAATCGCCAGCGAGGACGCGATCATCTGCTGCCGGCAGGAACAGCGACTGTTCGAGGAAATCGCCACCGATCTCGGGCTGGCGGCACCCCCCGTCACGGATTTGCGCGACCGCGCCGGATGGTCGGACGACCCGCGCTCGAAGCTGCCCAAGATGGCCGCGCTGATGGCCGAGGCCGCCATGGAAATGCCGGCGGAAAAAACCGTGGATGTCACGTCCGAAGGGCTCTGCCTGGTGATCGGGGCGTCCGATATTGCGTTCCCGGCCGCCCGGCGCCTGAAGGATATCCTCGGGGTCACGGTATTGCTGACCGACGATGCCGACCCGCCGGACGAGCGCGGCTTCGACACGATCCGCGGCAAGCTGCGGCAGGCCTCGGGCGCGCTTGGCCAGTTCAGCCTGCGGCTGGACGCGCTGCAACAGGTTCACCCCGGCGGACGCGGCCCGCTGACCTGGACAGCGCCGCGCGACGGCGGTCAGACCGATTGCGACATCATCCTCGACCTCACCGGCGGCACGCCGCTTTTCCCCGCGCCGCAGAAACGCGAAGGTTACGTTCGCGCCGATCCCGGCAGCGTCACGGCGGTGGCCGACGCCGTGCTGGAGGCATCGCAACTGCTGGGCACATTCGAGAAGCCGCTTTACGTCGCACTGGAACCGGCGATCTGCGCGCACAGCCGCGCGGAGCAGACCGGCTGCACCAAGTGCCTGGACATCTGCCCAACCGGCGCGATCCGCCCCGAAGGCGATCACGTCGAAATCGACCCGATGATCTGCGCGGGTTGCGGTGCCTGCGCCGCGCGCTGCCCGTCGGGGGCCATCACCTATGACGCACCGCCGACGGACACCGTGTTCCGCCGGCTGAACACGCTGGCCTCGACCTATCGCAAGGCCGGCGGCCACGCGCCACGCCTGCTGGTCTGCGACCAGTCCCACGGGCGCGAGCTCATCAGCCTCGCCGCGCGCCACGCGCGCGGGCTTCCCGCCGACGTGATCCCGCTCGAGGTCAGCGCGCTGTCGGGGTTCGGCCACGCGGAGATCCTGGCGGCGCTGGCCTGCGGGTTCGCCGATGTCACCATCCTGCTGTCCCCCGTGACAGAACGCGATGCGCTGGACCGCGAAATCCCGCTGGCCCGCGCGCTTGCCGGCGATGAGACGCGCGTCGGGCTTCTTGACGTGTCCGACCCCGATGCGCTTTGCGACGCGCTCTATACCGCCGACGACGCCACCGTGCCGTGCCCCGATCCTGTCCTGCCGATGGGCAGCCGGCGGCAAGTGGCCCGGCTGTCGGCAAAGGCGCTGCAGCCGGGGGCCGAGCTGGTACCGCTGCCCGAGGACGCGCCCTATGGCACCGTGCATGTCGACACCGACGCCTGCACGCTCTGCCTGTCCTGCGTGTCACTGTGCCCGTCGGGCGCGCTCATCGACAATCCGGACATGCCGCAACTGCGTTTCCAGGAGGATGCGTGCCTGCAATGCGGCCTGTGCGCGAATGTCTGCCCCGAGAGCGCCATCACCTACGAACAGCGCATGAACCTGGCCGATGCCGCCCTGTCTCAGACGATCCTGCACGAGGAGGAACCCTTTGCCTGCATCGAGTGCGGCGCGCTGTTCGGCGTGAAATCGACCGTCGAGAAGATCACGGAAAAGCTGGCCGGGAAACACGCGATGTTTGCCAACGACAAGGCCGCGAAGATGATCCAGATGTGCGACGATTGCCGTGTGAAGGCGCAGTTCCATTCGCAGGACAATCCGTTCACATCGGGCGACCGGCCGCAGGTGCGCACCAGCGACGACTACTTCAGCAAGCGCCGCGATCACTGATGCCGAAGCGGCTCACCAAGGTCGGCGGGGGTCATCTCGGCCACATAGGCAAGGATCGCCTCGACATCGCCGAGCGTCATCTCGACCGGCGTGATCGGCGACGGCCTGTCGATGGGAAACGGCGGCGTGACGTCGGCCACCTGAGTGAACGCCGGGTGCGGGTTGAGCACGTAGAAGGTCTGGAAGCGTCGCTGCCAATCCCGCAGGGCGCGCAATACGCCAAAGCTGGGGGTGGACCCGATGGCGTTCATCCGGTTCTCGTCTCCGACAACATGGCACCGCCCGCAATGCAGCAGCGACAGCGCCTTGCCCCGGTCCGGATTGCCGTCGAAACTGACCTCCACAGCCTCGGCCGCTTCGGTGCGGGGCGGGCTGAACGGGGCGGCGCCGTCGACCTCGAAGCTCTTGATCGTGCGCTGCCCTATTTCCGAGCTCAGCCAGTCGGCGAAGCGCTTGACGCCCGGATGCTCCGGCGCGTTGACGCGCAACCGCCACGTTGCACGCGGCCCGGTGAAAACACGGGTACCGTCGTCGGGGGTCAGCTCGGCCGCCGCCCCGGCACCGGGCGCCACCAGCTCGATGCGGGTGCCGGTCTTGAGCGAGAAGCGCGGGAGCACATATTTCAGAAGGCCGCTATCGACGAGAGCCTGCGGCGCGACAAGGCGAAACCCCTCGGCCGCCCGCCCGTTCGCGGGGGGCACAAGGGCCGCGACTAGCGCCACGACCGCGAAAAGAGACAAGCGGCGCATGCGTCAAGGGTAGGAAGCCCGCGGCCCCCGCGTCAACAAAATTGGGAAAGGGAGTTGAAAATGAGCGACGAGACCAGCGACTACAACATGTCCATGCGAAAATTCCTCAAGCAGGTCGGCGTCACCTCGCAACAGGCGATCGAAGAGGGCCTGCGCAATGCCCCGGACGACGCGGGCGAATACGCGGCGCGCGTCGTGCTGACCGTCGATGGCCTCGACGTGCACCACGAAGTGACCGGCATCATCAAGAAACAGGACTGACAAAGTGGCCGTGACACGCGAGGCGGTTCTGGCCGCCCTGAAAGAAGTGAAAGACCCGGTTTCGGGCGACGACATCGTGACAGCCGGCGTGACGCGCGGGCTGACCCTCGAAGACGGAAGCGTGCGCTTCGTGCTGGAGATCGACCCGGACAAGGCGGACGCATATGAACCGGCACGCGCCGCCGCTGAACAGGCGGTCAAGGCGCTGAAAGGCGTGACCGAGGTGTCGGCCGTCCTCACCGGGCACAGCGCCAAGGCCCCGCCCGACCTGAAACCGCAGAAACAGGCCGAGCCGCAGGGTCCGCAACGTGTACCCGGCGTCGCGCATATCGTCGCCATCGCCAGCGGCAAGGGCGGCGTCGGCAAATCGACCGTTTCGGCCAACATCGCCTGTGCGCTGGCCGCCGAGGGGCGGCGCGTGGGGCTGCTGGACGCCGACGTCTACGGCCCGAGCCAGCCGCGCATGCTGGGCGTTTCGGGCCGGCCGGCCAGCCCCGACGGCAAGACCATCCTGCCGATGCGCAACCACGGTGTCACCATGATGTCCATCGGGCTGCTCACGAACGAGGATCAGGCCGTCGTCTGGCGCGGCCCCATGCTGATGGGCGCGCTTCAGCAGATGCTGATGCAGGTGCAGTGGGGCGCGCTCGACGTGCTGCTGGTCGATCTGCCGCCGGGCACCGGCGACGTGTCCATGAGCCTCGCGCAGAAGGCCGTGGTGGACGGGGCGATCATCGTGTCCACCCCGCAGGACGTGGCGCTGCTGGATGCGCGCAAGGGGATCGACATGTTCACGCAGCTCAAGGTGCCGGTACTGGGCATGATCGAGAACATGAGCACGCATGTCTGCTCGAACTGCGGCCACGAGGAACACGTCTTCGGCCATGGCGGCGTCAGGACAGAGGCCGGCAAGATGGGCGTGCCGCTGCTGGCCGAGGTGCCGCTGCATCTGGATATCCGCACCTCGTCCGATGGCGGCGCCCCGATCGTGGTCTCGCAGCCCGAGGCGCCGCAGGCGCAGGCCTTCCGGGATGTCGCCCGCGCCCTCGTGGGTCAGGGCGTGGCATGACGGCACCCACCTTTCCGCCACTGATGCACGGCCAGGCCGTCGATACCGGGATCGACCCGTTCGAGAAGGCCTGTGCCATGGCCGCCCTTGGCTGCGACGCGGGCCTGATCGTGTACAACCTGTCGGCCGACAGGCTGCTGGCGGCGCTTGTCATGGCCCCCGAGGTGCCGCTGGAGCGGGCGATGGCCATGCTGCCCGCCTGCGGAGTCGGCTTCCAGAACGCGCTCGGCGCGCTCGGGCCGCCGGAACTCGCCGTGCATCTGGAATGGGCCGGCGGGTTGCGGGTCAACGGCGCCGCGTGCGGACGGCTGCGCGCCATGGCTGGCGGCACGGACCCGGCGGCGGAACCGGGCTGGCTGGTGGTCGGGCTTGAACTGCCGCTGCTGATGCTGGCCACGCGTCCCGGCGAACGGCCCGACGAAACCGCTCTTTATGAAGAAGGCTGCGCCGAGGTGGACGCGGTCGCACTGCTGGAATCATGGGCGCGGCACACGCTCAACTGGATCACGACATGGGAAGATGACGGCGTGCGCGCGCTTCACGCCGAATGGCGCGGTCTGGCCCACGGGATCGGCGAGGACGTGACACGCAACGGCATGTCGGGCACCTTCCTCGGCGTGGACGAGACTTTCGGAATGCTGCTGCGGGAAGGCGAGACCACGCATCTCATCCCGCTCAGCACGGTATTGGAGCAAGGCAAATGAAACTGGCGCGCGCGATCCATTTCGATGAAAGCGACATGCGGGTGTACCACTCCCCCGCGCGTACCGGCGAATGGTGCGTCTCGGGCGGGTTCGAATTCTCGAACTGGGGGGAGGCGGACCTCGCCGGCAAGCAGAGACAGGCGTTCTCGAACGGTTGGTTGGGGGTCGAGACTTTCGGCCGGGTGACCTTCGTGGCAATCACCCAGATCGAGGAGGCCGAGCGCGACACCCTGATCGACGCGCTGGCCAGCCACTTCGTGGAGGTCTACGGCGCCCCCGATACCGACACCGCCCGACCGGTCGCCGCTGACGAGGTCGCCCACATGGCGGAGCTGTGCGAGGATCATCCCCCGAACACCCTGCTCACCGTGACGCGGGAACTGACGGATGCGGGCGTGCGTGAGAGTTTCCGCGTGATCGAGGCGCACGATGCCGGGCTGGAACAGTTCGCGATCCACGGATCGCTGGACGAATAGGCGGGCGCCCGCCGCCTGCCCTGCCCGCGTATCGGGTCACTCGGTCTCGTCGGCCGCGCTGGCATTGAGCAGGCCGTACCGCTCTTCGCCCAGCTTCTCGTAAAGCTCGATCTGCGTTTCGAGGAAGTCGATATGGCCCTCCTCGTCGGCGATCAGTTGCTCGAACACGTTTTTCGATACGTAGTCACCCACGCTTTCGCAGTGATTGCGCGCCTCTATGTACAGGGTGCGCGCGTCATGCTCCGCCGCGAGATCGGCATCCAGCGTTTCGCGAAGGCTCTCCCCGATGCGCAGCGGGTCCAGCTTCTGCAGGTTCGGATGCCCGCCGAGGAAGATGATGCGCTCGATCAGCTTGTCGGCGTGGTGCATCTCCTCGATGCTTTCGGCCCGGCTCTTCGACGCGATCTTGCCGAACCCCCAATCCTCCTGCAGACGGTAATGCAGCCAGTACTGGCTTACAGCGGTAAGCTCACTCCTCAACGCTGCGTTCAGATATTCGATGACCTTCTGGTCGCCCTTCATGTGGCTCTCCCTGTGTGGCCGCACGGCGCAGGCCGCGCAATTGCATGGGTACGGCAAAGTTGTCGGCCTTGCCCAACGTGTCAATGAATTGCGGCAGGCACCCGCCGCAATCCGCCTTCTTGCCCAGGGCACGGTAGACCTTGCCCGGGGTGATGATGGTCGCGGGATCCGCGGCGCGCATCCAGTCGACGGCCGCGATGATATCCTTGTCCGTGATGGACATGCAGTGGCAGATGATCATTGCGTCGCCCCCTTCATCGGTCAGAAAATCTCAGTGGCGCGTCGCGCTCATCGGTTCGGGCATCGCCCCGGCCGGGCGCAATCCCGCCCGGTGCAGGCACAGCCCGGCCTGCCGCGCCGAATCGGTTAGCGGCAGCAGGACCGCGCTGTCGACCAGCAAGGACGCGACAAGCATCGCGTCCTCCCTGTCACCGGTCGCGGCCGTCACGATGAAATGCGCGAAAATCGCCTCGTCGGCCCCGACGCAGCCGCATTCGGCCCCGTGCCGGGCCAGACGGCGGCGCCCGTGCCGCGCGATCATGCACATCACATCCGCCAAGGCCCGGTGACAAGCGGTCCCGCGTTCGGGCCCCAGCCGCCGCGCCAACATCGTGCCCATGGCGGCGGGCCCGTGTGCGGGGTCGTGCCAGAGGCGCAGACACCGGACGCTCAGCGCCTCCAACGGGGTCAGCCCCTTCATCGCCGAGACCGGGAAGGCCCCCTTCATGTTTCGCTGGTGCTTCATTTCGTAAGGATCAGCTTGCCGGCGCGGGTGATGCGCAGCGTGTAGGTCTGGTCGTCGAGAATGATATTGGCCGTCACGCCGCCGGCGGTCAGGACGCGCGCATCGTGGCAGGTCGTGTCGGGCTGAAGTTCGGGCTGTTGCTTGGTCTGGGCGCGGATCATCGCGTGTCCTCCGGCTGTCTGTCGGCTCTCCACGTCGCGTGGCTGGGTCATCAACTGTCATGCCGGGCTGATTCCGTTCGGGTGGCTTGGCCTGATCAAGCTGACAAAAATACTTGGTCATGTCAATTCTGATAAAATCTATCAGCTTTATACCCCGGTGTTGGTGGGCGTGACGACAAGGCCCGGGACATGTCCCGCGCGGCGGCGTCATTGAAAAGTCTCTGGCCATGGCCGGCCCGTTCGTCCTATCATCGGCGCGCCATGGGGCAGAGCAGCCTGTAAGGCAGGAACGATCCGATGACCCTTCAGAAGATCAAGCAGGATCCGATTTCGCTGAACGCGCACGGCAAGCGCGACCTGCGCACGCAATTCGCGGCCCTGTGTTACCGCATCAAGGGCGGCAAGCCTGAATTCCTGTTGATCACCAGCCGCGGCTCTGGGCGCTGGATCATTCCCAAGGGCTGGCCCGTTGACGGCCGAACGCCGGGCGAAAGCGCCCTGACCGAGGCCTGGGAAGAAGCCGGGGTACAGGGCCGCGTGATCGAGCGGTGCATCGGCCTCTTCTCCTATCACAAGGAAATCGGCGATACCGATGGCAGCCTGCCCTGCCTCGCTCTCGTCTATCCCGTCAAGGTCAAGGCCCTCGCCCGCAGGTATCCCGAGGCCGGCCAGAGGCGCCGTCGCTGGCTGGGGCGCCGAAAGGCCGCGGAAAAGGTGTCGGACCCCGAACTGGCACGGATCATACGGGATTTCGACGCGGCGCGGCTCAAGGGGTGACCGGCGCGCGGATGCCTTGATCTTTGCGCCGTGCCGGATAATTATCGTGAGGTTCAGCCGGAAGCCGCGACATGATTCAATTCACCCTCAAATGCGATCGCGATCATCGTTTCGACAGCTGGTTCCAATCAGCCGAAGCGTACGAGAAACTGAGCGCCGCCGGCATGGTAACGTGTTCGATCTGCGGATCGACCGACGTGGACAAGGCGATGATGGCCCCGCGCGTCCAAGGCAGCCGGGCGGAGGTGGCCGAAACCCCGCCGGGGCCCGCCGCGCCCACCGACCAGGCCGTCGCGGACCTGCGCCGCGAGGTCGAGGCAAACTCCGAATACGTCGGCCGTAACTTCGTCCGCGAAGCGCGCGACATGCATGACGGGCTCTCGCCGCACAGGGCGGTCCATGGCGAAGCGCGTCCCGACGAGGCGAAGAAGCTGATCGAGGACGGCGTGCCGGTCGCCCCCCTCCCCTTCATCCCGGGGCGAAAAACGAACTGAGCCGGCACGGGCCGTGCGGCGATCACCAAAAAGGGGGCCACATGCATGTTGTCATCACGGGCGCCAGCCGCGGCATCGGTGCCGCGCTGCGCGACGAATACGTCAAGGCCGGGCACGAGGTGACAGGGACGGCGCGCGATCACGCCGGTCTTTTCCGGCTCGACGTCACGCAGCCTGACAGCCACGCCGCGCTGGCGCATCATCTCGATGGCCGGCCGATCGACCTGCTGATCTGCAACGCGGGCATCTACCCCGACAAGCACGAGAACCTTGCCGACGGCTTCCCGCCTGACATGTGGGCCGAGACGTTCGCGACCAACGTCGCGGGCGTTTTCCAAACGGTGCAATCGCTTTTGCCCAACCTACAGGCTGCCGGGAAAGCGAAGATCGCGATCATGTCCAGCCGCCTGGGCAGCCATGCCCATGCCGCGGGCGGCAGCTATGCCTATCGCGCCTCCAAGGCCGCCGCGCTCAGCCTCGGGCGCAACCTCGCGGTCGATCTCGAACCGCTCGGAATCGCGGTCGGCACCTATCATCCCGGCTGGGTCCGCACCGACATGGGCGGCACCAACGCGGATATCGACGTCGCCGAGGCAACCGAGGGCCTCATGCAGCGTTTCGCGGCGCTGTCCGTCGCCACGACAGGATGTTTCCAAACGTGGGACGGGCGCGACCTGCCGTTCTGACCGCCCCCGCGTCCGTTCGGGGCGACCACCTATTGCCCTCCCGCGCAACGGCGCGTAAACCGCGCCCGGTCAACCGGCACAGGATACGCTCATGTCCGTTCTCGTGATGAAATTCGGTGGTACATCCGTCGCCACGCCCGACCGCATCCGCCGCGCCGCCAAGCGCGTCGGCGTCGAAGTGGCCAACGGGCATGACGTGATCGTCATCGTCTCGGCCATGGCCGGCAAGACGAACGAACTGGTGGGCTACGTGAACGAGACCTCGCCGCTTTACGACGCGCGGGAATACGACGCGATCGTCAGCTCGGGCGAGAATGTCACGGCCGGGCTCATGGCGCTGACCTTGCAGGAAATGGACATCCCGGCGCGCAGCTGGCAGGGCTGGCAGGTGCCTGTGCAAACCACCAGCGCCCATTCCGCTGCCCGGATCGAGGAAATCCCGCCCGACAATATCGCGGCGAAATTCCACGAGGGGATGCGCGTGGCGGTGATCGCGGGCTTTCAGGGCGTCAGCCCCGAGGGCCGCATCACCACGCTGGGCCGGGGCGGCTCCGACACCACGGCCGTGGCCTTCGCCGCGGCGTTCGACGCGGTGCGCTGCGACATCTACACCGATGTCGATGGCGTCTACACCACGGACCCGCGCATCGCCGACAAGGCCCGCAAGCTCGATCGCATCGCCTTCGAGGAAATGCTGGAGCTGGCCAGCCTCGGCGCGAAGGTGCTGCAGACCCGCTCGGTCGAGCTGGCGATGCGCTACAATGTCAAGCTGCGCGTGCTCAGCAGTTTCGAGGAACAGTCAGATGACGCGGGCACGCTTGTCTGCGCCGAGGAGGAAATCATGGAATCGAACGTCGTCAACGGCATCGCCTATTCGCGGGACGAGGCGAAAATGACCCTTATCTCGGTCGCCGACCGCCCCGGCATCGCCGCCGCCATCTTCGGCCCGCTTTCCGAGGCGGGCGTGAACGTCGACATGATCATCCAGAACATCTCCGAGGAAGGGCGCACCGACATGACCTTCTCCTGCCCCACCGACCAGGTGGCGCGGGCCGAGAAGGCGCTGAACGGGGCCAAGGACCGCGGCGAGATCAACTTTCACGACCTAGTTGCCGATACCGCCGTGGCCAAGGTTTCCGCCGTCGGCATCGGCATGCGCAGCCAGTCGGGCGTGGCCGCCCGGATGTTCCAGACCTTGCGCGACGAGGGCATCAACATAAAGGTCATTGCAACCTCCGAGATAAAGATTTCCGTCCTGATCGACCGAAAATACATGGAACTCGCGGTTCAGGCACTGCATGATGCGTTCGAACTGGACAAGGCGGCCTGAGCGCGCATCCCGATCGCGATGGGGCTGAGGCCACGGCAACGAAAGGCCCGGAACGGCGCGGATCATGAGACAGGATTTCACGACAGACAGTCGGCAGATGCTGGGCCGCCTGCGCTCCGTCATGGCCGAGGACGCCGCGGGCCAGCAGCGGCTTGACCGCATCACCCAGCTCATCGCCGAGGAGATGCGCACCGAGGTGTGCTCGATCTACCTGTTCCGCGATGCCGACACGCTGGAGCTCTGCGCGACCGAAGGTCTGAACCCCGACGCGGTTCACGAAACCCGGATGAAACTGGGCGAGGGTCTCGTGGGCCGGGTCGCGCGGACCGGGCAGGTCATCAACACCGACGACGCCCCGGGCACCAAGGGCTTCCGCTACATGCCAGAAACCGGCGAGGAGGCCTATTGCAGCTTCCTCGGCGTGCCTGTCCAGCGGCTTGGCGAGACGCTGGGCGTGCTGGTTGTCCAGTCCCGCGATTCGCGGCGCTTCTCCGACGAGGAGATTTACGCGCTCGAAGTCGTCGCCATGGTCATCGCCGAGATGGCCGAACTCGGCGCCTTCATCGGCGAAGGCGCGGCGATGCGCGCCCCGCACCAGCAATCGGTGCTGTTCCATGGCAACGTCGGGCAGGAGGGTGTGGCCCAGGGCCATGTATGGCTGCACGAGCCCCGGGTCGTCGTCGCCAACCCGATCGCCGATGACCCCCACCGCGAGCTTGAGCGGCTGCATGGCGCCGTGGACGAATTGCGGGTCGGCGTGGACCGGATGCTGTCGACCGCGCCCGCCGGCGAGAAGGAGCAGCTCGAGGTTCTCGAAGCCTACCGCATGTTCGCCAATTCCAAGGGCTGGATGCGCCGCATGGAAGAGGACATCAGCCGCGGGCTGTCGGCCGAGGCGGCCGTCGAAAAGGAACAATCCACCGCCCGCGCCCGGATGAATCAGGCCACCGATCCGTACCTCCGCGACAGGCTGCATGACCTCGATGACCTCAGCAACCGCTTGCTGCGCATCCTCACCGGGCAAGGCAATGAAACCGGCGCCGACATGCCGGCGGACCCGATCCTGATCGCGCGTAATATCGGGCCGGCCGAACTGCTGGATTACGGGCGCGCCCTCAAGGGCATCGTCCTCGAGGAAGGCTCGGTCGGCAGCCATGCCGCGATCGTGGCGCGCGCGCTGGCGATCCCGCTGGTGATCCATGCCGAGCGGATCACGACCGAGGCGCTGAACGGCGACCTGATCCTCGTTGACGGCGATCAGGGCATCGCGCATCTGCGCCCCGACGATTCGATCGTCACCGCGTTCCGCGACAAGATGGCCATGCAGGCACAGGCCCACGAACGCTATGCCTCCATCCGCGACAAGCCCGCCGAAACGCGGTGCGGCACCCGGATCGGGCTGCACATGAATGCCGGGCTCATGGCCGATCTGCCCAGCCTCGAAAGCTCGGGCGCCGAGGGCGTGGGCCTGTTCCGGACCGAGTTGCAGTTTCTCATCCGCAACCACATGCCCAAGCGGGCCGAACTGTCACAGCTTTACGCGCGGGTGATGGACGCGGCCAAGGGCGAGCGCGTGGTTTTCCGGACGCTCGACATCGGGTCGGACAAGGTACTGCCCTACATGAAGGCGGTCGAGGAACCCAACCCGGCGCTCGGCTGGCGCGCCGTGCGGATCGCGCTCGACCGTCCCGGGGTGATGCGCATGCAGCTTCAGGCGCTCCTGCGCGCCGCGGGCGGGCGGCCGCTGTCGGTGATGTTTCCCTTCATCGCCCAGCGGGAGGAATTCACCGCCGCCCGCGCCGAGATGGACAAGGCGATCGAGCGCGAACGCATCCTCGGCCACCCCCTGCCCGCAACGCTGGAAGTGGGCGCGATGCTTGAAACACCGTCGCTCGCCTTCGCGCCCGACAGCTTCTACGCGGATGTCGATTTCCTCTCGATCGGCGGCAACGACCTCAAGCAGTTCTTCTTCGCCGCCGACCGCGAGAACGAACTCGTCCGCCGGCGTTACGACACGCTCAACGTGAGCTTCCTGAGCTTTCTGGAAAACATCGTGGACCGGTGCCGCTCGCTCGGCACGCCGCTGTCCTTCTGCGGCGAGGATGCCGGCCGCCCCGTCGAGGCAGCCTGCCTCGCGGCGATCGGGCTCAGGACATTGTCGATGCGCCCGGCCTCGATCGGGCCGGTCAAGTCCATCCTGCGCCGCACCCTCCTGGGCGAGCTGCGCGAGGTCATCCACGCCGCCCGCGCCGATGGGCTGCAATCGGTACGCCCTCCCGTTCTGAATTACCTCAAGGGCAAGCTCTGATCCTTCCCGGCGGCCCTGCCGGGCGCTCAGCGGAACAGGCCGGAAAGCGCGCGCCCCACCGTGCCGCTGACGGACGGCCGCCGGGACGGGCCGAAGGGCAACGGGCGGCAGACCTCCATCGCCGCCACGCCCACGCGCGCCGTCAGCGCGCCGTTCACCAGCCCCTCGCCGAAGCGGCGCGACAATCTCGACAACAGCCCGCCGCCTGCGACCGAGCTCAGCATGTCGTCACCCACGGCCACCGCGCCGGTTGCCACCAGATGGGCGATCACCGCCCGGGCCAGCCGCCAGGCGCCGATCACCCCGGCGCGACCGCCATAGATCTCCGCGATGCGCCGGATCATCCGCAGGTTCGCCGCCAGCGCCCCCACGACGTCGGCCAGCGCAAGCGGCACCAGCGCCGTCACGGTGGCGACCTGCCGCGCCGCCGCCTCGACCTCGCGCTGCGCCGCCGCGTCTAGCGGCGCCAGAAGCTCCCGCTCGGCCACGTCCAGCAGCGCAGCGGCGTCGAACTGGTCGGGGCCCAGATTGGCCAACCGGTCCCGGCCCCACCGGGTATCTTCGCGGCCGGCATACAGCCGGACAAGTCGGTCCACGACCCGCCGCGCACCGGAAAGGTCGGCATCGGCAAGCGCCGTCGCGGCCGCCCGGTGCAGGCTGTCAAGCCGCGACAGCCGCGCCAGCGCCACCGCCTCGCGCAGCGCGATGATCAGCGCGACCAGCACCAG
>JAVLCJ010000210.1:0-610 GCA_031580875.1 Roseovarius sp.
GACGGGGAGGTCACCCTGGGTGGGCAGGCGTACACCGTCCGCGTCGACGGCGACCGCGCACGGCTGACGGCGGTCGTCGACGAGGAGGCGGTCCTCGCTGCGGACCCCGCGGCGACCGGCGAGGTCGTCACCATCGGCGGCGAGCGCTACGTCGTCCGTGATGACAACGTGCTCGTGCCCGCCGCGGCGTACTTCGACCCCGAGACGGTGACGGTCCAGGAGGGGTCGGTGGTGACGTACGACGGGCAGGCACGCGTGGTCGAGCAGGTCGATGCCGACGGCGTGCAGCTGGCGTGGCGGGCCGAGCGGACGACCGAGACGCAGCTGGCGCCCGGTGAGACGGTGACGCTGGGCGCAGAGTCGTACGTGGTGCACATCGCCGACGGGGCGCGGCTGCAGCTCGTCGCGGACCGGTCGGTGTACGCCGCGCAGACCGCGCAGATCGAGGCGTTCGAGCGGCTCGTCAGCGGCCTGTGGGGCGTGTTCATCGTGTCGGTGCTGTCGGTGGTGTTCCTCGCGGGGTTCGCGTTCCTGCCGAGTCGGTACTGAACGGGATCAACGCAGTCAGCCCAGCTGACGGGTGACCGAACACATATGTCGGATCCGGGTC
>JAVLCJ010000211.1:0-593 GCA_031580875.1 Roseovarius sp.
CGAATGTGCTGGTCCAGACAATCAGAATGTCCACATCCACCGGTGTCGTACATCAGGTCGGAACGGCCAAGCTCAAGACATCGACTCTAGGCGTGGTTCGCCGATGTCCTCGCGGCCATCCGCGGTTTGCGCGCGCCTCCGCTGTGTGCATCACCGCGATCTGGACCCGACGTTCGGCGTCACGACAATGCGCCCGAGGTCGGCGACAAAGTCGCGGGTGTCGTACGCCTTGTCTGCCGCCAGCGTCAGGCGCCGGGTCGATCCAGGTGAGTGCCGGTTGATCTTCTCTCAAATGCGAACAGGCTCAACTTGGGTGGGGCCCTGAAAAAGAGGGTATGTCAGCGGCATCCCCTCGCGTATAAGAACGGACACAGTCAATGTGCACCAAGGCCAAGTGACCTTGGGGAAGGAAGACAACCCTTGCTGGAAAAGCTGGCGCAGAAGCTCAAGATCTCGAAGCTCGGCATACGTGCGCCAACGCCAGACCCCTCACGGCACGGCGTGGCGATCGCTGCGATCGTGCGAGACGAGGCCGAACATATCGGCGAATGGGCGCGCTTTCATCTCGCGGCGGGCGTAAGGCACTTCGTGAT
>JAVLCJ010000212.1:0-589 GCA_031580875.1 Roseovarius sp.
AGCTCCGTCGGGCGGAGTTCCGCCTCGACAGTGCGCACACCGCGGAGGTCCACGTCGATCGGCGTGAACTCATCGCCGGGGCGGCCCAGTTCGATCCCCAGCGGCTCCACCTCCCTCCGTGGCTCCACCTCGATCTCGCGCGCCAGTTCGAGTTCCTGCTCCTGCTCTGCCTCCGCCAGCAGTTCGGTCGCGAGCTCGAGCTCGGTCTCTGTCTCACCGAGCAGCTCGGTCTCCGCTGGCAGCTCCGTCTCCAGCGGGCTGATCTCCTGCACGGGTGTCGTCACCTCGACGCCGATGCCCTCGGCCTCGACCTCCTGGAAGAAGTCGAGCTCTGTGCGGAGTCGGGTCTGCAGCTCGAGCTCGGTCTCGACGAAGGGCTCCGTCTCGACCATGAGCTCCTCCTCGACCTCACCGCGCAACCGTTCGGACTCGACCAGCAGCGTCTCCGTCTCGAACGCATCGCGATCGATTTCTGGCTCGGTCTCTGTCTCGAGCTCCACCTCCAGTGCGGGCACACCGGCACCCACACCACGGACCCGCACATCTGCGCCCTGCAGTCGTTGTGCCGCGCGGATGGCAGCCTCCTCTG
>JAVLCJ010000213.1:0-575 GCA_031580875.1 Roseovarius sp.
GCAGTTGGAAAGTTGGTGAAATCAAAGGCTTACCATTTATGTATCTGATTTTAAGGCATTATCGGATTCGCTGCGGCATAGGCTCATAACCTGAAGGTCGTAGGTTCAAATCCTACCCCCGCAACCAAACTTTACTGTAAGATATCAACCGCTTAGGCCGCCCTTAGGCCGCCCTTAGGGCGGCTTTTGCGTGTTGCGTCGTGTTGCAAGCCCGTCCCGAACACTCCCCAAAGATTCCAAAGCCTTACGTCCAGCCCCGATTCCTCCGTGCAACACGGATGCGACACGGGACCGGGCGGATGTTCGCGGGTCGTTCGACTGCTACCCGAGTGAACTGCAGCGAAGCGGACCCCACCCTCAGCTTTGCAGCGTAGCCGCACTCTTAGGCCGGCACTCACCACCACCACGGCGACGGCATGCCACCGCTCGACGGCAATTATCGAGCGTTGCTGTCAGATCGCCTTTTTGCTACGGAAGTGCTTGAGTTGCGACGGCACAGTTCGATGAGGCTGAAGTGATGCGCTACCTTAGATCCGTTCTTCTCGCCTCTACAGGAGCGGTCCTTGCGTTAATAG
>JAVLCJ010000214.1:0-573 GCA_031580875.1 Roseovarius sp.
GCGGGAAGACCGATGCGGCTGACGCAGAAGCTATCTGCGAGGCGGTGACGCGGCCGACCATGCGGTTCGTGCCCGTGAAGTCGGCGGAGCGGCAGGCGGCGCTTCTGGACCACAAGACGCGTTCGCCCGCTCTCTCGGACGGATCGCGTTCGCGGGCTCACCCTCGTCCGCCAGCGCACGCAGCTGGTGAACACGATCCGGGCGCATCTCTCCGAGTTCGGCATCGTCACGCCGAAGGCGTGCCTGCGGCACGACGCGAAAGGCATTCACAGTGAGGCGCAGCGTGAGGTGATGGCGAACGGACGGCGACACGGCAATCGGGACACCCAGTTCGAACCGGAGCACCTTGGGGTGCGCGCCATTGATTTGGACCCGAGCGCCGGCGGACTTCATCAGGGCGCGCGGCAAAGAAAGTGCCGCAACTCAGACGCCGTACACATGGCCGCGACCGACCAGATGCCTGACCCGAACAAAGCCCTTGCCCCGCGGGAGCCATCCACACATGGTCAGAGCGACAATGGCGACGCGGCTGCGGCGAGATGGTGAAGGTGGGTGTCGTGCCGTAGGCACGCC
>JAVLCJ010000215.1:0-571 GCA_031580875.1 Roseovarius sp.
CGTCACCCAGACGGCCTTCCAGGAGGTCGGCGCGCTAGTGACCGGTAGCAGACCGTCGACACAGCAGGTGAACGTCCTCATGAAGCTGCTGCAGGCGGCGGGCATCGGGGAGTACCGCGTCGGCCGCAAGGGTGTGGAGACGCGGTTCATCCTCGCCGATGGCGACCCCACGGCGCTGGATGCGGTGTGCACACCCGAGCGCATCACGATCGGGCAGCTGCCGACCCGCAGCGTCCAGCCCCCGCTCGACGCATACACCGCCCCCGAGGTGTCGACGCAGCTGCAGGTCGCCCTCGACGGTGGCGACCCGGAGCGGGTCGCGGAGCTGGTCGCGGAGATCGAGCAGCTCGTGGCGCGGTTCGACGGCTAAGTCGAGAAGCCAGCATCTCTGCAAAACACCCACAACACCGGCCACTCCTTGTTGACCTATGTCAATCCCAGATGAGTCATGTCCGTTCTGTGCGATCATCGCCGGGGACGCACCGGCGACGGTCATCCACGAGACGGAGACGATGGTGTGCATCCTGGATGCGTACCCGGTGAGCGACGGACATGCGCTGCTGCTGCCGCG
>JAVLCJ010000216.1:0-566 GCA_031580875.1 Roseovarius sp.
TGACACCGGCGACAGCCCGCAGCATAGGCGCCGGCCGCCCGTCTCGCACCGCCTCCATGATGTAGCCCGGCACCGCCCGCGTGAGCACCCCCCAGACGAAGCTGCGTTCTTCCTCCTGACTGTCGGGATACAGCTGATTGAGGATGCGCTTGGAGTACCCCTGCCAGAACGCTCGCCGCATCAACCATCCAAGCTTCGTCCGGTGGTCGAACACCTTGTGGGCCACAACCGCCTCAGGCGTGTAGATGACGCCGCTGTCGGTCGTCTCACGAAGGCGCACGCAGAGCTCGGTCTCGCCACCTTGGAGGTCATTGCTCCCCCGTTTCCCCATGTGTTCTCTGAACCCGCCGAGTTCGAGGAACACATCTCGACGGAAGGAGAGGTTCGAGCTGAACGTGTTCCGGACCTCCTGCTCTGTGGTCGGGAACCCCCTGTGCGTGACCCCGATGAGGAAGTAGAACTCCTCCGGCAGGAACTGGGGTTGACCGGCGATCCACCTCGGTGCCATCCTCCCGCCCACCGCGTCTGCGTCGTGCCGTGCGTACGCGGCGACCAGTTCTTCAATC
>JAVLCJ010000217.1:0-560 GCA_031580875.1 Roseovarius sp.
CGCCGTACGCCGCCGTCGCCCGTGCCCCGTTCCTCCTGCTGCCGGTCGCGCTCGTCGCCGCGGGTGCGGCCGTCGGGCTGACCGCCGGTGCGTTCGACCCGGTCGCGACGCTGCTCGCGCTGGTCGGGCTGGTCGCGCTGCACGTGGCGGTGAACGCGCTGAACGAGGCGTCGGACTTCGAGACGGGGATCGACCTCGCGACCGAGCCGACGCCGTTCTCCGGCGGCTCGAAGACGCTGCCCGCCGATGAGCTCACGCCCACCGCGGCGCGCCGGCTGGGGTATGCGGGCGTCGCCGTCGGCGCCGTCGTGGGCGCGTACTTCCTCGTGACCGTCGGCTGGGTGCTCGTGCCGGTGTACCTCGTCGGCGCGGTGACGGTGCTGGCGTACACGACGGTGCTGACGCGCTACGGCGTCGGCGAGCTGGGTGCGGGCCTCGGGCTGGGCGCGCTGCCGGTGGTGGGGACGGTGCTGGTGCAGGGCGGGCCGGTGCCGCCGGCGACGTGGCCCGTCGCGGTCGCGGCGTTCGCGGCGACGTTCAACCTGCTGCTGCTGAACGAG
>JAVLCJ010000218.1:0-546 GCA_031580875.1 Roseovarius sp.
GGAGGCTGCCATGGAGCAGCAGGAACAGTTCGAGGAAGAGCAGATCGAGCGCTTCGTCGAGTCGGAGCTCGATCGACAGGAACGCCTTGACGACCTGGCACCCGAGCCCGAGCCGGAGCCCGAGATGGAGATGGAGCAGCGCATCGATCGCGGTGTCGGTGAGGCACCCAGCGTCGAGCAGTTCGAGGCTGGCCTGGGCGACATCGGTGAGTCACTCGCACGCGCGAGCAGCGTCATCCGCGGCGAGTTCGAGGAGGCACCACCCGATATCGCCAACATCGGCGAGGTGATCGCGACGGGCGCAGAACCCGAGTTCATCGAGCCGGGTGGATTCAGGACTGGGGCAGTCCGCGGCGCTGGCGCGATCGCTGATGTACCCGGCACGGCGCTGGGCCTCGCAGGCATCGGCCAGTTCGTCGGTGAGCGCGGTGTCGAGGTCGCCACCGGAGAGGCTGACGAGGCGGTCGCAGAGACGACCGCAGCCTTCGAGACAGGCCTCGAGGCGGCACGCGAGGCTGTCACAGAGCGGCCTGTGCAGACATTGAC
>JAVLCJ010000219.1:0-546 GCA_031580875.1 Roseovarius sp.
GGGTTACGCGTCGACGACCAGCGTCCGGTGACGGACGTCGTGACCGCGCAGGTCGGCAAGGAGGTCGCGAACAAGCTTCCGGACGGCGGCATGATTACGGAGGACCAGACGTTCACGGTCGAGGAACTCAAGGACATGCTGCTGGTCGGGAAGTTCCAGACGCAGTCGGGGACCGTGCACTACGTGAACCCGTTCGTGCACGTCGAACCGGACAACATCGTCGACCTCCGACATGTCGCGAAGCTGTTCCAGTATGACAGCGATCCCGACGCACCTGCCAAGGTCGCGGCGAACGCGATAGAGGCGGAACGTGCGGTGTCGCAGTCGAACTACAGCGACGTCGTCAAGTACGGCGTGCTGCTGGGTGCGGTGATCCTGGGCTTCGGCCTCGCGAACTACAGCGGCGGCGGAGGCGGCGGCGGTGGAAGTATCGACCTGGGCGTCGGGATGATCAGCTTCTATCTCGGCTTATGAGTGAGGCAGACTGGGGGTGGCACGACGACGAGGACCTCGAGTTCGAGTTCAAGAACGCCGGGCAGTACAATA
>JAVLCJ010000021.1:0-6423 GCA_031580875.1 Roseovarius sp.
TTCGGCGGCCGGCGGCCGGCGCAGCTTTCGGGCGGGCAGCAACAGCGGGTGGCGCTGGCGCGCGCGCTGGTTTTCGAGCCCGAGCTGGTGCTGATGGACGAGCCGCTGGGCGCGCTGGACAAGCAGCTGCGCGAGCACATGCAGTTCGAGATCACCAACCTCGCGCACGAGCTGGGGATCACGACCGTTTACGTGACCCACGACCAGACCGAGGCCCTGACGATGTCGGACCGGGTTGCCGTGTTCGATGACGGTCGTATCCAGCAGCTTGCCGCGCCGGACGAGTTGTACGAAAGCCCCGAAAACAGCTTCGTCGCGCAGTTCATTGGCGAAAACAACACGATGGAAGGCACCATCAAGGAGATCAAGGGCGATCTCGCGCTGGTCGAGCTGGACGATGGCGAGCTGATCGACGCCAAGCCGGTGAATGTCAGCCAGCCGGGGGAGCGGACGACGATCTCGATCCGGCCGGAACGCGTCGAGGTCGACGTGTCCAAGCTGGGCGAGGACGCGCACACGCTCAAGGCCGAGGTGGCGGAATTCATTTACATGGGCGACGTGTTCCGGACCCGCCTGAAAGTTGCGGGCAAGGACGACTTCATCATCAAGACACGCAATTCGGCCGATCAGCGCCGTCTCAAGCCGGGCGAACAGGTCGAGATCGGTTGGCTGCCGCGCGATTGCCGCGCGCTGGATACGGTCTAGGATCATGAAGCATTCGCGCCCGGCCGGGCGCGATTACCCTGAGGCTTCGTTGGTTTCACCCGTAACGCGAAGCCCGAGAACGAAAACGGGATGATACTTGGGAGTATGAGATGAAACTCGCTAAAACACTTCTTGCCACGACGGCGTTGACCGTCACCGCGGGCGCCGCGGTGGCGCAAGACGGCGACATGGCCGACAGCATGACCCTGGTTTCCTGGGGGGGCGCGTACCAGGCAAGCCAGGTGAACGCCTATGCCGAACCCTACAAGGAAATGAACCCTGACCTTGAAGAAGTGGTCTGGGACGAGAGCTCGAACGAGGCCGTCGCCAAGCTCCGCGCGATGGACGAGGCCGGCAACGTCACGTGGGACGTGGTTGACGTGGTCGCCGCCGACGCGATGCGCCTGTGCGACGAGGGGCTCGCGATGGAAATCGACCCTGACGACCACCTTGCCCCCGCGCCCGACGGCACGTCGGCCGAGGATGATTTCGGCGACCTGCTGGTGAGTGACTGTTTCATTCCGCAGATCGTGTATTCCACCACGTTCGGGTATCGCACCGACATGGTGCCCGAGGGGACGGAACCGCCGAGCAGTGTCTGCGATGTCTGGGACACCGAAACCTACCCGGGCAAGCGCAGCCTGGAGAAGCGCCCGATCAACAACATGGAGTGGGCGCTGTATTGTGACGGTGTCGCGAAGGACGAGATCTATGACGTGCTGGCGACCGCGGACGGTCAGCAGCGCGCGCTCGACAAGCTCGACGAGATCAAGGACGACGTGGTCTGGTGGTCGGCCGGCGCGGACACGCCGCAACTGCTGGCCGATGGCGAGGTGTTCATGGGCTCGACCTACAACGGCCGCCTGTTCAGCGTGATCGAGGAGCAGGACCAGCCCGTCGGCATGATGTGGGACATGCAGGTGTTCGACCTGGACGGCTGGATCATCCCCGCCGACCTGCCGGAAGACCGCCTGAACCGCGCGATGGACTTCATCTATTTCGCGACCGATACGCAGCGTCTGGCGGATCAGGCCAAGTACATCTCCTACGGCCCGGCCCGTGAGTCCTCGGCGCCCAAGGTCAGCAAGCATGCCGAACTGGGTATCGAAATGGCCCCGCACATGCCGACCGATCCGGATAACGCCGAGAACACGTTGCTGTACAACTACGAGTTCTGGGCGGACTACCGTGACGACATCGACGCCAAGTTCCAGGCGTGGCTGGCGCAGTAACCCGCCAGTGCCGTGATTGACGCGGCGGGGCCCGGCCACCGGGCCCCCCGCACAAGAACAAGAATTCCAACGGGGACAAGATGAGCGATACAACCGATACCGGCCCGGTTCTGGCCGCGGACGGCACACCGCTGAAGCGCAGCCTGCAACGCGCCCTGAGGGCGCAGAAGATGCGCGCCTTCGGGCTGATCGCGCCGCTTCTGATCTTTGTCCTCGTGACGTTCATCGCACCGATCCTCGACATGCTGTTCCGGTCGGTCGAAAACCAGATCGTGTCGAACACGCTGCCTTACACGGTCGAGACGCTTGCCGACTGGTCGCCCGATGCCGAGGAAACACCGGGCGAGATCGTCTACGAAGCCCTGTATTACGACCTGTTCATGGCCTCGGAGGCCAAGGAACATACAAGGCTCGGCACCCGCCTGAACTATGAGCAAACGGGCATCTCCTCGCTGTTCCGGTCGTCCGGCCGCAACGTGGACGATATCGGCGAGGACCATATCGACGCCCTCGAGGATTTCAACGACGCGTGGGAGGAAGAAGCCTTCTGGTACGCGCTGATGTCGGGCGGCGAGGGCGCAACGGGCAACAGCGCGTTGCTTGGTCAGCAGCGCACCCGGCTGTCCACTCTCACCGACGATGACTACAGTGGTGACATCGGGTTCGTGCCCGGCGCGGAAATTTCCGAATTGTTGCCGCGTACCGCCCGGGCCTATGCCGCCTTTGCGCTTTTCACGGCCATCGAGGACGAGGACATCGTGCGCGAGGAGGAGCCGTGGGAGGGCGTGAAGATCGCGCTTGTCCAGGATCTCAAGTCCGGGGCGGACCTTTCGGGCTATGACGGCCCCGGCGCGGCCGAGCTTCGCGCCGCGCAGCAGATGCTGGCCGACCAGCCCGAAATCGCGTTCAAGGACGCGTTCGTGGCGATGGACGAGGATTGGGGCGCCAACGCGACGTGGCGCACGATCAAGATTTACAGCCCCGAGTTCACGAGTGGCTATTTCCTGAACGCCGTCGACATGCAGAAAAGCACCGACGGCCCCGAGGCGCGCCCCGAGAACCAGCAGATCTACATCATGCTGTTCGAGCGGACGCTCTTCATGAGCCTCGTGATCACCGGCAGTTGCATTCTCCTAGGGTACCCGGTGGCCTGGCTTCTGTCCAACCTGCCGATGCGCACCGCGAACCTGCTGATGATCCTCGTGCTGCTGCCCTTCTGGACGTCGTTGCTGGTGAGAACCTCCGCGTGGAAGGTGATGCTTCAGCAACAGGGCGTGATCAACGACGTGCTGGTCTGGCTGGGCATGGTGGATGACGCCAGTCGGCTGGTGATGATCAACAACCAGTTCGGCACGATCGTGGCGATGACGCACATCCTGCTGCCCTTCATGATCCTGCCGATGTACTCGGTGATGCAAACCATCCCGCCCAGTTACGTGCGCGCGGCGAGGTCACTGGGCGCAACGAACTGGACGGCGTTCTGGCGCGTCTACTTCCCGCAATCGGTGCCGGGTATCGGCGCGGGCTCGATCCTCGTCTTCATCCTGTCGATCGGGTACTACATCACGCCCGAAATCGTCGGGGGCACGACGGGCACGTTCATCTCGAACCGGATCGCCTATCACATCTCCTCGTCACTCAACTGGGGCCTCGCGGCGGCGCTGGGCAGCATCCTGCTTGTCGTCGTTCTGGTTCTCTATTGGGCCTATGACAAGATCGTCGGCATCGACAACGTGAAGCTGGGGTAGCGGACATGAGCACGATTTCTCTCGTACAATCCGAAAAGAAACCCCTGTCCTTCGCGCTGCCGGTCGTGGCGGCGGCAGGGGCTTTTGCCGGGCTTTTCGTGGGCACCGCGCAGGGGTCGGGGCTGCTGGGCATCCTCGGTGGTGCACTTGTCATCGCCGGGCTCGGGTTTCTGGCGCTGGGCCTTCTGGACACCGCGCAGGAAAAGGGCGTGCGCTGGGGTATCCTTGGTCTTTTCGCGGCACTGGGCCTGTTCTGGGGCGGGGCGCCGGGCCTCGTCATCGGCACCATTTTCGGCTGGTTCTTCGGCTGGTTCATCTACTGGATCGGCGAAGGCCGGTACCGCGCGCATCTCGTCCCCTACCTGACACCGGGGCAGGTTTTCTGGCACTATGCCTTCCGGGTGATCTGCGGGGCGATCTTCGTCTTCCTGATCACGCCGATCCTCGTGGTCATGCCGCTGTCCTTCAACGCCGAGAATTTCTTCACCTTCACGCCCGAGATGTTGCGCTTCGACCCGGACGGGTATTCGTTGAAGCATTACCGCGATTTCTTCACCAACGACGACTGGCAGCAGGCGATGTGGAACTCGGTGTCGATCGCCCCGGTGGCAACGCTTCTGGCCGTCGGGTTCGGCACGCTCGCCGCGATCGGGCTCAGTTCCGAGCACGTGCCCTTCCGCCGCGCGATCATGGCGGTCCTGATCTCGCCGATGATCGTGCCGCTCATCATATCGGCGGCGGGGATGTATTTCTTCTATTCACGGCTGGGGCTGCAGGGCACCTACTGGGGTGTCGTTATGGCGCACGCGGCGCTGGGCATTCCCTTTGTCATCATCACGGTGACGGCGACGCTGGTGGGATTCGACCGCTCGCTGACACAGGCGGCGGCCAACATGGGCGCCGATCCGGTCACGACATTTTTCCGCGTGCAGATGCCGCTGATCCTTCCGGGGGTCATCTCGGGCGGGCTCTTTGCCTTCATCACCTCGTTCGACGAGGTGGTGGTGGTGCTCTTTGTCGGGTCCGCCGGGCAGAAGACGCTGCCATGGCAGATGTTCACCGGCCTGCGCGAACAGATCTCACCGACCATTCTTGCGGTGGCGACGATCCTCGTCGCGATCTCGATCGCGCTGCTGACCACGGTGGAACTGCTGCGCCGAAGATCCGAGAGGTTGCGGGGCATGTCGCCGGGATGACGCGGTGTGCGGCCATCCCTCGGGGCGGACTTGCCGCGCGCCGATCATGCCTGCCGCGATCGGCGGTCAGGCCCTGTACCGGGCTAGAAACATATCGACCGCCCCGCTGACGACACGGTCGATATCCGCCTCGGTCACTGTTTCGCAGACGCCGCACAGGCAGCGCACGAACAGGTCGCTCTTGCACAGCTCCGCGAACTGGTTCGCCGCGAGGTCCATGTCATCGATCCGGAGAACGCCCGCCGCGACATGGGGGGCCAGAACGTCACTGATCCTTTCGCGCACCATCGCCGGCCCCGAGGCGTAGAAGCGGCGTCCCAGCTCGGGGAAGCGATGGGATTCGGCCACGCAGATGCGGAATACCTGCTGACCGAAATCCGACAGGAAGAACCGAACGATCCGGCTCGCCGCCTCGCGCAGAACTTCCTCGACCGGCGCATCCTCCCCGATGACGTGCAATGCCTCCTCGGCTTGCCGGTTGCATTCCAGCCGTGCAACCTCCGAGAAAAGTAGCCGCTTGTCGGGGAAATAACTGTAGAGCGTCGCCTTGGAGACGCCGGCCGACCTTGCGATGTCATCGACGCTGGCGCCCTCGAAGCCGTCACGCATGAACACCTCACGCGCCCCTTCCAGCACCTGCTCGAACTTCCGGCCTTTCTTGATCTCGGCAGCCATGGCCGTCATGCCCGTCCCCCTCGCGTCGCCGCGCCAGTCTAGACGGCGCCGCCCGCTCCCCGCAAGCAGGTCCTCGCCGGGGGATCGGGGCCCGCCGTGATCGTCACGTTGGCATGGCGGGCTTGAACCCCCGCCGCGTCGTGGTAGATTGGAATCATTCTAAAAAGGGTACAGCCAATGATACCGGGTATCACCTCCCGCCGCCGCTTTTCCGACCTGAGCGAACAGGAAATTCTCGCGCTCGCGATCTCTTCCGAGGAGGACGATGCACGCATCTACCGAAGCTACGCCGAAATGCTGCGCCCCGACTACCCGGATACCGCCCGCATGTTCGACGGCATGGCCGCCGAAGAAGACAGCCACCGCCGCCAACTCATCGGCCTGCACAGCCAACGGTTCGGAGATGTCATTCCGCTTATCCGGCGCGAGCACGTCGCCGGCTACTACGCGCGCCGCCCCGTCTGGCTGGTCGAGAATCTCGGGATCGACCGCATCCGTGACGAGGCCGAGTTGATGGAACGGGATGCTGAACGCTTCTACCTCAAGGCGGCGCAGCGCACGGCGGATGCCGACACGCGCAAGTTGCTGGGAGACCTGGCCGCCGCCGAGGCACGCCATCATGACCGCGCCGGACAATTGCAGGAAGCCCATGTCGCCGCCGATGCCCGCGAGGTCGAGGACCGAACGGCCAAGCGCCAGTTCGTGCTGACCTGGGTGCAACCGGGTCTTGCCGGGCTCATGGACGGATCCGTCTCGACGCTCGCCCCGATTTTCGCCACGGCCTTCGCCACGCAGAACACGTGGACGACCTTCCTCGTCGGTCTGGCCGCCTCTGTCGGGGCGGGCATCTCGATGGGCTTCACCGAG
>JAVLCJ010000021.1:6433-38553 GCA_031580875.1 Roseovarius sp.
GGCGGCCAGCGACGATGGCGAGCTGTCCGGCCGCGGCAGCCCGTTCAAGCGCGGCCTGGCCTCGGGCGTCATGACAACCGTGGGCGGTCTGGGCCACGCGCTGCCCTACCTGATCCCGGATTTCTGGACCGCCACGTTCATCGCGATCGCGGTCGTCTTCATCGAACTCTGGGCGATCGCGTGGATCCAGAACCGCTACATGGAAACGCCGTTCTTTCGCGCAGCGTTCCAGGTCGTGCTGGGCGGGGCGCTCGTCTTCGGCGCGGGCGTGCTGATCGGCAGCGGGTGACCGAACCGCGGTTTCTTCTCGGGCGAAATACCCCGGGGGAGTCGCCCGCAAGGGCGACGGGGGCAGCGCCCCCTCCCGGCCGAACAAGATTGACCCCGGCGGCGGGGATGCTACGAAGCGTCCATGCTGGCGATCTTCTTGCAGACCCTGCCGTTTTTCCTGATCATCGGGCTGGGTTACGGCGCCGGGCGCACCGGGTTCTTCACCGAGGCCGCGACCGCCTGGTTGACGAAGTTCGTGTTCTACTTCGCGCTTTCGGCGATGCTGTTCCGCTTTTCCGCCAACCTGTCGCTTGGCGACGTGCTGGATTGGAACTTCGTCATCGCCTATCTCTGGGGCTGTGGCATGGTCTACGGGCTCGCCACGCTCGTCGCTCTCTTTCGCCGGGCCAAGGCCGAGGTGGCCGCCTTCGAGGCGCAATGCGCCGTCATCGGCAATACCGGGTTCATGGGCGTGCCCATGCTGACCCTGCTCATGGGCGAGGCGGCGATCGGGCCGGTGATGCTGGTGTTGGCGGTGGACCTCATCGTGTTCAGTTCGCTCATCGTCATCATCGTCACCGGCACGCGCGACGGGCGGATGTCGCTGGGCATCCTGCGCACCGTGGGGATGGGGCTGTTGAAAAACCCCATGATCGTCTCGATCGTGCTGGGGCTCTCGTGGTCGGCGTTCGACCTTCCGATCCCCGAAGTGATGAACCAGTTCCTGACGCTGCTGGGTGGGGCGGCAACGCCGGGCGCGCTCTTCGCCATCGGCGCGTCCCTGGCGTCCAAGTCGGCCGAGCGCCCGTTCGTGGCGGGCTGGCTGTCGTTCTGCAAGCTGGTGCTGCATCCTGCCTTCGTGGCGCTGTCGGCGCTTGTCCTGTTCCCGGTCGACCCGTACCCGGCGGCCGTCATGATCGCCGCGGCCGCCCTGCCCGTGGCCGGCAATGTCTACATCCTCGCGCAGCACTACGATGTCGCGCCGCAACGCGTTTCGGCCGCCATCCTGATCTCGACGACGGTCGCGGTCGTGACTGTGTCGCTGGTGATCGGCTGGGTTGCGCCGCTTTATTGAATGATATGACGCATGACGGGGGTTGCCAGAGCCGGTGTCACCGTGGTCAACACGTGCCATCCATCTGCGAGCGGAGGAACGAGCCATGGAAACGGTATCCGAGAACGCCTGCTTCGGCGGGGTGCAGGGCGTTTACACCCATAATTCCGAGGTCACGGGCTGTGACATGACCTTCGGTCTGTTCCTTCCCGAGGAGGCGCGCGACGGGCCGGTGCCGGTACTGTGGTACCTTTCGGGCCTCACCTGCACGCACGAGAACGCGATGGTCAAGGCCGGTGCGCAGGGATGGGCCGCCGAACAGGGCATCGCGCTCGTCTTTCCCGACACGTCGCCGCGGGGTGCGGGCGTGGCGGATGACGATGCGTTCGACCTCGGGCAGGGGGCGGGATTCTACGTCAATGCCACGCAGGATCCGTGGCGCCCGAATTTCCGCATGTGGGATTACGTCGCCGAGGAACTGCCGCGCCTGATTACCCGGACCTTCGCCGTCGACGAGGAGCGTCAGGCGATCAGTGGCCATTCGATGGGCGGGCACGGGGCGCTGACGCTGGCGATGGGGCTGCCGGGGCGCTTCGCCTCGGTTTCGGCGTTCGCGCCGATCTGCCATCCTTCGCGCTCCGACTGGGGCCGCAAGCAGTTCGGCGCCTATCTCGGCCCGGACGAGGCCGCGTGGGCCGCCCATGACGCGACCCTTCTGATGCGCGAGGCCGGTTTCGATGGCCCCGTCCTCACCGATACGGGCACCAAGGACCAGTTCCTTGACTTGCTGATGCCCGAGGCGCTGGCCGAAGCCGCCGCAACCCGGCGCCAGCAGGCCACCCTGCGGATGCAGCCGGGATACGATCACAGTTATTTCTTCGTTTCCACCTTCATGGAGGATCACGTGGCCTTCCACGCCGAGGCGCTCTACGCGCGCTAGGGCCGCGACCCCCTCATCAGAACCGGGAAGGTAAAGCATGAGCCACTACGACCTTATCATCATCGGCTCCGGCCCGGCCGGGCGGTCCGCCGCCATTCAGGCGGGCAAGCTCAAGCGCCGCGTCCTCGTGGTCGATCGCAAGGACAGGCTCGGCGGCGTTTCCGTCCACACCGGCACGATCCCGTCGAAAACCCTCCGCGAGACCGTGCTGAACCTTTCGGGCTGGCGGGAGCGGAGCTTCTACGGCCGGTCTTACCGCGTGAAGGAGGATATCGGCGCCCAGGACCTCAAGTCACGCCTGCACAAGACGCTCGATTACGAGGTCGACGTGCTGGAACACCAGTTCAACCGCAACCATGTCGAAACGCTGAACGGCATGGCGCGCTTCGTGGATTCGCACACAATCGAGGTCGCCACCGAAGCGGGCGACGTGACCCGCCTGACCGCCGACAATTTCCTGATCTCGACGGGTACGAAAACCTACCGCCCCGATACCGTGCCGTTCAACGGATCGACAGTCGTCGACAGCGATGAGTTCCTCGAACTGGGCCGGATCCCGCGCAACCTGATCGTTGTCGGCGCGGGGGTGATCGGCGTCGAGTATGCCACGATGTACTCGGCCCTCGACGTGCGGGTCACCCTGATCGAGCCGCGCGACAGCTTCCTCGATTTCATCGACACCCGGATCATCGAGGAATTTACCCACCAGATCCGTGACAACGGCGTTGATCTGCGTCTCGGCTCGGCGATCGACAAGGTCGAGGACAGCGGTGATCACGTCGAGGTCAGCCTTGCCAACGGGCGCCACGTGCGGGCCGAAATGCTGCTGTTCGCCGCCGGGCGCATGGGCGCCACCGACAAGCTTGATCTCGGGGCCGTCGGGCTGGAGACCGATCATCGCGGCCGGCTGGAGGTGGACCGCAAGACCTACCAGACAGCGGTGCCGAATATCTATGCCGCCGGCGACGTGATCGGGCATCCCAGCCTTGCCTCGACGTCGATGCAGCAGGGCCGCGTCGCGGCCTGCCACGCGCTCGAAACGCCGACGCTGCCCGAAAGCCCGTGGTTCCCCTACGGCATCTATTCCGTCCCCGAGATCAGCACCTGCGGCATGTCCGAGGAAGAGATGCAGGAACGCGGCATCGCCTACGAGGTCGGCGTTGCGCGCTTTCGCGAAACATCGCGCGGGCACATCATGGGGCTGGAACACGGGATGCTGAAGATGCTTTTCAGCCTCAAGACCCGCCGGGTGCTGGGCGTGCAGATCGTCGGCGAGGGCGCGACGGAGCTCATCCACATCGCGCAGGCCGTGCTGAACCTCAAGGGCACGGTGGATTACTTCGTCAAGAACACGTTCAACTATCCCACGCTGGCCGAAGCCTACAAGATCGCGGGGCTGGACGCCTTCAACCGGATGCCCATCCCCGAGGAATACAAGGTGAAGAAGTCCGGCGAAAGGGCGGCGGAGTGACCGCGGCCCGTTTCGCGGACAGCAAGCGCATCCGGCACCCGCGGCCGCTGGCGCAGCCGTCGTGACAATCCATGTCGACGCCGACGCCTGCCCGGTCAAGGCCGAGGTGGAGCGGGTGGCCAACCGCCACGGGGCGCGGGTCAATTTCGTCTCCAACGGCGGCCTGCGTCCATCGGCCAATCCGCTGGTCGACACGGTCATCGTGCCGGACGGGCCGGACGAGGCCGACAAGTGGATCGCCGACCGCGCCGGGCCGGGCGATGTTGTCGTCACGGCCGATATCCCCCTTGCCGCCCGGTGCGTCGAGGCGGGCGCGAAGGTTCTCAAGCCCGACGGCGAGGCGCTGACGGCGGCCAATATCGGTAACATCCTTGCCACGCGCGACCTGATGGCCGATCTGCGCGCGGCCGACCCGTTCCGGCAAGGTGGCGGGCGCGGGTACACCCGCGCCGACCGGTCGCGTTTCCTCGATGCGCTGGAACGCGCCCTGCGCGGCGCGGCCGGATGATCCGGGCGATGCAAGCGGCAGGGGTTTACAAAGCCCGGCCGCTTCCCTTTGCTGGACGGGTATGCCGGGGCCGATACGCGCCCGGACCGTCCGATCAATGAGACGAGCATGACGACCACCGCCACCGTACAGCGTACGAACCTGCTCGGCGCGCTCTGCGCGCTCGCCGCCGTGATGTGCTTTTCGCTCAATGACGTGGGCATCAAGTTCCTGTCTGACCGCTACGCGCTGCACCAGATCGTCCTGATCCGGGCGATCATTGCCAGCGTCACCTTCTTCGCGGTCATCATGCCCTTCGCCGGGGGGCTCACGGTACTCAGGACGCGGCGCCCAATTGTTCATCTCTTCCGGGGGTTCTGCGTGGTCAGTGCCAACATGTGCCTGTTCCTCGGTCTCGCGGCGCTGCCGATCGCGGACGCGATCGCGGTTTTCTTCGTCTCGCCGCTGGTCATCACCGTCTTCTCGGTGATTTTCCTGCGCGAGACGGTCGGCCCGCGGCGCTGGGCGGCAATCGCGGTGGGGTTCGTCGGGGTGCTCGTCATCGTCAAGCCGGGCACGTCGGCCTTCCAGGTGGCGTCGCTCCTGCCGATCACGGCGGCCTTTCTCTATGCCACGCTGCACATGCTGACGCGCAAGATCGGCGGCACCGAAAGCGCCGCCACGATGGCGATCTACATCCAGATCACCTTCCTTATCGCCAGCACGCTGTTCGGGCTCGCGCTGGGACATGGAAAATTCGCGGGTTCCGCGCACCCGTCGCTGGAGTTCTTGCTGAGGGCGTGGGTGCCTGTCGCGCCCGGGGACTGGCCCATCCTGATCATGCTGGGGGTCAGCGGCCTGCTGGGCGGGCTGTTCATCAGCCAGGCCTACCGGCTGTCCGAGGCCGCCTTCGCCGCGCCCTTCGAATACGTGGCGATGCCCATGGCGATCATGTGGGGAATCACCGTTTTCGGTACCTTCCCGGACGCGACCGCGTGGATCGGGATCGCGCTCATCATCGGGTCGGGGCTTTACCTGCTCTGGCGCGACTCCGCCAAGGGCGGTGCGCGGGTCACGAAAACCGCCCGCTACCGCCGCTGAGACCCTGATTGACGCCCGCGCCCGGGCACGCAAGACTCGGCCGCGACACAGGGGAAGGACACGCCATGAGCATCACCATCATTCCGTTCGACGAGGGCGAGGCCAATCTTGACTGGTTGGACCTGTGCGCGGCATTCAAGGCCGGTCATGAAAAGCCCCGCGCGGAAATCGGCGATACATTCCTCTACCGGGATCCGGACACGCTGCTGTCGCGGGCGGCGTGGATCGACGGGATGGGCATGGCCGTCAAGACGGCGACGATCTTTCCCGGCAATCCCGGCAAGGGCGACCCGATGATCAATGGCGCCGTGAGCCTGTTTTCGGACATGACGGGCGGTCTGGACGCGATCGTGGATTTTCACCTGGTCACCAAGTGGAAAACCGCCGGTGACAGCCTGTACGCTGCCACGCAGCTGGCCCGCAAGGACAGCCGGAACATCCTGATCGTCGGCGCCGGCACGGTGGGCCGGTCGCTTTTCGATGCCTATCGCGCGGCGTTCCCCGATGCCCGCTTCCGTGTCTGGAACCGCACCCGTGAAAACGCCGAGGCGATGGCGGCCGACTGCCCCGGCCTGCGCGTGGCCGATGACCTGGAACGCGCGGTGCGGGATGCCGATATCGTCACCTCTGCCACGATGTCGACCGAACCGCTGATCAAGGGTGACTGGCTGCAACCGGGCCAGCACGTGGACCTGATCGGTGCCTACCGCCCCGACATGCGCGAGGTCGACGATACGGCCCTGCGCCGCGCCCGCATTTTCGTCGACAGCTTCGACACCACGGTCGGCCATATCGGTGAAATCAAGATCCCGCTGGAGGCAGGCACGATCAACCGCGACGACCTGGTTGCCGATCATTACGACGCGGCGAAATTCGCCCGGCAAAGCGCCGACGAGATCACGCTGTTCAAGAACGGCGGCGGCGCGCATCTGGACCTGATGACAAGCCGCTACATTCTCGACGCCTTCCGGGGTGCCAGCGGATGAGCTGGACCCTCTGGGGGCTTGTTGCGCTCCTCGTGGCGGCGCCGTTCCTTGGCGAATGGCGGCGCAAGCCCCTGGGGGCCGCCGAGCGCGCCCGGGCCTCGGGGGATTTCGCGGACCTTGCGCGGGGGCGGACCCATTACCGGTGGTTCGGGCCCGATGACGGCCCGGTCGTTGTCTGCATTCACGGGCTGACGACGGCCGCCTACGTGTGGGGGCCGGTGGCGCGGGGCCTGGCCGCCGCAGGCTACAGGGTGCTGACCTACGATCTTTACGGGCGCGGCTTTTCGGACCGGCCGCGCGGGGCACAGGACGCGGCATTCTTCCTTGCCCAACTCGACGAGTTGCTGGCAGATCAGGGGGTGACGGGGCGTGTGACGCTTTTGGGGTATTCGATGGGTGGCGCCATTGCCACGGCCTTTGCCGCGGCGCATCCCGACAGGGTCCGGCAGCTGATCCTGCTGGCGCCGGCCGGGCTGGGCCACGATCTGGGTCCGGTCGCGCGGCTGGTGGTCAATCATCCCTGGCTGGGCACATGGCTGTTCTTTGCTTTCTATGCCCGCAGCTACGGCAACGCGCTGGAGGCCGAGCGCGGCCTGCCCGGCCGGGTCGAGGGCATGGTCGACCGGCAGAAGGCCGAGCTGGAGTACCGCGGCTTCCTGCCCGGGGTGCTGCGGTCGCTGCGGGGGATACTGGACGACGACCAGGCCGGCCATCATCGCGACATCGCCGCCGCGAAACTGCCCGTGCTGGCCGTTTGGGGCGCAGAGGATGACGTGATCCCGCTTGCCGGCAAGGACAAGCTGGCCGCCTGCAACCCTCGCGCGCGGCAGGCGGTGATCGAGGGCGCGGGCCACGCGCTGGCCTATACGCACCCCGGCGCAGTACTGGAAGCGTTCGGCCCCGTCCTGCCTGCCCGCGTCTGAGCGGTTGTGATCCGGCGGTGCGCCTGCGGCGCGCCGGGCATCTCGCCGCCCCGGGGCGGCTCGGGCCGGGGGCACGACGGCCTGCGCTGCCGTGCCGACGGCGGGCGCTCGCGGTCATGGCGGACGCCTTCGGCGAGGGTATTTTTGCCAAGAAGAAGGCCGGGTTGTCGCGATGCGGCGCGGCCGGGCGGGAAGGTGATGGAAGCCTCGCGCGCGGGTGGGCTGTGATCGGTGCTTTTCACGGGCCGCGTGCCGCGCTATCGGGAAAGAATGGAAACGCTGCCCCGCATATATGACCGCATGGTGGAGGCTGGTGAGTTGAGCCGTGACCCGGCGCAGGAAGGCGTGATCGCCGAGCTGGAGCGTATCCGCGCCGAGCTGGACAAGCCCGTCAAGCGTGGCTGGTTCCGCAAGGCGCCCGAGCCGCCCATGGGGCTGTATGTCTGGGGCGGTGTCGGGCGCGGGAAATCGATGCTCATGGACATGTTCGTTGACAGTATTTCCGTGCCCAAGCGGCGGGTTCACTTTCATGCGTTCATGCAGGAGATACATGCCGGGATGCACAGGGCCCGGCAGGATGGCGTGGAGGACGCGCTGGCCCCCGTTGCCGCGCGGGTCGCCGAGAGTGTCCGGCTGCTGGCCTTCGACGAGATGCAGATCACCGACATCACCGATGCCATGATCGTGGGGCGGCTGTTCGAGGCGCTTTTCGCCGCGGGGGTCGTGATCGTCACCACGTCCAACCGTGTGCCGGACGATCTGTACAAGGACGGGCTGAACCGCCAGCTTTTCCTGCCCTTCATCGCGCTGGTGAAGGAGCGGATGGTGGTACATGAAATGGCCGGACCGACGGATTACAGGCAGGACAAGCTGGCGGGCGCGACCAGCTATTTCACCCCGCTGGATGCCGAGGCACGCGCGAACATCGACGCGGTATGGCAGGACCTGACGGGTGGGCAGGGCGCGCCGCACCGCCTGATCGTGAACAAGCGCGCGGTCGAGATCCCGGCCTTTCACAACGGCGTGGTGCGGGCAGGGTTCTATGATCTGTGTGCCAAGCCGCTCGGCCCGGCGGATTTCCTTGCGCTGGCCGAGGCGGCCCGTGTCCTCGTGCTTGAGAACATACCCCAGCTCGGGCGGTCGAACTTCAACGAGGCCAAGCGTTTCGTCACGCTGGTCGATGCGCTGTACGAGGCCGGTGTCACGCTGATCTGTTCCGCCGCGGCCGAGCCGGAGTACCTGTATCTCGAAGGTGAGGGCACGTTCGAGTTCGAGCGAACCGCCAGCCGCCTGCGCGAGATGCAATCGGCGGGCTGGCAGGCGGCCCGGTGAGGCCGCGCGGCGCCGTCAGGTGCGGGCCGTGGCCTGCATCCAGTTGATGTAGAGCCGCTCGGCGAGCGCGTTGAAATCCTCCATCCGCTCGGCGCAGGCATTTTCGAGGTCTTTCAGGGCATGGGAACCGAGCGCTTTTTCAAGGGCTTCGGCATAGGCCTCGACCGCCTGCCAGTCACGGACCGTGTCGGATTCGATTTCCACGTGGAATTGCAGCCCGAAGGCGCGCGTCTGCCATTTCATGGCCTGTACCGGGCAGGCGGGCGAGGTGGCGAGCACCTGTATTCCCTCGGGCAGGCTCTTGATTTCGGCGGAATGCCATTGGAGGCAGTCGAATTTCTCGGGCACCCCGTCGAAAAGCACGCCGGAGGCTCCTGCCTCGGTCAGTTGCACGTCCTTGACGCCGATTTCGGGCGTCTCGGACGGGCCGACCGTGCCGCCCAGTGCCTCGGCCAGAAGTTGATGGCCGAGGCAAAGGCCGAGATAGGGCATGCCGCGATCGACAACGGCGTCGCGGATGAACGCCTTTTCCTCCTTCAGCCACGGGTGGGCGTCTTCCTGCCAGACATCCATTGGCCCGCCGAGGACCCACAGCGCATCGTACTCGTCGAGGTCGGGCAGCGCATCGCCCGCGTCGAGCTCAACAGTGTCCCAGCTGTGCCCGTCCTCGTCGAGGAAGCGGCGGAAAATGCCGGGATGCTCCACGCGTTCATGTTGCAGCACCAGTATATGCATGCGGTCCTCCTTCGGGTTGCGGCCGACCCTAGGCCGGCAGGGCGGGCGATGACAAGGCGGCGCCGCAAATGGCCGGCCGCGTGACGCAAATCCCGGCCCGGTGTCATCGATACGCCGAAGGCGGCTCGCCGTAGCGGGCGGAATAGGCGCGGGAGAAATGCGACGAGCTGGCAAAGCCGGTGGCCAGCGCGATCTCGGTCAGGGACATCGGCGCGTTGCGCAAAAGGCCCTGCGCCTTTTCCAGCCGGAGGTCGCGGTAATACCGCATCGTGGCGCGGCCCAGCTTGTCGCGGAAAAGGCGGTTGAGCTGGCGTGGCGAGACGCCGGCCACCTGTGCAAGGTCCTCCAGCGTCACCGGATCGGCGACGTGGCTTTCCATCATCTCCACCGCGTACAGGATGGCAGCGTTGTTCGAGCCGACACGCTCGACGAGGCCCGCCCGTTGCGGCCCGGCCGACGGGCGCACCTCGGTGTGCATGAACCAGTCGCTGACCAGCCGCGCGAAAGGGGCGCCGTGGTGACGGGTGATGAGCGCGTGCATCAGGTCCATGGGCGCTGTGCCCCCTGCGCAGGTGACACGGTCGCGATCGATGACGTAAAGCGTGCGCTCGATCAGCAGGTGAGGCGAGATTTCCGACAGCGCCGCGGCGTGTTCCCAGTGAACGGTCATGCGGCGCCCTTCCATCAGCCCGGCCCGCGCGAGAACGATGGGGCCCCCCGACACACCGCCCAGCGTCACGCCGGCGCGCGCCATCCGCGCGAGGTAATTGATGATCTGGCGTCTGTCATGCCGCGCCGGATCGCCGCCGGCCACCACGAAGAGGTAATCGAGCCGGGGATCGTCGCGCATGTGCGCCTGCGGGGTCACGGTGGCCGCGCCCGAGCTGGGGATCGGGCCATCGGTCATCCCGATATTGATCATTTCGTAAAGCGCGCGCCGCGCCAGCAGGTTGGCGGCGCGCATGGGCTCCACAAGCGCGGCGTAGGACATCAGTGCGAAACCGTCGAGCGGCAGCAGGCCGATTCGCCGTGTGGTCACGGAATTTGAACCAATATTGTCCATTCGGGAAATATATTCGTCCAAATCGTGAAAGTACATGACCGAATTCCGGGCCAGAGTCGGGATGACACAGACACGGGATTGCACGGCGATGCGCTACAACGCTTTCAAGATATTCCGCGAGGGGCTGACCGGCAACAAGGGGTGGAAACCCGTGTGGCGCGAGCCCGATCCGAAGCCCGAATATGACATTGTCATCATCGGTGCCGGGGGGCACGGGCTGGCGACGGCCTATTACCTGGCCAAGGAATTCGGGATGCGCAATATCGCGGTTCTCGAGAAAGGCTGGCTGGGATCGGGCAATATCGGGCGCAACACCACGATCATCCGGTCGAACTACATGCTGCCGGGGAACGAGCCGTTCTACGAATTGTCGCTGAAGCTGTGGGAAAACCTCGAGCAGGATTTCAACTACAATGCGATGATCAGCCAGCGGTCGATCCTGAACCTGTTCCATTCGGACGCGCAGCGTGATTCGTTCGTGCGTCGGGGCAACGCGATGCTGCTGGCCGGGGCCGATGCCGAGATTGCCGATGCCGACCAGCTGCGGGCCGAGTTGCCGTTTCTCGATTTCGACAACGCCCGCTTCCCGATCAAGGGCGGGCTGTTCCAGCGGCGCGGCGGCACCGTGCGGCACGACGCGGTGGCGTGGGGCTATGCGCGCGGGGCAGACAGCCACGGTGTCGATATCATCCAGAATTGCGAGGTCACGGGTTTCGACATCGAGGGCGGCAAGTGCCGCGGCGTCGAAACCTCGCGCGGTGCGATCCGCGCGAAAAAGGTAGCTGTCTGCGTCGCCGGGTCCTCGGGGCGCGTGATGGCGAAGGCCGGAATGCGTCTGCCGATCGAGTCCCACGTGTTGCAGGCGTTCGTCACCGAGGGTCTGAAACCTGTTCTTCCTGGGGTTGTGACCTTCGGTGCCGGCCATTTCTACGTCAGCCAGTCAGACAAGGGCGGGCTGGTCTTCGGCGGGGACATCGACGGTTACAACACTTATGCCCAACGCGGCAACCTGCCGGTGATCGAGGACGTGGCCGAGGGCGGCATGGCGATCATGCCCATGATCGGGCGGGCGCGCTTGCTGCGCAGCTGGGGCGGGGTGATGGACATGTCGATGGACGGGTCGCCCTTCATCGACCGCACCCATATCGACGGGCTCTATTTCAATGGCGGCTGGTGCTATGGCGGCTTCAAGGCGACACCGGCAAGCGGCTATTGCTACGCCCACCTGCTGGCCAAGGACGAGCCGCACCCGACGGCGACACAGATGCGCCTCGACCGGTTCCGCCGCGGGAACATCATCGACGAAAAGGGCGTGGGCAACCAGCCCAACCTGCATTGAGGAGGGACAGAGCATGATTATCAAGCACCCGCTTCTAGGCCCCCGCGATGCCGCCGAATTCGTCTATCTCGGGGATGCGGCCCTGATCGACCGGCCCGACTGGCAGGCCGAGGACGCGATGGAAAAGTTCCACGACTACGGGTATCTGCGCGATAACCCGGCCGGCGAACACCAGGAGTTGTGGTACCACGAGCAGGGGGATCGTTCCTGGCTCGTGGTGACACGAAGCACGCTTACCCATCAGATCACGAGGGTGGAAATGGCCCGTGACGTGGCACGCGGCAGGGGGCGCGACAGATGAGCCAGATCAACCGTATCAGCGGCGGCCAGGTGGACCGCTCGACCGAGATCAGCTTTCGGTTCAACGACAAATGGATGAAGGGCCATCCCGGTGACACGCTCGCTTCGGCGCTGCTGGCCAACGGTCAGCGGCTCGTGGGGCGGTCCTTCAAGTATCACCGCCCGCGCGGCATACTCACGGCCGGGTCCGAGGAACCCAACGCGCTCGTGGAACTGCGCAGCGGTGCGTATCAGGAGCCGAACACGCGGGCCACGACGGTCGAGCTGTTCGACGATCTGCGCGCCAACAGCCAGAACCATCGTGGGTCGCTCGAATATGACCTGATGGCGGTGACGGACCTCATGTCGCCGTTCCTGTCGGCCGGTTTCTACTACAAGACCTTCATGTGGCCGAAAGCGTTCTGGGAAAAGCTTTACGAGCCGGCGATCCGCGCCTCCGCGGGCCTCGGGCGCCTGTCCATGAAGGAAGACCCCGACAGTTACGACAAGGGATTCGTGCATTGCGATCTTCTGGTGATCGGCGCCGGGCCGGCCGGGCTGTCGGCCGCGCTGGCCGCCGGGCGGGCTGGCGCGCGGGTGATCCTCGCGGACGAGGACTTCACGCCGGGCGGGCGCCTCAATGCCGAAACGCTAGAGGTTGACGGGAGGCCCGGGGCGGACTGGGCGCGCGACGCCGTTGCCGAATTGTCCGCGATGGACAACGTGCGGCTCATGCCCCGGACCACCGTTTACGGCGCGTTCGACCACGGGATTTACGGCGCTCTCGAACGCTGCACCGATCACCTTGCCGACAGTGGCGGCAAGCCGCGGCAGATTCTTTGGCGCGTCTACAGCAAGCGCGCCGTTCTGGCCGCAGGGGCGACGGAACGGCCCATCGCCTTCGGCAACAACGACCGGCCGGGCATCATGCTTGCCGGCGCGGTGCGCGCTTATGCAAACCGTTTCGGCGTTGCGCCGGGGCGCCAGCTTGCGGTTTTCACCAATAACGACGACGGGTGGCGCACGGCCGCCGACATGGCAGCAAAGGGTGTCGAGGTCACGGCGGTCATCGACAGCCGGGACTGCCTGCCCGTTTGTGACGTGCCCGGAGCGCGGCACGTGCGCGGCGCGGCCGTGGTCGATACGGTCGGCCGCAAGGGAGTGAAATCCGTCACGCTGACCGACGGGCAAGTGGTCCCTACCGACTGTCTGGCCGTCTCGGGCGGGTGGAACCCGAACGTGCACCTGACATGCCACCAGCGTGGCCGCCCCGAATGGCGTGACAGCCTGAATGCGTTCGTTCCGGGCGGCGAGTTGCCGCCGGGCATGACCGTGGCCGGGGCCGCGAACGGGGCCCTGACGCTGGCCGCCGCCCTCGCGGCGGGGCGCGACGCGGCGGATGCGCAGATCGCTGATCTCGGGTTTTCGCCCGTGAAGGCACCGACGCCCGATGCCGAGGACGAGCCGCGCGATGGCGCCGCTTTCTGGTACGTGAGGGAAAGCACCAAGCGCGCTTGGCTCGATCAGCAGAACGACGTCACCGTGAAGGACGTGAAACAATCCTACCGCGAGGGGTTCCGCGCGGTCGAGCATCTCAAGCGGTACACGACGCTGGGCATGGCCACCGACCAGGGCAAGACGGCCAATATCCCCGCACTTGCGATCATGGCGGAATGCACGGGAAAGACGGTCCCCGAAACGGGCACGACGATTTTCCGCCCCCCCTACACGCCGGTGCCTATGGGCGCGTTTGGCGGGCGGTCGCGGGGCAAGGATTTCCGCCCCTATCGCCTGACACCCAGCCACCAATGGGCCGAGGCGAACGGCGCGACCTTCGTGGAGGTCGGCAACTGGATGCGCGCGCAATGGTTCGCCCGCCCGGGCGAGAAAGGCTGGCGCGACAGCGTGGATCGCGAAGTCGAAATGACGCGCAACTCCGTCGGTATCTGCGACGTGACCACGCTGGGCAAGATCGACGTACAGGGCCGCGATGCCGCCGAGTTTCTCAACAAGGTCTACGCCAACGGCTTCGCCAAGCTGCCCGTTGGCAAGGTGCGCTACGGCCTGATGCTGCGCGAGGACGGGATCGCCTATGATGACGGGACGACCGCGCGGCTGGACGAGAACCATTTTGTCATGACCACGACGACGGCCAACGCGGTTGTTGTTTTCCGCCGGCTCGAATTCGCGCGGCAATGCCTCTGGCCGAACCTCGACGTGCACCTGATCTCGACCACGGACGGCTGGGCGCAGTTCGCCGTGGCCGGCCCCAACGCGCGCAAGCTGCTGCGCAAGGTGGTCGATGAGAACCACGACATCTCGAACGAGGCGTTCCCCTTCATGGCCTGCGGCGAGGTGACGGTTTGCGGCGGAATGCCGGCGCGGCTTTTCCGCATCTCGTTTTCCGGCGAACTGGCCTACGAGATCGCGGTGCCGGCGCGCTACGGCAATTCGATGATGGACGTTCTGATGCAGGCGGGGGCCGAGTTCGACGCCGTCCCCTACGGCACCGAGGCGCTCGGCGTCATGCGCATCGAGAAGGGCCATGCCGCGGGCAACGAACTGACCGGGCAGACAACCGCGCACAATCTGGGCATGGGCCGCATGGTCAGCCAGAAGAAGGAGTGCATCGGCAACGTGCTGTCGCAACGCCCCGAGATGATCCGGGACGACGCGGTCAAGTTGATGGGGTTCAAGCCCGTCGACCCCGCGCAGAAGCTGACCGCCGGGGCGCACTTCATCACCCGCGGCGAGACGGCGAACATGGACAACGATCAGGGCTGGATGACTTCGGTGGCCTATTCGCCCAGCCTCGGCCATTCCATCGGCCTCGGCTTCATCCAGTCGGGCGATACCCGAAAGGGCGAGATTGTGCGCGCCGTCAATCCGCTGCATGGCAACGAGGTAGAGGTCGAGATCTGTTCGGCCCACTTCATCGACCCGGAAGGAGAGCGTCTGCGTGCCTGACTATACCCTCACCTCCGCCCCGCCGCTGGCGGGAACCGATCTCGCCGTCGGAGACACGCGCGTCACCGCGCCGGCCGATATGGCCATCGTCTCTGTCGCGCTGCCCCTTGGCGGCGAGGCCGACGCCGAAAAGGCCGTACAGGATGCTTACGGTGCCGCGTTGCCCGAGCCGGGAAAATCCGTCGTCACCGCGGACGGCGCACGTCTTGTCAGGCTGACCCCGGATCAGGGGTTCGTGATTTTCACGCATGCCACCCCCGATGCCGAACGTGTCGTGGCGGACAAACTCAAGGGCAAGGTCTACACAACCGACCAGACGGATGTCTGGACCGGGCTGAGCGTTGACGGGCCTATGTCCCGCGCCGCGCTGGAGCGGATCTGCCCGCTCGATCTGCACCGCGATGCCTTTGCCGTGGATGATGCGCATCGCACGGTCATGGAGCATCTCGGCGTGCTGATCATCCGCACGGGCGGGGATGCCTATCTGCTGTTGTCGGCCAGCTCGTCGGCGGGATCATTCCTGCACGCGGTCGAGACATCGTTGAAGAACACAAGCTGAGAAAAGTCACCGGCGGATTTCAGGGCTCCGCGCAAAACGAGGAAAGGAAGATCTGTCATGTATCTTGAAAACCTTGAAACGGCCCGTTCCGCTGTCGCCGCTCCCACGCTCGCAAGGCGCAGCCTGTCGGGGGATTTTGTATTCATCACGCAAAACGAACGGGTGGCGCACGCGGCCGAAGGCTGCATCGACGTGCTGCGTGCCGCCAACCGCATGGTGGGGGACAAGGCGTATGCATGGTCGCACGTTTGTGGCGCCGACGCCCTGTCCCAAGCGCCGATCTGCGGCCCGGACCAGACGCTGGTGCTGGTCGGAGGGCTGGATACCCCTTGGCGGCCGACAGGTGCGGCCCTCAACGGGTTGCGCGCCGGCATCCGGAACGCGGCGCGCGTCTGTGTCGTGGGCTCGGCCATCTTCGTGCCACTCGTCGCGGGCGTGCTCGGCGCCAAGCAGGTTGCCGTTCATCCCGATTTCCGCCCCGGCGTCGGGGAATGCGGGCGCGGCCTTGACATGGTCGAGGCCGCGACATGCCATCACAAGTCGCTCAGCAGCGCCATCAGCCCGGCCGCCGCCATGCGCATGATCGTGGAGCTGGTCGGTGCCCGCGAAGGTGAATTCACGCGCGCGGCGTTGTCACGGTATCTGGGCCTGAGCGAACCCGAATCCGAGACGCCGACGGGCGAACACTGGCGGTACAAGCGCATGGCACAGGGCAACCTCGTGATCAGCGAGGCGTTGCAGATCATGCTCGACCACCTCGAGGACACGCTGACCGTCGGCCAGATAGCCGATATCCTCGAAGTCAGCCCCCGCAAGCTGGAACGTGGGTTCAGCGAATTGCTGGAGCAGACCCCGCTCAAGGTTTACCGTGACCTGCGGTTGGAACGGGCACGCAGCCTGCTGACCCAGACGAGCATGCCGCTGAACGAGGTCTCCGTGGCTTGCGGGTTCTCGAACGTCACGCTGATGAAGAAATGGTTCTGCCGCAAGTACGGCGAAACGCCCGAGGCGGTGCGCCAGCATGCCTACGGCGGCTCCCGGGCGGCCTGACGGGGCAGCGATTGACCGCGTCCCGCGGCATTGCCATGGTTGAGCGATGATCAAGGCTGTTCTTCTCGACCTGTCGGGTGTCCTGTACGAGGGCGGGCAGGCCATTGACGGGTCCGTCGCGGCCGTGGCCCGGCTGCGCGGTGCGGATTTGCCGGTCCGGTTTATCACGAATTCGACGCGCGACCCCCGCCGTGTGCTGCTGGGCAAGCTGGCGGAGATGGGGTTCGACATTGCCCCGGAGGAGCTTTTCACACCCGCGCGCGCGGCGGTCGAGACGCTGACGCGCGATGGTGTGACGCCTCACCTGCTGGTCCATCCCGACCTTGAAGAGGATTTCGCGGATCTGCCGCAAGACGGCAAGCCCGGCGCCGTCGTGGTCGGCGACGCGGCGCAGCATTTCACCTATGACGCGATGAACGCTGCATTCCGCGCCCTGCACGGGGGTGCTGCGCTGGTCGCGCTGGCCGCCAATCGCAGTTTCAAGGACAGCGATGGCGAGCTCAGCATCGACGCCGGCGCCTTCGTCGCGGCGCTGGAATACGCCGCGCGCACCAAGGCACAGGTGCTGGGCAAACCGGCGCCGGATTTCTTCGCGGCCGCGCTGGCCAGCATGGGGTGCGATGCCGCTGACGCCGTGATGGTGGGCGACGATGCCGAAGCCGACATCGCCGGGGCCCTGCGCGCCGGGCTGGGGGCGTCGGTGCTGGTACGGACGGGCAAGTATCGACCGGGCGACGAGAGCCGGGCCGATCCGGCGCCGAGCCGCGTCTGCGCCGACTTGTCCGACGCGGTGGACTGGATATTGTCCGGCTGACGCGGTTACTCGGCGGCGTCGCGCTTCGGCAAGACCCAATCGGGCCGCGGGAAATGGCAGGTGTATCCCTGCGGGAAGCGTTCAAGGTAATCCTGATGCTCCGGTTCGGCTTCCCAGAAATCGCCGACCGGTTCCACCTCGGTCACGACCTTGCCGGGCCAGAGGCCGCTGGCCTCCACGTCCGCGATGGTGTCGAGCGCAACCTGCCGTTGCGTGTCGTCCACGACGTAGATGGCCGACCGGTAAGACATGCCGACGTCGTTGCCTTGGCGGTTCAGCGTGGTCGGGTCATGGATCTGGAAGAAATACTCCAGGAGTCGCCGGTAACTGATTTTCACCGGGTCGAAGGTGATCTCGATCCCCTCGGCATGGGTGCCGTGATTGCGATAGGTGGCGTTCGGCACATCGCCGCCGGTATAGCCGACGCGGGTGCTGATCACGCCGTCCAGCTTGCGGATCAGATCCTGCATGCCCCAGAAACATCCCCCCGCGAGAACTGCGCGTTCGGTCATGATCTTTCCTCCACTTGATCAAGGTAGGCGCCGTAGCCTTCGCTCTCCATGTCGTCGCGATGGATGAACCGCAGGCTGGCCGAGTTGATGCAGTAGCGCAAGCCGCCCCGGTCTGCGGGGCCGTCGGGAAAGACATGGCCCAGGTGGCTGTCGCCGTGGCTGCTGCGTACTTCGGTACGCATCATGCCGAGGCTGGTGTCCCGCAACTCGGTGATATGCGCGGGTACCAGCGGCTTGGTGAAGCTGGGCCAGCCGCAGCCGGATTCGTACTTGTCTGCCGATGCGAATAGCGGCTCGCCCGAGACGATATCAACGTAGATTCCGGGTTCTTTGTTATACAGATATTCCCCGGTCCCCGGCCGTTCCGTGCCGTCCTGCTGGGTGACACGGTACTGTTCGGGCGTCAGCCGGGCTATGGCGGTTTCGTCCTTGGTGTAGGTCATGCGCCCCGTGCTCCTTCACGCTTGCAACCCTCTACCGATAACATGGCAGCGGCGCGGCGGATTTCAAATCCCCGGTGGGCACAACGGGGCCGAACGCACCGAGAGGGCCGGACTTCCGACCGTTTCACGGTGTTGCCGCGGTGTCCGGTCATCCGGCCCGGCGGGCCTCGGTGCGGAAATCGGTTTCCTCGGTGACGGCGAAACGTCCGCCCCGGATCTTCTGCAACTTGCCCTGCCGCAACAGCTGCCCGAAGGAGCGCAGCCCGTCCTCGCGGGAGAATCCCTCTTTTTCCACCTCTTTCAGCTTGCCCATCAGCATCGGGCGCGAGAATTGGGGAAATCCCTCGACATCGGCCATGTAGGCGGCGGCGGCTTCCAGAAGGTCGGGCAACTGCGTCGCGCCGACGTCCTCGGCAAACTCCGAGAAACCGCGGCCGCCGGCATCCCCCCCAGCGGATGGCTGTGTTTCGGTGGGCTTGGACACGCGACGAGGCCGAACCGGCTGGCGCGGTGTATCGACCCGCTGTTCGGCCACCAGTTTAAGGGGCGCGGCGCGCGATCCCTCTGGCCGTTGGTCGCGCCCGGTGTCACCTGCCCGCGGGCGTCGCGGACGTACCGCGCTGGCAAGGTCCGACCGGAATGGCGTGTCGTCCACGCCCTGTGTCAGCCCCTCGGTGCCACGTTCCTCGGCCCGTGTCGCGGCGACCGCGGCGCGCAGATGCTGGATGGCGCGGCGACGCTGGTTGGATTCCGGCTGCTCGCGCTGGTGGTCGGCTTCCTCGAAAATCCGCGACAGGTCGGAATCATCGGCCCGGGCCAGCTTGTCCGCCCCGCGGACCGGTGCCTGCCCGGCATCGCCGCTCGACTCGGCCTCGGGCGGTGTCGTGGCTGGCTCGGCCTCGGGCGCCTCTGGTGTCCTCCCGGTGTCCGTGTCGTCCTCTCGTTGCTCCGCTTGATCCGCCGTGGTCTCGGCGTCCTTCCCGGGCCCGGCAAGTTCGGCCGTGACTTCCGCAAGCTCGCGTTGCAGCTCGGCCTCCTCCTCGGGGCTCAGCGTCGTCTCGCCGGTGTCGAAATCTTCTGTCGATTCATCGAAAAGATTGAGCTCCGTGCCTTCGTCGACCTCCGTTTCGGTGGCTTCAAACGCGGTCTCGAACTCGCTGCGGGTGACCTTGAACACCCGGGCCGCGGTCGCGTCTTCCGGCGTTGCGGTCTCGTCCTTGGGCTCGGCCTCCGGTGCCTGTTCCCGCGTCGGCCTTTCCCCGGTCGGTATGTGCTCGGCGTCGGGCTCGCTGACCGGGGCGGGCTCGGGTTCGGGCATCGAGTCGGCCAGCAGTTCGGCCAGCGTGTCCCGTGCCAGTTCGACGTCCTCCTGCGCGGGGGATTCTTCCCCGGCCGTTTCGGCCGGTTGCCGGTCACGATCAGACTTCGGCGGCGTGTGGTCGGCTTGGCTTGCGCTCCCTTCCAGGATGGCGCTGATATCCGAAAAATCGCCGGTTCCGGTGGTGTCGCTTTCCTCGGCCATGTCCGGTTCGGTGGGCGCGACGCCGAAATCCTGCGCATGTTCGTCTTCGCTGTATTCGTCTGTCGTGAACGCGGATGACGACATGGACACGACCGACCGGATGCGGCGCAGCCGCGCCGCGATGCTGGTGTCCTCCGCCGTTTGGGCCGGTTCCGCAACGGCATCGCCCGCGCCGCCGCGAGGTTTCTCCGTCTCCTCGTCGGCGATCTCGATGGGCTCCTCATCCGCGGCCTCGGCGGGTGATGGGGCGATTTGCGCCGCTTCGGCGTGTTCGGCGGGTTGGTCTTCCTGCGGAGGTTCGGCGGCCTCGGCCGGTTCCGCCTCATCGACCATCTCTGCCGGTTGCTCTTCGGGGGCCGGCGCTTCTCGCGGTGCTTCGCTCGTTTCGGCTTCGGCGCTCGGTCTCGTCGATGCCTCGGGGGGCGCAACCTCCGCCATAGTGTCGGGCGCAGGCTCTTCGGCCGCCTCGGCGGGCTCGGCGGGCGCGACTGTTTCTTCGGGCGGTTCCTGCGGGGCGCCGCTCTCCTTGTCGGCCAAGGGGGCTTCCGCCTGAATTGCCGCCGTCTGCTCACGGGTGGGCGGCGATGCCGCGTCCGCGGTCGTTTCGGGCGTGGCGGGTGCCGCTTCCTCGGCCGGTTCGGCAGGGGCGGTCGCAACGTCCGCCGCGGCGGGCGGCGCCTCGGCTGCTTCCTGCGCCTCGTCGGCCCGCAGCACGATCTTGCCGCGCTCCTCCCGCGCCTGAACGTGGCGGGAAATCTCGCGCTCGGCGATCCGTGCAAGCATCTCGGCGTCCGGGGTCGGCGGTTCCGCGCCGAAATATCGGTCGTCCGCGGCCAGATCCCTGAAATACTCCGCGATCGCTTTCATGGTTTCGAACGAGTCGTCGAAGCCTTCCAGCGTACACGAGAACGTGCCATAGGAAACGGTGAGGATCTTACTTGTACTGACCATGATGAATGCTCGCTCTGCTGCACCTGCAACCGCCGTGTCTACATTCGCAGGCAGGACCAAAGAGGCCCGATTCTTAGAATTTTAGCGTATCATTTCGTGGTCAGAATGTGATTTGTTTCATGAACTGGCAACAGTTGGGGATGTTTTCGATGATTGTATGCTCAGACGCGCCGGTGACCTTGATCGGTGGTGCCGAAGTGACGGACGCGCGGATCGCGCGCTCCCGTGCGTTGGCGCCCCGGCTTGTCGCGGCCGATGGCGGGGCCGACGCGGCGTTGGCCCACGGGGTGACCCCGGAAGCGATAATCGGGGATTTCGACAGCCTGAGCGTGGCGGCGCGCGATACTCTGCCCCCGGACTCCCTGCACCGTATTCCGGATCAGCACAACACGGATTTCGACAAGTGCCTTGAAAACATCGCGGCGCCGCTGGTCATCGGCATCGGGTTTTCCGGCGCGCGGCTGGATCATCAGCTGGCGGCCTACAACACGTTGGTGCGCAACCCCCAGCACCGCTGTATCCTTCTGGGCAGCGAGGAGCTGGTTTTCCTCGCGCCGCCCTCGCTTGCGCTCGACCTGCCCGAGGGATGCGAGGTCTCGCTGTTCCCGATGGGCGCCGTCGAGGGCGTCTCCGACGGGCTGCGCTGGCCCATCGGCGGGATCAATTTCGCGCCTGACGGACGCGTGGGCACGTCCAACACGGCCCTTGGGCCGGTGCACCTTGCGCTGACCGCGCCCAAGATGCTGGTGATCCTGCCGGAAGCCATGCTCGAGGAATCGGTCCGCGCGCTGGGCGCGACTGTCCCCGCTTGGCCGACCCCTTGATCAGGGTGGTGGCGCCGGGCGGCGCTGCAGGTGACGTTCGCGGAAAAAGACGAACAACCCCGAACCGACGATCAGCGCGATCCCCGCGAAACCGAGGGCATCCGGCAGGTCGCCGAAGATGTAGAAGCCGAAGATCGTCGCGCTGACGATCTCGAGGTACTGGATCGGCGCCAGTAGCGATGCCGGCGCCAGCGACAACGCGAAGCTGATGCAGACATGCCCGAGCGTCGCCACGACGCCCAGAAGCACAAGCAGCCAAAGGTCGCGCGCGCCCGGCCACGCGGGATCGAGGGCGGCGACGCCCGAGCCGTCAAAGGCCCACAGCACCGGCAGCGCGATACCCAGGGCCGCCAGCCCGGTATAGGCTTGCAGCGTGATGGGATGCATCCGCGTGGCCATGCGGCGCGTCAGGATCATGTAGAAGGCAAAGCACAGCGCCGTGACCAGCGGCAGCAGGGCAACCGGCCCCACTTCCTGGAAACTGGGCTGGATGATCAGCAACGCGCCGGCAAAGCCGATGCTGCAGGCCACGTAACGGCGCGGCCCGATCGGTTCTCCCAGCAGAAGACCGCCAAGCAGGGTGAGGATGAAAGGCTCGACGAAAAAGATCGCGATGGAATCCGCGATCGGCATGTAGCGAAGGGCGATAAAGAAGAAAGCTGTCGCGACAAGCAGCAGGACGGCCCGCGCCGCGTGCAACCCCGCCTCGGCCCCGTCGGGCCGATGAAGCCAGCCGAAAGCGGCAGCCAGCGGCATCAGAAGCGCGGCCTGGAAAACGAAACGCGTCGTCGCGATCACGCCCACGGCCACCGCCCCGCCGATCAGCTTGGCCGCGCTGTCCTGCAGGGGCGCCAGCAGCGAGAAGGCGATCATCAGAACGATGCCCAAAGTGGTCTTGCCGTCCATGTCCGATCACCGCCCGCGTCAATCCGTCGGGGCCTGCCGGCCCGTCGGCGCAACTTTGGTCAAAACGCGGGCAATGTCAAAGCGTGGGCTGTTTTTCGGGCGGGCGCGTCAGCTGGCCATATGCCGCGGCGCGGGGGCGGCATCCACCTGCTGGCTCAGTGTCCCGCCTTTAGCCTGCGAGATGGCTGGCGGCCGTGAAGCAGTTCCAGCATTCGTCCGGTGCGTAGAGGTCGTAACCAGTGACGTTGTTATACGTGTAGCCCAACAAGTGACGGAACTTGCCGATAGCGGTAAGCTGCGCCTGAAAACGCGTTACGTCGGACAGGGCTGCACTCAGCCCGGGTAACGTGATGTCACCATCCTGCTCGATGATTTCGACAAAGAAACCCCGGTGCCGATCCAGCTTGCCCTTGCCTTTCGGTCGGCTCTGCAGAGCTGCCTTCGCCCGGCCCGTTCGCCGGATCGCAAGCGCCCATCGCGCGCCGGAAGCGGGCGCGCGCCCGATACAGGTCCGAAAAATGCCATTGCGGAGCGGAGGTTGACAGCGCCGATCCAGGGGCCGCCTGTCGTGCCGTAAGGTCCGGGCGGCCGTCAGCCCGCGACCGCGCCCTGCGCGTACCGCGCCGCGTGCCGGCCCGCCCACCGGCCCGTCGCGAGGCAGGCGGTCAGCAGGTAGCCGCCTGTCGGCGCCTCCCAGTCCAGCATTTCGCCGGCGGCGAAGGTGCCGGGGCGGTCACGCAGCATCAGGCGGTCGTCCAGCGCGTCGAACCGCAGCCCGCCGGCGGTCGATATCGCCTCGTCCAGCGGGCGGGGCCCGTCATGCGCGACCGGCAGCGCCTTGACCAGCGGGGCGAGGTCATCGGGCAGCGGGCGGCCGAATTCCATCAGCAGGGCCTGCCTGGCCGGGTCCAGCCCGAGCGTCTTGCGCAGGTGGTTGGGCAGGCTTGTCTTGCCGCGGGGCCGGGCGAGCCGCTGGCGCAGCCGCTCAAGCGTCAGGTCCGGGGCCAGATCGAGCGTGAGCGGCGCGCCGTCGCGTACGGCCGCCGAAACGGCATAGATGCCGCCGCCTTCAAGCCCGCGTTCGGAGATCACGAACTCCCCCCGCGAGGCGAGCGGCCCGGCGACGAGCCGCGCGCCCTTGATGGGCTGTCCGTAGTGCCGTGGCATATGGGCCGACCAGCCCACGCGAAGCCCAACATTGGCGGGGCGGAACGGCGCGGTGGCGCCCGGCAGGTGGCCCGCCCACGCGCCATCTGCCCCCAGCCGGGCCCAACTGGCCCCGCCGCAGGCCAGCACGGTGACGTCGGGCGTGATGACCTGCCCGCCATCCGGCGTGTCAAACACCACGTCGTTTCCCTGCCAGCCCTGCCAACGCCACCGGGTTTCGAGCGTGACGCCGCGCCGCGACAGCCGGGCAAGCCAGTGCCGCAGGAGCGGTGACGCCTTCATCGCCGTTGGAAAGACGCGGCCGGTCGAGCCGGTAAAGAGGGGTTCCCCGAGCGCCTCGGCCCAGTCGCACACGTCGGCGGGGCCAAGGGCGGCCAGCATCGGGCGCAGCCGGGGCGCGGCGGTTCCGAAGGCGGCAAGGAAATCGTCGAATTGCTCGGCCTTGGTGATGTTGAGCCCGGACTTCCCGGCCATCAGGAACTTGCGCGCCACCGACGGCTTGGCCTCGGCCACGGTGACGGGCAGACCGGCACGCGCCATTTCTTCGGCCGCCATGAGCCCGGCCGGCCCCGCGCCGATGACAAGCGCGCCGGTCATGCGCCGGGCCGCGGGGGAACGGGTGAAGGCCGGATCATGCGGTGCCTCTTGCCAAGTCGCGCGATACCGCCATTCTCTTGCCTGCAAGCAGCCGAAGGATCAAGCCATCGACACGGACGCCCACCCCGTTTGCCCGCTATGTGGCAGGCCCATCCCGCCGGATGCGCGGCAGAGCCTGCACCACCTCGTGCCGAAGCTGAAGGGCGGCAAGGGCGGCCCGACCGTGCTGTTGCACCAGATATGCCATAACGAGATCCACGCGACGCTGACCGAGGCGGAACTGGCGCGCGCCTATGACAGCATCGAGGCGCTGCGGGCGCATCCGCGGCTGGCGAAGTTCATCCGGTGGGTCGCCAAGCGCCCGCCGGGTTTCCATTCGAAGACACCGGGCCGGCGCCGCAAAAGGCCGTAGGGCGCACGTGTTGTTGCCCGGTAACCGGCGCGGGCGTAGGCTTATCGCGCGGTGGTCACGGGGGATTTCAATGATACTGCGATTCGGCACGTTGGTTGCGGCGTTTCTGGCCATGGCGGTGACGGTCGCCGGGGCGGAAACGCGCGAGATATCCGGGACGGCGACCCATGCCGCGCGGATCGCGCTACCGCCGGAGGCGGAAATCGCGGTGGAGGCGCGCGGCTTCAACGACACGAGCCTTGCGGTCATGCGCCGCCCGCTGGCGGGGGCACAGGTGCCGCTGCCCTTTGCCGTCGAGGTGCCGGTGAGGGTCGCCGCCGATCTGCGCGTGGCGGTGTTCGTAGGCGGGACGGCGCGCTGGGTCAGCGCGCCGGTGCCGGTGGCGCCCGGGGTCGCGGACGTGGCGCTGGGCGAGGTGACGCTGCGGCCCTACACCCCGCTGGGTTTCGCCAGCGATCTTGCCTGCGGCGACCGGCGGTTGCGGCTGGGTTTCGCCGGGGACAGGGCGCTGCTGGATACCGGGCAGGACGTGGTCGAGCTGGCGCAGGCGCGCGCCGCCTCGGGCGCGGCCTATGTCTCGGCCGACGGGGCGACGGCGGTGCGGACCAGGGGCGACCGGGCGATGATCGAGCTGCGGGGCGAGGCCCTGCCGGAATGCCGTATCGTGCCGCCGGCCGACGCGGGGCCGTGGCGTGCCCGGGGCAACGAGCCGGGTTGGACGCTGGAGCTGGACGGCAACAGGCTGACGCTGGTCGCGGGATACGGCGCGGAGAGGATCGAGGCGCGTCTGCCCGACCCCGTGATACGTGACGGCGCTTTCGTCTACGGCATCGATGCGCCGGCGTTGCGCCTGCGCGTGGCCGAGACGATCTGCCGGGACAGCATGACCGGCATGCCCCATCCCCAGACCGTGCGGATCGAGCGGCCGGGCCGGATCCTGCGCGGGTGCGGCGGGGCGCCAGTGTCGCTGCTGACCGGGGCGGCGTGGGTCGTGGAGGATATCGGCGGTTTGGGGCTGATCGATGCCAGCCGCGTGACGCTGCAGGTGCGCCCGGACGGCAGGATTGCCGGGCGGGGCGGCTGCAACCGGTATACGGGGCGGATGGACGTCGGCGGCGAAGGCGTGTCGGTCGGGCCGGTGGCGGCCACGCGGATGGCCTGCGCCGAGGCGCTGATGGCGCAGGAACAGCGTTTCTTCGATGCGCTGGGCCGCGTGCGGCGGTTCGACATCGACGCGACCGGCGCGCTGATCATGATGGCGGGTGGCGAGGTGGTGCTGCGGGCGCGGCGGTAACGCCGCGCGGCGCCGCGTCAGCCCCGGCACATGCCCTTGATCGTGGCCGCGTGGACCGGATCGGCAGCAAGCGTGTCGGCGGCAAGCTCGTGCACGGTATCAAGCAGCGCGTCGGGATCGGTCAGCCGGTCGAACAGCCCCCATGCCAGCGCGGTTTCGGCGTCGATCTTCTGACCCGCCATCAGGATCATCCGCGCGCGCGACGGCCCGACAAGCCGGGTCAGGCGCTGCGGGTCCGAAGGCTGCGGCAGGAAACCCAGCTTCATCACCGGGTAGAACGCCTTGGCCTGCGGCGCCGCGACGCGCAGGTCGCAGGCCAGCACCATGCCCATCGCTCCGCCGGCCACCGTGCCGTTGAGCGCGGCAATGCTCAGCCCCGGCAGCCCGGCGATGGCCGCGGACAGCCTTTCCCAGACGGGCGAGGTGGCCAGCCCGGCCTTGGCGGCCTCGAGGTCGGCGCCGGCCGAGAATACCTTGCCCGTGCCGGTCAGGACGAGGCAGCGCGACTCGATCGCGGATTCGGCGATCTCGGCCAGCTCGGTCAGCATGTCCTCGGTGAGGGAGTTGGCCTTGTCCGGCCGGTCGATCGTGGCGGTCCACAGGCCGCCGTCCTTGTCCAGCCGGATCATGCGAGCCCCGCCCGTTGCCGGATGTCGGGATCGCGCAGCGAGATTTCCTGCCCCAGATAGCCGTCGGCGTCCGGCCCGCACATCCACAGGAGCGCGCGCGCCGGCCAGTCCGCCGGGATGTGGTCGGACCAGTCGAGCTGGCTGACCGGGTTGATGCCGCTGGCCTTGATCTCGCGCTGCATGTCGGTGGCCACGGTGCCGGGCGACAGCCCCATGATGCGCAGGCCGTCCTGCGCCGCTTCCTCGTGGGCGCAGCGGGTGAGCATGGCTGCCCCGGCCTTGGAGGCGCAGTAGTGGCTCCAGCCTTCGAGCGGGTTGTGCGCCGCGCCCGAGGAGATGGTGATGATCGTGCCCGCGCCCTGCGCCTGCATCACCGGCATCGCCGCGCGCATGCCGTGGAAGACGCCCTTGAGGTTGATGTCGATCACCTGACCCCAAGCGGCCGGATCGACCGCGGAGAGCGGGGCGATGGGCTCGATCACGCCGGCATTGCCGATCAGCACGTCCAGCCCGCCGAACGCCTTGCGGCAGGCCTCGACGGCGCCGTCGACCTCCCAGTAGCGGGACACGTCGCAGGGCACGGCGACGGCCTGGTTGCCGATTTCACCGGCAAGTTCCGCGATGGCGTCCCCGTTGCGGGCGGCCAGCACGACATTGGCCCCCGCCGCGGCGAATGTCCGGGCCGCCGCCGCGCCGATCCCGCGGCTTGCGCCGGTGATGAGTACCGTCTTTCCCTGCATGTCCGTCCCCCGGGGCTGTTTGCGACCTTGGTGGTAACGCGGGGCCGGAAAGATTTCCAGTGCTCTCCGCCCGATACGAGGTCCCCGATGGACGCCGGGTGCCGGGACATGGCCGGGTATCCTTGGGCGACCCGGTCAGGGGCGGTAGACAGGCCCGAAGCTGAGGGTCGATCAATTGCGTACCTGGCGCTTGCTTGCGCCGTCGGGAATGCGGGGACGTCATGACCTGAGCTGTTTGGTCGCCTCCGGGTGATGTCCGACGTGGACAATGTCGCTGAACTGATGCCCAGGTTTGACAAATCGACGCCATGCCTTCCGAAGTGCTGAAAATCGGCCAATGTTGGGCCAAACCCCGCATGGAAAATTGCAGCGCAATGACTCAGTGTATTTTGGCGTCTTTGTTTCTTTCATCCATAGTTTCGCCGCATTTTACCGTCATTGGTTTCCCGCCGGAAGGTTTCTGCGAAAAAGTGCCCTGAATTAATCAAAACAAGCACTTTTGGCGGTATTGAAAAAAACGGTTGAGGTTGGGCTTGGCTTTTCAGGATGTCATAGACGACTACAGCAATGGTCATACCGGTACGATCAACACGCAAGACGGCACGGTCGGCTACACGATAACCGCGAATGTCGATACGATATCGCGCCCCAATACTAACGACGGCGCACAGGTCAGTGCCGACGGCAGCGAGACCGTGGAAGTGGCGTTTGACGATCCTGTCCGGGGCGTGTCGATTAAATTCGACCGAAGCAATCAGCCCGAAATTTACAAAATCAAGATCGACGGCGAAGAGGTCGATATTCAGGAACTGGTAGATAGCGGTGATGCAACATTCACCACTGTCATGGCGGGAACCGATCCGCCGCAGCCCGGCACGCATGTCATCGAGGATGGTGGCGTGACGAGCACCGGTTCATACGGCAATGGCAGCCTTGGCTTTCTGACAATGAATCGCGCGGTCGAAAACCTCGAGGTGTTTGGTACAGGCGGCACCGGCGGCAACTGGGATCTCATCGAGATCGGTATCGATTCGGTTTCGTCTGCGGTCGTTTGCTTTGTTGCCGATACCGAGCTTCAGACGCCGCAGGGGGACCGCAAGGTGTGCGAGCTTGAGGCGGGCGATGAGATTATCACCCAGACCGGCAAGTCCCGCACCATCGTCGCGACCAACGTGCGCCACGTGCGTGCGATCGAACTCTACCGCGAACCCCGCCTTTTGCCGATCCGGATCGCGGCGGGTGCTTTGGGCGGTGGCGTGCCGGAGCGTGATCTCTTGGTCTCACGCCAGCACCGAATTCTGGTTGCCTCGCGGATCGCCCGGCGAATTTGCGGGCAAGAAGAGGTGTTGATCGCCGCCTTCCGCCTTGTCGGCCTCCCCGGGATCGAGATCGTACGCGCGATCGAGCCTGTCAGCTATCATCATATCATGCTGGACCGTCACGAGATCATTCTGGCCAATGGCGCGCCTGCCGAAACGCTTTTTGTAGGTTCGATGTCTGCCACGGTTTTGCGCGACCAACCGCAGGCAACATTGCCGGAGACCCATTTGGTCGGTGTTAGCCCTGCCATGATCCCGGCCCGGCCGTTTCAGACCGGCAAAAAAGCCAAAAAGATCATTGCGGCCCATAAGCGACATCAGCGCCCGTTGCTCGAAACCCGGCTTTGCATCAGCGCATGACTTTGCCCACCGGAACTTGGGGGCACAACGGCCAGTCCGCGCGGATCACATAAGACCTCAACCAGAACGTCTCCATGGCGCGGTGTCGTGATCCGGATAGTTGTGTCTTTGCAGTTGAAAGTCACCGAGGACAGGGCATCGCCATGGCGGATTTCGAAACGCCCCTTCACCGCCCGGAAGTCTCCCGCGGCCTTTGTCCGACCGATCTGGCGCATCAGGGGGGCAGGTCGGGCAACATGCGTCAGGGGCATGGCGCCGTATGGATTGTTTGCTTGACCCGGCCGCCATCTGCGCGGAAGCTGTGGATGACTTTCAATCGAGAAGGACGGGTCATGACCTTCGACAGGACATTTGCGCTGCCCGTGGCGGCACTGGGCGTTTTCATTTCGGGCTCGGCCGCCGTGGCCGAGGTGACGCCCGCGCAGGTATGGGGCGACTGGAAAGCCTACATGGCCGGGTTCGGCTACGCGGTGACCAGCGAGGAGGCCATGCAGGGCGACACGCTGAGCGTGACGGATATCCGGCTGGTCATGCAGGCGCCGGAGGAAGGCGACCGGGCGACGCTGAGTGTGGCCGAGATGCGATTTTCCGATAACGGCGACGGCACCGTTTCGGTCGCGATCCCGGATGGCGTGCCGATGGGGGTCGTGCTGGACTCCGAGGGTGAACAGGTGGAAATGGCGCTGGATTACAGCACGGACGCTTTCGAGATGACGGTGTCGGGCGACCCCGGTGCGATGCGCTACGACTATGCCGCGGACGCGATGACGCTGGGACTGGCGGAGCTGATCGTCGAGGGTGAGCCGGTTGATATCGGGCAGGCCGAGATGACGCTGGAGGCGCTGAGCGGCAGCACCGAGATGATGGTGGACGGGCTGCGGCGGTCTGTCCAGAACGTGCGCACGGGCACGGTGCGCTACCGCATCGACATGGCCGACCCGGAGGGCGAGGGCCGTCTGCGGGCGCAGGGCGGCGCGGAAAGCACGAACTTCGCCGGCACGTCCAGCCTGCCGCGCGACCTCGACACCCGCGACATGCCCGCGATGCTGGCTGCCGGGTTCGCCGTCGATGGCCGTTTTTCCTATGTCGGCGGGGCGAGCGAATACATGTTCGAGGAGGACGGCCAGAGCCTGCAGGGCCGCAACGCCTCGGAGAGCGGGCGCTTCAGCGTTGCCATGTCCGCGGATGGCCTGACCTATGATGTCGCCGCCGACGACCTGCAGATCGAGGCGATGAGCAGCGACCTGCCGTTCCCGGTGGGGCTGCAACTGGACGAGACCCGCTTCGGCCTGCAGATGCCCGTCGCGCAAAGCGAGGAAACGCAGGATTTCGCGCTGTCGCTGAAGCTCGGCGATTTCACGATGTCCGACTCGATCTGGAGCCTTTTCGACCCGCAGGGCAAGCTGCCGCATGATCCGGCCACGTTCCTCGTGGATGTTGCCGGCAAGGCGCGGCTGCTGGTTGACGTGATGGATGCGGAGGGTCTGGAGGATGTCGAGGACGGCGCCACCATGCCCGGTGATCTGGAGTCGCTGACGCTCAACGATCTGGTGCTGCGGGCCGTGGGCGCCGAGCTGAGCGGCACGGGTGCCTTCACCTTCGACAACAGCGATACCGAGACCTTCGAGGGGCTGCCGGCCCCAGACGGGAAGGTCGACCTGAAGCTGGTCGGCGGCAACGGGGTGCTGGACAGGCTGATCGACATGGGCCTGCTGCCCGAGGAACAGGCCACCAGCATGCGCATGATGATGGGCATGTTCGCCGTGCCCGGCGAGGGCGAGGATACGCTCGTCTCGACGATCGAGGTGCAGCCCGACGGCAAGATCACGGCAAACGGCCAGCGCCTGCGATAGTGCCCCGGCGGCGTGCCCCGCCCTGCTGTGACTTGCGCAGGGGGGCGGGGAAGCCTACCTGTCTCTGGCGACAGGAGGCAGGCGATGAGCGAAACGCTGGAAAAACTGACGGATGCGTTGCTGACGGCGGCGCGCGGTGCGGGCGCCGACGCGGCCGACGCGATGGCGGTATCGGGCCGCGCGGTGACGATCGACGTGCGCGCCGGTGAACTGGAACAGGCCGAGCGCGCCGAGGGCACCGACCTTGGATTGCGGGTTCTGGTGGGGCGGCGGCAGGCCTGTGTTTCGGCCTCGGATACCAGCCCCGAGACACTGGCCGCGCTGGCCGAGCGGGCGGTGGCGATGGCGCGCGAGGCGCCGGAGGATCCCAATGCCGGGCTGGCTGACCCGCAGGCGCTGGCGCAAGCACGCGATCACGCCGCGCTGGAGCTGGCCGACCCGGCCCCGGAACCCGCCCCGGCGGTGCTGGAGGCGGAGGCGCGCGAGGCCGAGGCCGCCGCGCTGGCCGTCGCGGGCGTGACGCAGGTTCAGTCGGCCAGTGCCGCCTACAGTTATCGTGATGTTCACATGGCCGCCACCAACGGGTTCTCGGGTGGGTATGCCCGCAGCAGCCGGGCGCTGTCCTGCGTGGCCATCGCGGGCGAGGGCACGGGGATGGAGCGCGATCACGACGCCGATTCCCGCGTGTTCCGGTCTGACCTGCGCGGCCCGGCCGACATCGGGCGCAGTGCCGGGGAACGGGCCGCGGCCCGCGTCGGCGCGCGGCGACCGTATACCGGGGCCTATCCGGTGCTCTTCGACGAACGGATCTCGGCCAGCCTGATCGGGCATCTTCTGGCGGCGGCGAACGGCGCGGCGGTGGCGCGCGGCTCCAGCTGGTTGCTGGGTCGGCTCGGGGTGCCCGTCCTGCCCGAGGCCCTGTCGCTGATCGAGGATCCGCACCGGCCGCGCGTGGGTGCCTCGCGGCTGTTCGATGTCGAGGGGCTGCCGACCGCGCGGCGCGCCATCGTCGAGGCCGGGATCCTGCAGGGCTGGACGCTGGACCTGGCGACGGCGCGCAAGCTGGGGCTGGAAAGCACGGCGAATGCGCAGCGCGGCACGTCGAGCCCGCCCGCGCCCGGGGTGTGGAACGTGGCGCTCACGCAAGGCGACAAGACACGCGACGACCTGCTGGCCGAGATGGGCACGGGGCTGTGGGTGACCTCGATGATCGGATCCACG
>JAVLCJ010000220.1:0-541 GCA_031580875.1 Roseovarius sp.
GCGGTCACCCCGCCGGTGAGGTCGAACTGATCTTTATCGGTCGGATCGATCTCTGCGGTCGTGCCGGACACGGTGATGTTTGTGAGCACCGTATCGCCGGTGAGGTCGGAACCATCTATCTCCAAGGTGCCCGTGCCGTCGGCCGTGACCGTCCCCGACGTGATCGAGATGGTATCATTCCCGACGAACGCGCCGATGCCGGGGAACGTCCCCGGTTGATCAAGCACCACCGTAAAGCCGTCATTGGTTTGCAAGGGCAAGTCGCCGGTCACGGGGATGGTCGACGCACCCGCGGCGACGACGAACACCACCATGATCAGCAGGCCGACGTTCACCGCGCGGTTCCGGTTCATCGCACCGACGTCCCCCGGATGCCGACGGCGAAGATGAAGCCGATGATGATGATGCCCGCGAGCAACACCAGCGGTAAGCCCACGAAGATGACCGTCTCCAGGTCACCAATCACCCCGGTGGCCACACCGCCGGGGTTCGCGGCCGAGAGTCGATCAGTGACCGCGGCCAACGGCGGAGCCACGATCGT
>JAVLCJ010000221.1:0-537 GCA_031580875.1 Roseovarius sp.
GACGGGGGGGAGCAGCGCCGAACGGGACGAGCTCGGCTGGCACGCGATGCCGAACGAGATCCGCACGCGGATCAAGAGCGACCTCGAGCGCCGCTTCGAGGACGCCTTGAGCGGGTCCGCATCCCTCCGCCGTCTGCTGTTGCGGGCCGAGGCGGTGCACGCGCGCTACGAGGAGCGAGATGAGCGCGCTGGTTAGCCACCCCACCGGAAACGCCAATCTGCGGGCCGTTCTGCGCGCGCTGGAGGGCGTTGGCGCTCTGTCCGAGTTCTGGACGACGGTGGCGCTCCCCCCGGGCCTGAGCCGCTCAAACGCGCTGCCGCATCATCTCAGGCGACGGCTCGGGCAGCGGACATTCGCCGAGGTGCCTTGGGCACGGACGCGGCTTCAACCGTGGCGGGAAGTCATGCGGCTCGCGACGCGGGGGGCGGGCGTCAAGTTTCCCACCCGGCATGAAACCGGCTGGGCCTCCGTCGATGGGGTGTATCACGCGCTCGACCGGGCGGTGGCGCAGCGGCTAAGGTCGGCAAAATGCCCGG
>JAVLCJ010000222.1:0-534 GCA_031580875.1 Roseovarius sp.
CCACGACGACCAGCACGGCACCGCGATCATCACGGGCGCAGCGCTGCTGAACGCCGTCGAGCTCGTCGAGAAGGACCTCGATGAGCTGCAGATCGTCTTCAGCGGCGCGGGCGCGTCCGCGATCGCCTCCGCGCGCTTCTACGTCTCCCTCGGCGCGCGCCGGGAGAACATCACGATGGTCGACTCCTCGGGGGTGATCACCACCGACCGCGAGGAGCTCAGCGAGCTGAAGGCGGAGTTCGCCCGCGACGTCGACGCATCGACGCTCGCGGAGGCGCTCGTCGACGCCGACGTGTTCGTGGGGCTGTCCGTCGGCGGCATCGTCACGCCCGAGATGGTCGCGTCGATGGCGCCGGACCCGATCATCTTCGCGATGGCGAACCCCGACCCCGAGATCGACTACGCGACGGCGAAGACCGCCCGCGAGGACACCGTCATCATGGCGACCGGCCGCAGCGACGACCCCAACCAGGTGAACAACGTGCTGGGCTTCCCGTTCATCTTCCGGGGTCGCGCGCACGTCGAGCGCGCCGC
>JAVLCJ010000223.1:0-525 GCA_031580875.1 Roseovarius sp.
CTACTCGCTCGCGCCCGGGCGGGAGCTGCTGGGGTACAAGCCGGCGGACAACGCCGCCGAGTGGGACGGGACGACCCGCCGCTGATCAGCCGAAGAGGTCCTCGAGGTCGCCGCGGGCGCACCGGTGCCGTTCGGCCTGCGCGCGCAGCCGCGCGGAAAGGATCCGGTGGTCGGCGGTGGGGTCACACAGCGCGAGCAGCGGACCCACGGGGTCGCTGTCGGGCGCGCTGCGGAGCCGGTCGACGGTCGCTGCGAGGTCCGCCCCCTCGAGCGAGCCGTCCGTCGCGGTCGCGACGATCGCCGCGAGGATGACCGCACCGGCGGTGGGCGCCGCCGACGACGCCGCACCATCGGCGAGGGCTGCAGCAGAGCCGGCGGCGGGGTGGCCGGCGCGTGCGAGCAGTGCCGCGGCCTGCGGCCAGTGGTCCATGGCCGACCTAGATGGTGCGGCCGCTTAGTGATGCGACCCCGCCGAGAACGTCCTGACGGAGATTTGAACTCCGGTCCCTGGCTCCGCAAGCCAGG
>JAVLCJ010000224.1:0-523 GCA_031580875.1 Roseovarius sp.
GAGTCGATGAGCGTGATGCGGGAGACATAGGTATCAGACTCGTCGCGGACACCGACGACGAAGTCTGTGTCGACGGGCAAGCCTGTCATGTCGATGACGCCGTTGGTGGGCTGGCGGGGATACACCGCCTCGCCATCCTCCTCGAAGAACCGAACGGTCGCCTCGACGTCGGGATCGTCGATGATTTCGCTGGGATCGTTGGCGTCCCGTAGGGTGAGCTCGCTGGGGACGCGGAAGGTGAACGTGTCGGTGGTCACGCTGTTACCGAAGCTGTCGGTCACCTCTGCGGCCCACTCATTCTCCCCGCCCACCAGCCCGGGGTATTGAATCGACGCGGTTCCGTTGGCATTGAGCGTCTGCTGGCTGCCGATGTTGCTGCCGTTGCCGTCAAGGAACTGCACCTGCACGGTGTCGGGGCTTGGCAGGTTGACATCCTCGACTGTGACTTCAATGTCGACGGGCCCTTCTGACAGATCGGTGTTGTCAGCTGGTGACACGTCAGTCACAATCGGCGCGGGCTCGT
>JAVLCJ010000225.1:0-520 GCA_031580875.1 Roseovarius sp.
GTCGTGGATCACCCAGCGGGGGCGCCGACCGAGGCGCAACGCGTCATGTCGACTCGAGACCGCGGGCGGAAACACGTTGAGGGTGGCCGGTCGCCCCGGCTCGATCCCGTGTGGGACGCCGAGGATCGCCGCCGCGTTCTCGGCGACGAACGCCCACGCCAGCTGCCGCTCCGACGGCGTCGTCAACTGGGCGGCGTGGGCTGTCAGCAGCGCCGTCTCGAGCATGCTCGCGCGCCCATAGGGGTAGAACCCGTCCAGCAGGCAGTCCTGGCCGGCGGCGACGGGCACGCCCGCCTCCACCAGGTCGGCCACCCGCGTGATCCCCCGGCGTTTCGGCGGGGCGTCGTGCCGTCCCTGCAAGAGGAGGTTCGTCGGCGGGTTCGTGATCGCGGCGAGCCCGGCCTTGGCCACGAGGGCGATCACGCGCGCCGCGTGGGGCTCGTCGTAGGCCGCGAGCGCGCAGGTGTGGCCCGCCGTCACCGGACGGTCGACCCCCCGCTCGAGTACCGCGGCCGCAAGG
>JAVLCJ010000226.1:0-519 GCA_031580875.1 Roseovarius sp.
TCGCAGCCACCGATCGGTACGCACCCAGATGGCACCGGCATGCTCGCTGACGGCCTCACGCGTGGGGACGACCGAGCGGACGCCACCCTTCTCGACGGTCGCGAGCTGCAGCCCCTCGGGCAGCCCCTCGACGGACTCGGTGCTGCGATACCGCTGCAGCTGCCCGCCGCGCATGCCCGCGCGTCCGAAGGTGTCCTCGTCGACGTGCACGGCGAACGCGACGAACGTCTTCGCCAGGCGATAGCGCGGGCCGTCGACATCCTCGTCGATCCATCGCATGCGACCATCCTGCTGCAGCAGCGTGGGATCGTCGAGGGCGAGCAGCCCCAGCCGCAGCAGCAGCTCGGCGATCGGCCCGGTGATGGCCATCGGCAGGATGGGTGCGATGCCGATGATGAGCAGCAGCAGCGCGACGATCCCGCCGAGGAAGCCCACGATCGCCAGCGGGGCGTAGAAGATGGCGAGCGTGAACGCCGCCGCAGCGAGCATCGCGATGATGGCCTGCTTCGCGCGTGCGCG
>JAVLCJ010000227.1:0-514 GCA_031580875.1 Roseovarius sp.
CCATGGGCGTCAGCCCGGCGAGGTCGCTGCCGCCGAAGGTGATCACCGCCCGGCCTGAGGGGGGCGCATCCCGGGTGGTGCGGACCGCCCGGCGCACCAGCGCGTAGCGGGGGCCGACGCACCACACCGGCGGCGGCCCGGCCGTCGCATACGCGAGCGATGCGGCGTACAGGTTGCCGTTGATGAGCCAGTCGGCGCACACCGCGTGCCGGGCGTCGTCATCGACGACCGCGAGCGGGACCACCGCGCGCACCGCCTCCTGATAGGCCGTGTCGACGGGGTACGCGTCGGTGACGACCACGTCGGGCGCGCACCGGTCGATGCACGCCAGCAGCGGTGCGGGGTCATCGCGGGCGGGCAGCGGCTCGACCGACACGGCATCGGGGAGGACCGCCCGGGCGGGCGCGGGTGTCGCCGTCGCGACGCGCACCGCATGTCCCGTCGCCTGCAGCGCCTCGGTGAGCGCACGCATCCGCATGAGGTGGCCGTAGCCGATCGTGGGGCCGCCGTCGAC
>JAVLCJ010000228.1:0-509 GCA_031580875.1 Roseovarius sp.
CAGTACGTCAAGGAACAGTACCACCGATATACGCATGAAAACTATATCGATGTGAACCGAAAGCTTGAGGATATGCATATGCACCCACTCGGAAACGGTGAAGTGCAGCATACGCTTGTCGAAGTGCAAGAGGTTGATTACATCAATGGATTGACACCTATCAGTCAGGTGTAAGCCGACACCCTTAAGTGGGGTACGTCGGCCCGGGCAGCTTAAGGGTATATAACCCTATCGCTTCAGTCTCGCGTTACCACATCGTAGCCCGCGACCCCATCGGGCCACGTTTCTGGGTGTTCGTTTGCATCGTTGCACCGAGCCACAGCGTCGGCCAAGGTTGGCTCGGAATCTGTGACAAACAGCTCACGCCCCTGTGCATCGCATGCGACCACGTGGTGCACGTATGGAGCGTGGGACTTGAACCGCTCGGGAAACTCGGTCTTCTTCAGTGCCATACCGGTTTGGTGGACTTTTCGTGCCATACTCACCCTACGAGCGCTGGGAGTATAAAG
>JAVLCJ010000229.1:0-507 GCA_031580875.1 Roseovarius sp.
GATCGGGTTCGTCTGCCCATCGTAATCACCCACACCCACCTCATGGACGCGCGCGAAGCCACGGTGTGTCACCTGGATCCAGATGTCGGCCAGCTCCAAGCCCCGCTTGTCCAGTGCCGACCGGGTGGGCAGGGTGAGGATCGAGGTGATCTGGCGGTAGCGCATGGTCTGCCAGAGGTTCCAAAAGTCGACGTTCTTCTTCGACATGGACCTGCGGCTGTCCAGCTGCTCAGCCTCATCCATGATGATGACGGAACCCGGAGGGTTGTCCTTGTACAGCTCGACGAACTCCTGCGGATGCAGTGTCACCTGAGAGGCATCGAAGCCGAACGAGTCGAAGTGCAGCGCCAGCCACAGCGCCAGCGTCGTCTTGCCCGTGCCAGTCTGCGAGTCACGGCTGGTGATGATGATTTTGAGGTCACGCCTCTCCGCCTTCCTCTTCCTGAACATCTGCCATAACCAGCTCGAAGGCATCATCCAGTGACTCGGGTACATCCCCGTCGCCGC
>JAVLCJ010000022.1:0-38406 GCA_031580875.1 Roseovarius sp.
GATCATCAGATCGACATTGTTGCCGTTTCCGAACTGATCGAGAGCGCCAGCCAAGGCACCACTTTCGCCCGATGCGCCAGGAAAGACCCTTGAAGTCAAGGCGTTCGGCACATGTGTCGCGCTCGACGTGGTCAGCGGGTTAATCCCGTTGTCCACTCCGCTGATATCGGCGTTGGTGGTGTTGGAGTCGCCGATCTGACGCGCCTGACTGATCAGGTTGCCGGTAATGCTCTGCGTCAGGTTCATCGTGTTGTCCTTGCCGACCTGCTCCAGGCTGTGACCACGGTAGCCGGTGGCGGACGCGGGATCTTTGCTGAGGTCCGCGTTGTTGATCGGCGCGATACGGTTGTCGCTTCCCATCTGATCGATGGTCAGCGCGTTGCCGCTACCGTTTTGCGTCAGACGGCCACCGGCTCTAAGGTTCGTACCGTCTTGGGTAATGTCCATGGTGTTCGGAGTGCTGCCACCCGAAAGCGTCTGGCGCACTTCCTTGGTACGGTTGCCGTCACCATCCTGATCGAGCATCAGCTCGTTCGATACGGGGCCGCTGCCGCCGCCCGACTGGATCATGTAGGTGAAATTGTGGTTATCGCCATCCTGCGTAACCGTCGCCTTGTTGTGGTCGTCATCCTGAACGAAGGCATCGCCTGTACCGATGCTGTGCGCATCGCCGGTTTGAGTGAAGTCCAGATCGTTGTCGTCGCCGTCCTGGTTGATTTCCGAGTTCGGGTTCGATCCGCCATGCACGCCGGCGGTGCTGTTGTCCGCTGCCGATTGATCGATAATGGCCGAGTTATCGGCGCCATCCTGATTCAGGAGGGCCTCGTTGTTATCCGCAACCGCGGCTGTCATCGACAGGCCGAGCGCGGTTGTGGAGGTGAGAAGAAGTTTGGAGAGTTTCATGACAATTTCCTCGTCACTTGGGTGAAAATTAAATTTCCACGCCACCGTCCGGCTAAGCGGATAGCGGCGCCGTCAACTGCTCGATACAGCGGGTTTTCCCCACTTTCTGAATGTGCCGGTCGAGGGCCGGTTGCCCGCCACCCCGACGGTTAAGATTCGTTGACGCTTCGAAATCGAATGGATGTGAGTAGCCCGGATCGGGGCTCGGTTTTGCTGTCTTCGTGGTCATACCGACCTCCACTTGATCAAAAAGGCATCATCCATTGATGAAGCGGCGCAACGAAAGTGTATTAACGATACTTAACGCGCCGCATGACTGACAACAGTTTTTCGCGATTGCGCCCAAGTTTCGCCGCTTTTCAACCTTGGGTTGCCGGGCGGCCTCGTGTTTGTCGACGCAAAGACAACAAGTCGTCCTTTGGGTTGTTATTGTTGCCAAAAATGCACGCTTGAGATTCGCCTGCGCGTCGAATCCGGGCGCAATCGGGGCAGCAATCTGGCGGCGGCTTCGGGATGGCGGCGGGCCCGCCATCTGCCATGGCCTTTCGCGGCGCTCGGTGTTGTGCGTGGGCAACACTGCGCGCGTGATATAACGCCGCATCGCACGCGGACACATATTTGCCCGCATTTGCTGCTAGGAAGCTGGAAATTCATCCGGTTCTGCATCATGGTGCATGTGAATCACGGGGGTATTCATGCGTTACAAAAGGTCTTTCTTACCGGTCATGGCCATCGCTCTCGGGCTCGCCGGCGGGTCCGCGTCCGCGGGGGACCTGACCTTCCAGTTCATCAATCCCAGTTTCGGCGGCAACCCGGGAAACAGCGGGCACCTGCTGTCGATCGCCAACGCGCAACGCGAGGCGACGGCGTCGGACGCCGATGACGGCGACGGCGTGCTTGGGACGGGGGACGACACCGGGGATGATGCCCGCGACAGCCGCGCCGACCTGTTCGTCCGGCAGTTGGAGGGACGGCTTCTCTCCGCCCTGTCCGCCGAGGTGACTGACGCGATCTTCGGCGAAGACCCGCAGGATCAGGGAACGGTCGAGTTCGGCGATACCACGATCACCTTCGAACGCACCCCCGAGGCCATCACGCTGGACATCATCGACCTGCTGGATGGCACCTCGACGACGATCTCGGTGCCGCAGCTGGTCACCTCCGGTGGTTGATCCGCGCCAACTGCGTCACCCGCGCGCGTTGCGCGGGTTCGGGCGCCACCAAGGGAATGGAACATATTGGAACGAGTGCTTCGCATGACATCGCGTATTTCAAGAATTCTTCTCGCACTGGCAGCCGTGGCCGTCATCGGCGGTTGCGTGCGTAGCGAACAGCTTTACGAGGGAACACATGTCGCCAGCGTCGGGAACCTCACGGCGCAGAACAGGTCCTTGCGCGAAATCGCGCCCCCCGCGCAGCGCCAGATCGTTGCCGTTTACGACTTCCCCGACCTGACCGGCCAGTACAAGGAACGTGACAGGGTGCAGAGCCTCTCGCGCGCCGTGACACAGGCCGGCGCGCCCCTGCTCATCAAGGCGTTGCAGGACGCGTCCAACGGGCGCTGGTTCTCGGTGCTGGACCGGTCGAGCCTCGAAGCCGTCGTGCAGGAGCGCCAGATCATCGAACGGATGCGGCAGCAGTACCGCGGCGAACAGAACGTCAATCCCGCCGTGCTCGGGCCGCTGATGCATGCGGGAATCATCATCACCGGCGGTGTCGTGGGCTACGACACGAACATGAATACCGGCGGTGTCGGGGCGCGGTATCTCGGTATCGGTGCAAACCGCGAATGGAAATACGACGTGGTCAGCGTCAATATCCGGGCCGTGTCCACCGAGACCGGCGAGGTGCTGGCGAACGTCGTCGCGCGCAAGCCGATCGCGTCGATCAAGGATCAGGGCGACGTCTTCCGCTACATCGAGCTGGACAAGCTGCTCGAAGCCGAAGCCGGCTACAGCACCAACGAACCGCGCCAGATCGCGGTGCAGCAATCGGTTGAGAAGGCGGTGATGGGCTTGATCGCCGAGGGGGCAATGCGCAACATCTGGAGCTTCGACAGCGAGGAGGCCGAGCGCAAGTTCATTTCCGGCTACCGGCAGGAGCTGTTCAACGGAGAGGTCCCGCCCTCGGCCCGCGCCGCCGCGGCGCGCCCGGCCACGCGCAAGGCGGCCGCCATTCCGCAAACGCGCCCCGTCAAGCGCGCCGAAGATATACGCACGCGCCGGAACAGGCCCAAGACAGAGCCCGATCCGCCGCCGCCGCCGAGGCAGGACGAGGTCCTGGGGTAAAGCCGGACGGCACCGAAAGACGCGAAAGGCGGCCCCGAAATAGGCCGCCTTTTTCGTATTTTCGCACCCGCATGCCAAAATTTGGGCAGAATTCCCTGATTGTATGTCCCTACAGGCGACGATCAAACGGGGAAGATCAATGGTGCGCAACACGCGGCAGTTTTCACGCGGATTCTGGGTGACGCTTTTCGTGGCATCGGCCGGCCTTGGCGGCGCGGCCGGCGCGGAGGACAATCCGAACATTCTCGACCGGACCGGGGCCCCGTCGGAAAACCGGCTGATGATCGACCAGTCCGCGGACGGGGGTCATACGGCCCGCCTGCACCTTGGGGCCGAGCAGGCGGTCCTTCCCGGTGCGAACTGGGCACGGAGAACCCCGTCGTTGCTCGAACCGGGCCGAATCGCGCAAACCGGCAGCGCGCACATCCTGACCGCCAGCATCACGGGCGAGGCCAACCAGCTGGCGGTTCTGCAGACCGGGCAGGCCCACCGGGCCACCATCTTGTCCGACGGGACGGCCAACATGGTCAGCATCGCGCAGACCGGTCACGGCAACAGCGCCGGCGTTTCGCAGGCCGGCACGCGAAATTCGGTGGTCATGATCCAAAACTGATGTTATCCTTCCTTAATATGGAGGGATTGCCATGAGACCTTACGTGAAAAACATTTTGTCAGCATCACTCACGGTCGCCTTGTCTCTGGGCGTCGGCGGCGCTGCTGTCGCCGGTAGCGGCAACAACGCGTTCGTGATACAAGAGACGCCCCCGAACGTATCGGATGGCAACTCGTTGAGCATCGACCAATCGGGCGCAAGCAATTCGTCCGTCGCGGGCGTGTCCCGGACGGACACCCCTGCCGACGATGGAGAGAACACCATTTCCCTGCTCCCGGACCAGAACGACACGCAGTCTCCCGGCATTGCGGCGCCTTACATGAGCTTCAATTCGGGCGAAGCCGCAACCCAGAGCGGGATCGGCAATTCGGCCAGTATTGTCGCGGGCAGCGATACGCAAGTCGGGATGTTTCAGTCCGGGGATTACAACGACGGGACGATCGACGCGGGGTCCGGTCAGGTCCTGCTGTATCAGGAGGGAAACAACAATTCCGGCACCTTGACCACGGCAAGCGGGGCTTCTGCTGCCTCGCTCCTGCAGGAAGGGAATTACAACGTGGGCACGGTCGATGTCGTTGGATCCGATGCCGAGGGCCTGTTGACACAGGTGGGCGATCGGAACACCACGAACCTCGACGTCACCACGGCGGGTGCATCGGTTTCCTATACAGTCGAAGGCAACAACACCAGCACCTCGTTGCCGGCAAGCGTCGTTTCGACGTCCGGTGGCGGCCAGGTCACGATCATACAGCGGCCGTTGGGATCACAGTGACAAGACAGGCTCCGACATGGGACACCAGAACCTGCGCCGGTACCTGAGGTCGGTTCTTGTGTCGGCAGGCTGCGCTCTGATGGCAGCGTCGCCCACAATCGCCGGGGACATTTCCGCCACCGGCTCGCTGAACGTCGTGCCGACTGACGGCGGCTACCGGATCACCGCGTCGCTCGACGGTCGCGGCAGCGGGACAATAGAGGCGAAGATGACGGTGCTGAAACAGGATGGCAACGGGCGTGTCCAGACGCAGCAATCCCGCCGCATCCGCACGCGCAAGGGCCAGAGCGACGAGGTCGCCACGAGCACCGTTTCATTGGCGGACGAGGGGACGCTGAAGGTCACATTGGTCTTGTCCGAGGGCGACCGCACCGTTTATCGTGAAAGTCACGAAGTCACCCGCGAAATTCCATAACAAGAGAGAAATCCACGTAAATGAACGTCGGTTTAAGAAATGCTGTTCTTTCAGCGCTGGCCCTTCCGTTTTTCGCGCAGGGCGCGCTCGCGCAGACCGAAGAGGAACTGCGCCAAGCCTTCTCGGGTGCCTGGTTCGCATTCGAGGACTCCTACAGCGACGGCAACGGCCCGTGCCGGATATACCTGAGCAACGAGAGCGTGTCGGACGATGGAACCCTCCTTCTCAAGGGGGCCACCGAGGGCTGCGCCGCGCCGCTGACCGAAGAGATCTCGTGGCGTGTCGAGTCTGGCAAGATATTGCTGGAAACGTCGTCGGGTCAGCAGGTGGCGGCGCTTGGCGGGAACCCGCAGCGCCTGTCAGGTGACTACGTGCGCCCGCCGAATGCTCTGGTGCTCGAACGCCAAAGCGGCAGCGGCGCCAAGGCCGACCTGACGGCGGCCATCAAGTTGCACGGCTGCTATTACCTGGGGTTCACGCAGGATTGTGCCGAGCCGTCGGCGACAGAGGCGCCCGCATTCGAGGATGGCCTCGCCCGGATCAAGGTGCTGGTGAACCTCAATGCGCGCAGCCAGCCCCGTCGCGATGCGCAGGTCATCGGAACGATCCCGGCGGAGTCCGAGGTCACGGTCAATGCCTGCCTCACCACGTCCGACGGAATTTGGTGCCGGGCCCAGTTCAACGAGGCCAACGGCTGGATGGCCAAGTCCGCGATGCGCGCGGGGGAATGGCCGGTGATCACCTTCGTGAACGCGCCGATGGCCGAACAAACCGACGACTGAGCGCGAACGCCGGTGACCGGCGCCTCGCGCCGGCACCCGCGAAATCCCGCTTGGGCGGTGACCTTCATGCGCGGTCGTGCGTCGGGGCACCTAGCCCCGGAAACTCGATGACAAGTGCGGCGTGGTCGCTGGCATGGGGCCGGTGGCGCCCCGTCTGCGGCAGGTGTATGCCGGTATGGCGCCTTGCCTCCAGCCCCAGCCCTTCGCGGTGCACATCCGGCCGGCTTTCGGGAAAGGCGGCGGCGAGGGCCGGGCTGGCCAGCATGTCATCGGGCCGTCCATACCCCCCCGACCACGCATCGTAATACGTCCACCGCTCTTGCCCGGGCAGACGGTCCAGCAAGCTGACCGAAAATGGCGGCAATACGGGTGACACGGCGCGCTGTTCCGTCTGCCGGGCCGGGTCGTTGAGATCGCCGAGGATCATCCACAGGCCGCGCGCCGGATCGTCGAACCGCCGTTCGATCAGTCGGCGCACCGCCAGAGCCTCGAGATGGCGAACGGGCCACGCCGCCGCGGCGTCGGGGTAGGGCGCCTTGAAATGCACGATCACCAGCATGAGCGCGCCGATATCCACCACGAGGCAATCGCGCCGAAAGACGGGCGTTTCCGCGGCATGTCCCGCCGGTGCGGTCAACCCCAGATCCCCCGGACGCAGTTTCGCGTGGCTCCTGATGTCCGCCGGGCGAACGCGGCTGAGCAGGGCAAGGTCCAGCCCCCGCCCGTCGTTGCCCGGCAGGCAGATGCGATGGGTATAGGCGGCGATCCCTGTGGGCAGCAGGTACGTATCGTGGAAAAGCTCCAGCGTGGCCCGGTCGAACACTTCTTGCAGCGCGATCACATCGGCGTCGAGCGCGGCGATCACCCGCGCCGTCAATTCGCGGTCGCGATGATCGAGCCGGGGCGCCGCGCTTTCGCCGGTATCCCTGTCGCGGGCCCCGTCAAGACGGGGGCCGCCCGCACCGTGCCGCAGCCGCAGGTTCTGCAGGTTGAAACTGGCGATGCGCACCGCCCCGCGCCGGGCTCAGATGGCTGAACTGTGACCGGCCTCGTCCATCTCGTAGGCATCGAGGCTGCGGGCGATCATCCGGGCGAGGGGTCGTGCCTCTGGCGGAATGAAAAGGCCGCTGTCATCGACCCGCACCAACCCCGCGAATGCGGCCGAAACGCCATCGAACATGCCGCGCAGGGCGCGGTGCGAAATGCCGAAGCGGGCGGTGATTTCGGCGGAGTCGATCCGGAAATCGCACATCAAGGCCTCGATCATCCGGCTGCGCATCCGGTCGTCACCCGAAAAGACGTGGCCGCGCGTGGTCGAGAACCGCCCCTGCCGGATCGCGCCGGTATGCGCGCCCGTCGCGGGGGCGTTCTGCGCGTAACCCTGCGGGAACCGCGATATCGACGACGCGCCGACCCCGATCAGTACATCCGCCGTGTCGTCGGTATATCCTTGAAAGTTGCGCCGCAGCGTACCGGCGTCGCGGGCGACGGTCAGCCCGTCCTTTGGGGTGGCGAAATGATCGATGCCGATTTCCGTGTAATTGTCCCAGCGGAAAAGGCGGCGCGCCGTTTCGAAAAGGTCCAGACGTTCCTCGGGTGTCGGCAGGCTGTCCGACGGGATGAGCTGCTGGCGCTTGGCCATCCACGGAACATGCGCATACCCGTAAAGCGCGACACGATCCGGGTCGAGCGACAGCAGCTTCTGCACGCTCTCCGTGATACGGGCCGGCGTCTGGTGCGGCAGGCCGTACAGGATGTCGGCATTGAGGCTGCGGATTCCGCGCGCCCGGATCTCCTGCACGGCATCGCGGGTCGCGTCGTAGCCCTGGATGCGCCCGATGCTTTGCTGGATCGCATCGTCGAAATCCTGCACGCCGATCGAGGCGCGGTTCATGCCCGCCGCCGCCAGCACGTCCAGCCGGGCGCCGTCGATCTCGTTCGGATCGATTTCCACGGAAAATTCGGTTTTCTCGGAAAACGGGACGACCTGCTTGATAACGTCCGCCAGCTCTTGCATCATATCGGGAGAAAGGAGGGTTGGCGTTCCACCGCCCCAGTGCAGCCTTGACAAGCGCACACCTTCGGGCAAATGACGCGCAAGCATCGCCATCTCGGCCTTCAAGGTCTCGAGATAGGCCCGTACGGGGGCATCGCTCTGCGTTCCCTGCGTGCGGCATGCGCAGAACCAGCACAGCCGACGGCAGAAGGGTACATGCACATACAACGAGATCTCCGCAGCCGGGGGGATCGACTCGATCCAGCCCGCGAAATCCGAGGCGCCCACGTTGTTCGAGAAATGAGGGGCCGTCGGGTAGCTCGTGTAGCGGGGCACCTTTGCGTCAAAGAGCCCCAGCCGTTTCATTTGTGCTTTGGTCATCATGTCATCCATGTAAGACGCGCGCTGCGGCGAAATCCTTGACCCAGATCAAGAAAGCAAAAAGTGAGTGCGATGTTGAAGGAAGAAACGAATTCGATACCGCGCGAATGCGGCGATTGTCCCATCAGGCACCGGGCCGTCTGCGCGCGCTGCGAGGCGGACGAGCTCGAGCGTCTGGACCAGATAAAATACTACCGCAATTTCGAGGCCGGCCAGACTGTCATCTGGTCGGGTGATCCGATGGATTTCGTGGGGTCCGTCGTATCGGGGATCGCGACCCTGACCCAGACGATGGAAGACGGGCGCACCCAGATGGTGGGGCTTTTGCTGCCCAGTGATTTCGTCGGTCGGCCCGGCCGCGACGCGGCCGCCTATAACGTCGTGGCGACCTCCGACGTGGTGATGTGCTGTTTCCGGCGCAAACCGTTCGAGGACATGATGCTGCGCACGCCCCACATCGCGCAGCGGCTTCTCGAGATGACGCTTGATGAACTCGACGCGGCCCGCGAATGGATGCTGGTTCTGGGCCGCAAGACAGCCCGGGAGAAGATCGCGTCACTGCTTTCCATCATCGCGCGCCGTGATGCCTCGCTCAAGATGCAGGGAATCAAGGGCAGGATCGTGTTCGATCTTCCCCTCACGCGAGAGGCGATGGCGGATTACCTTGGCCTGACCCTGGAAACCGTCAGCCGCCAGATGTCCGTCCTCAGGAAGGAGGGCGTGATCGAACTCGAAGGCAAGCGGCACGTGACCGTGCCGGATTTCGAGAAATTGTTGCAAGAGGCGGGTGATGACAGCGACGGGGGCATGCTGGCCTGACGCGGGAACCGGCCCGCATGACGGCCCGGTTGCGTCCGGCGCAGGGCCAGCATGGCCGACGGCGTTCGAAACCTCTTGTTGGTGCGGGGCGTGCGGCCTTATAACCACGTCGGTCTGAGGAACGGAAGCCGCGACATGCCCTATCAGAAAGTCACCCCGGAGAAGCTCTCGTCGGCCGTCACCCGGCAGATCGAGAAACTTGTCCTTCGCGGCATCCTGAGGCCCGGGGAACGCCTCCCGCCCGAGCGCGACCTCGCCGACAAGCTCGGCGTGTCCCGGCCGTCGCTGCGCGAATCGATTTCGGAGTTGCAGGAAAAGGGGTTGCTGGCCACGCGGGCGGGCTCGGGAATTTACGTGGCGGACGTGCTCGGCAACGCGTTCTCACCGGCGCTTGTCCGCCTGTTCGCGGATCACGACGAGGCCGTTTTCGATTACATCGCGTTCCGCCGTGACCTCGAGGGGCTGGCGGCGGAGCGTGCCGCGCGGTTGGCCTCGGACACCGACCTGCGCGTGATCCAGACGGTGTTCGACAAGATGCAGGCGGCCCATGACAAGACAGGGCCCAAGGACGAGGCCCGCCTCGACGCCGAATTTCACATGGCCATCATCGAGGCCAGCCACAACGTCGTGATGCTGCACATGATGCGGTCGATGTTTCAGCTTCTGCGCGAAGGCGTGTTTTACAACCGGCAGGTCATGTTCAAACAGCGCACCACGCGCGGCGCCCTGCTTGACCAGCACCGCGCCATCAACACCGCGTTGCAGGCACGTGATCCCGACGCCGCGCGCCGCGCCGTGATTGCCCATCTCGATTACGTGGAACAGGCCCTGGCCAACCAGCAGAAAGCCGACCGTCACGAGTCGATCGCGCGCCAACGGTTCGAACACGAACGCTCTCGCTGACGCGCAAGACATGCGGCACGGTGCAACGCACGCCGCCTTCACGATGCCCGCCCTCGCGTTCCGCGCTGACGCGTTACCGACGCGATACGCCCGCGATGCGGCCCCCCGTTTTCCACGTTTACCAAGGGTTTGAGCCGTGATTCGCGGCTTGGCTACCCGAACGGGGCGTCAATCCCAATCCTTTTGGATTGGACAAATTTTACCAATTGATAAAATTTCAAAACGTGGGATACTGCCCCTGTCGGAGCCACCCATTCGGAGCAAGCCATGACTGACAAGACGCTAAACCCCGGCATTCATCCTGGCCGGCTGGACGCGCCGCAATACGAACAGAATTTCGCCGATCTGCATCCGCCGTTGGATGATCACGCCGCGCTCGTGGCGGCTGACCGCTGCTATTTCTGCCATGATGCCCCCTGCATCACCGCGTGCCCGACCGAGATAGACATCCCCCTGTTCATACGACAGATCGCCACCGGCACCCCCGAGGCCGCCGCCAAGACCATCCTCGATCAGAACATTCTCGGCGGCATGTGCGCGCGTGTCTGTCCGACCGAGACCCTGTGCGAGCAGGCATGCGTCCGTGAGGCGGCCGAGGGCAAGCCGGTTCTCATCGGGCAGTTGCAGCGCTATGCCACTGATACGATTATGGAAAACAAGGGTCACCCGTTTACGCGGGACGCGCCGACGGGAAAACGCGTGGCCGTCGTCGGGGCGGGCCCCGCGGGCCTCGCCTGTGCGCATCGGCTGGCCATGCGCGGTCACGACGTGGCTGTTTTCGATAGCCGCGCCAAGCCCGGCGGGTTGAACGAATTCGGTATCGCGGCCTACAAGACGGTCGACGGGTTTGCCGAGCGCGAGGTCGACTGGCTTCTCGGTATCGGGGGCATTACCGTTGAAACGGGCAAGCAACTGGGGCAGGGCCTGTCCCTTGATCAGTTGAAATCGGATTACGACGCCGTGTTCCTCGGGGTCGGGCTCGGGGGCGTCAATGCGCTCGGCTTGCAGGACGAGGAGAAGGACAACATACTTGATGCCGTTGATTTCATTTCGGATCTGCGGCAGGCGGGTGACTTGTCCGAGCTTGCCATCGGGCGCGATGTCGTCGTGATCGGTGGGGGCATGACGGCGGTTGACGCGGCCGTTCAGGCCAAGTTGCTGGGCGCCCTGAATGTCAGCCTTGTTTACCGGCGCGGCCGCGACCGCATGAATGCCAGCGAATACGAGCGGGATCTCGCAGCCTCCAAGGGGGTCCGGATCATCACCAACGCGGTCCCCATTGCCATCCACGGCAACGGGTCGGTGCGCGAAGTCGAATTCGAGTTCACGGATGACGATCTGGCGCCGACCGGCGAAACCTTCCGCCTCCCGGCCGATCAGGTTTTCAAGGCAATCGGCCAGACGCTCGAAGCGGACGGCCTTCCCGAGCTCGACGGTCGCAAGATCAAGATCACCGGTGCCGGACGTACCAGCGTCGAAGGTGTCTGGGCCGGGGGTGATTGTGCTGCGGGCGGTGATGACCTGACCGTGACGGCAGTTGCCGAGGGACGCGACGCCGCCGAGGATATTCACGCCAGCCTGACAGGCGCGCGCGGGTAACGCCGCGCCAAATTCAAACAGGGAGATCAGCAAGATGGCCAATCTCGAATCGAACTTCATCGGGATCAAATCCCCAAACCCGTTCTGGCTGGCCTCCGCGCCGCCAACGGACAAGGAATACAACGTCCGCCGCGCATTCGAGGCCGGCTGGGGCGGTGTTGTATGGAAGACGCTGGGGGAAGACGGCCCGCCGATCGTCAACGTGAACGGCCCGCGTTACGGCGCGATCTGGGGGGCGGACCGGCGACTTCTGGGTCTGAACAACATCGAACTCATCACCGACCGCAGGCTCGAGGTGAACCTAGAGGAGATGACGCGTGTGAAGAAGGACTATCCGGATCACGCGCTGATCGCGTCCCTGATGGTGCCTGTGAACGAGGACAGCTGGAAAGCCATTCTTGAACGCGTGATGGAAACCGGGTGTGACGGGGTGGAGCTCAATTTCGGTTGTCCCCACGGGATGAGCGAACGTGGCATGGGATCGGCAGTGGGGCAGGTTCCCGACTACGTTCAGCAGGTCACGGAATGGTGCAAGAAACATTCGGACCTGCCGGTGATCGTCAAGCTCACGCCGAACATCACCGATATCCGCAAACCCGCACAGGCGGCCAAGGACGGTGGCGCCGATGCGGTTTCGCTCATCAACACGATAAACTCCATCACGTCGGTCAATCTCGACAGCTTCGCGCCGGAGCCCATGATCGACGGAAAGGGGGCGCATGGCGGCTATTGCGGTCCGGCAGTCAAGCCTATCGCGTTGAACATGGTGGCGGAAATCGCGCGGAACCCTGATCTGAACGGGGTGCCGATTTCCGGCATCGGCGGGGTCACAACGTGGCGTGACGCGGCCGAGTTCATGTCGCTTGGCGCGGGCAACGTGCAGGTCTGTACCGCCGCGATGACCTATGGCTTCAAGATCGTGCAGGAGATGATCTCGGGCCTGAGCGAGTTCCTGGATGAAAAGGGCTTCACATCCGTTGACGAGTTGGTGGGGCGTGCGGTGCCCAATTGCAGCGATTGGCAGCATCTCAACCTCAATTACGTGACCAAGGCGCGGATTGATCAGGACCTGTGCATCAAGTGCGGCCGGTGCTTTGCCGCCTGTGAGGACACGAGCCACCAAGCGATCACCATGTCCGAAGACAGGGTCTTCGACGTGGATGACAGTGAATGCGTGGCCTGCAATCTTTGTGTGAATGTCTGCCCCGTCGAAGGGTGCATCACGATGGAACGTCTGGCACCCGGAACCATGGATGAGCGTACAGGGGAGGTTGTACAAGAGGAGTACGCCAACTGGACGACGCATCCCAACAACCCGGGAAAATGCGCGGCCGAGTAGCCACGGCCCCCCGCGGCCTTTAGGCTATAACAAGACTGCCGGGAAAGCCGCGGGGTACCGTCTCCGCGGCTTTCGCGCATCGCGCGGGGCGGCCGTCTTGCGCCGTGGCAGGGCTTGGGCGTCGTCCGGGCCCTTTCACGTGATTGGTTGCAACAACCGGCCGTAGAGCGTGTCGAGAAAGGCGGATGCCTCGTCATGGACGGGCTTTCCCCCCGCCAAAACGCGCACCTGCGCCTCGAAATCGGCATAATGCTGCGTGGTCGCCCAGATCGAGAAAAGCAGGTGCCGCGGATCGACAGGGGCCAGCCTGCCCTCGGCGATCCAGCGTTCGATCAGGGCGGCGGTGTCATCAACAAGCGGTTTCAGACCGCTTTCCAGGTGCGGGGCCATCCGTGGGGCGCCTTGCAGTATCTCGTTGGCGAAAAGTCTGCTTTCGCGGGGAAACTCTCGGCTCATGTCGAGTTTGCGGTGGACGTAATGCAGTATTTCCTCGCGCGGGTCACCATCGGGATCGATCTCGCGCAGCGGGGCCAGCCATGCATCCATGAGCTGGTTGAGCAACGTGACGTGAATCTCCTCCTTGCCGCCGAAATAGTAAAGGATGTTTGGCTTGCTCAGGCCGGCTTGTGTCGCGATCTGGTCGAGCGTCGCGCCCCGGTACCCGTGTTGTGAAAACACGTCGAGCGCCGCGTCGAGGATGCGTTTGCGGTTCTTCTGCTGGATTCGGCTCGGCTTGCGGGCCGGCTGCGCGTCATTCATCTATGGCTCCGTCGCGGAAAAGGCTTGGCAAGAATGATGTAATTTTCATCGACTGGAAAGGTGGCGCCAGGATCAATCCGTGCCGCGTGCGCCGATGCCCTTGAGAATGATGTCCTTTACCGATTGCTTGGCCGCCTCCCATTGTTCCTCGTCCAAGGCGGTGCTGCCATTCAGCGTCTCGATCTGGTGACCGAAATCGGCGTAATGCTGGGTTGTTGCCCATAGCATGTAGAGCAGGTGCCGCGGGTCGACCGGGTCCATCTTTCCTTCGTCTATCCAGCGCTCGATGATGCGCATGCGGTCTTCCGTCCACTCGACCAGCGTGGTTTCCAGGTAATCCTGGATGACCGGCGCGCGGTGCATCACCTCCGACGCCCAGACTTTGGAGCCGGCCGGGTGCCGCCGGCTGATTTCCATCTTGGCGTCGATATAGGCGCCAATACCCTCTGCCGGCCCCGACGCCGCATCGAAGAAGTCGGCGGCCTTGAGCCAGTCCTGAAAGATATTCTGGACCACCTGCCGGTACAGCGCTTCCTTGGTGGGAAAGTAGTAATGCAGGTTCGCCTTGGGCAGGCCCGCAAGATCGGCGATCAATTGCATCGTTGCCCCGCCAAACCCTGCTTCCGCAAAGACTTTTTCAGCCGCGTCGAGGATCAGCCGTTCGTTCTCTTGGCGGATTTCTTTTTTGCTGAGCGGGCGGGCGGATTGTGCCATCACAACTCTCCGAGAAATTTCTTGACCAGTTGGTCAAGCTGTGCTGCTGTCATCCCTGACCATACGGTCAAGATAAGACCGAAGGCAAGAGATCCGGAAATGCGGGTCCACGTCACAACAGGAAGGAGACTGCCATGACCGCACCCGGTCAGAACCTCAGGATTAATGCGGATCGGCTGTGGGACAGCCTCATGGAAGTGGCCCGGATCGGCCCCGGTGTCGCGGGGGGCAACAACCGTCAGACCCTGACCGACGCCGATGCGGAAGGCCGCGATTTGTTCAAGAAGTGGTGTGACGAGGCCGGCTGCACCATGGGTGTTGACGAGATCGGGAACATGTTCGCGCGCCGCGAGGGAACGGACCCTGATGCGCTGCCTGTCTACGTGGGGTCTCACCTTGATACCCAGCCGACGGGCGGGAAATATGACGGGGTGCTCGGCGTTCTTGGCGGGCTCGAGATCATCCGGACCTTGAACGACCTTAATATCAGGACGAAACATCCGATCGTCGTCACCAACTGGACAAACGAAGAGGGCACACGCTTCGCCCCTGCCATGCTGGCCTCGGGGGTGTTTGCCGGTGTTCACGCGCAAGATTGGGCCGAGGACCGCACCGATGCGGATGGAAGGCGCTTCGGGGATGAGCTGGACCGCATCGGTTGGCGCGGGGACGAAAAGATCGGTGCGCGCAAAATGCACGCCTTTTTCGAGTTGCATATCGAACAGGGCCCGATTCTCGAAGCCGAGGAAAAGGATGTCGGAGTTGTCACGCATGGGCAGGGGCTGAGCTGGACCCAGGTGACGATTACCGGCAAGGAAAGCCACACCGGCTCAACCCCCATGCCCATGCGCAGGAATGCGGGCCTCGGCATGGCGCGGGTACTGGAGAAGGTGGACGAGATCGCCTGGTCCAACAAGCCCGATGCCGTCGGTGCGGCAGGCCATATCGACATCTATCCAAATTCGCGCAACGTGATCCCGGGAAAGGCTGTGTTCACTGTCGATTTCCGGTCGCCGCAGCTCGAGGTGATCGAGGACATGGAAGCCCGGCTGCGCGCCGAGGGCAACAAGATCGCCGAGGAAATGGGGCTCGAGATCGAATTCGAGAAGGTCGGCGGTTTCGACCCCGTCAAGTTTGACGAAGGCTGCGTGACGGCCGTGCGCAACGCCGCCGAAAGGCTGGGCTATTCGCACCGCAACCTTGTCTCGGGTGCCGGGCACGACGCCTGCTGGATCAACCGCGTTGCGCCCACGGCCATGGTGATGTGCCCCTGCGTTGACGGGCTGAGCCATAATGAGGCCGAGGAGATTTCCAAGGATTGGGCCATGGCGGGAGCGGACGTTCTCATGCACGCGGTCGTGGAGACCGCGGAGATCGTGGAATGACATCTGGCCGACGCCAAGTAACGCAACCGATATTCCCCTGGATAGGATCAGCCATGAGAAGCTGTCGGGGAACGAGATTGACACAGGGAGATGGAAAATGACGACCAAGGTCATCAAGAACGGGACCGTCTGCACCGCTGACCGCACGTGGAAGGCCGATGTCCTGATCGAGGACGAGAAGATCAAGCAGATCGGCGAGGACCTGAAAGGCGACGAAGTGATCGACGCCGAAGGCGCCTATGTCATTCCCGGCGGGATCGACCCGCACACCCACATGGAGATGCCCTTCATGGGCACCACGGCCGCGGAGACTTTCGAAACGGGCACATGGGCCGCTGCCTGTGGCGGCACGACGATGCTGATCGATTTCTGCCTGCCCGGCGCCGACGGGTCGCTCAAGAACGCGATCAACGAGTGGCACCGCAAGTCGGCGCCGCAGATCTGCACCGATATCGGCTATCACATGGCCGTCACCGGGTGGAACGAGACCATTTTCAACGAGATGAAGGACGCCGTGGAAATGGGCGTCAACTCGTTCAAGCACTTCATGGCCTACAAGGGCGCGCTGATGATCGAGGATGACGAGATGTTCGCCTCGTTCAAGCGCTGCAAGGAACTCGGCGCGCTGCCTATGGTGCATGCCGAGAACGGGGATATCGTGGCGGATCTGCAGCAGCAGATGCTGCAGCAGGGCATCACCGGCCCCGAGGGCCATGCCTATTCGCGGCCGCCCGAAGTGGAAGGCGAGGCTGCCAACCGCGCCATCATGATCGCCGACGCTGCCGGCGTGCCGCTTTATATCGTGCACGTGAGCTGCGAACAGGCGCACGAGGCCATCCGGCGTGCGCGCCAGAAAGGCATGCGGGTGTATGGTGAGCCGCTGGTCCAGTTCCTGACACTTGATGAATCCGAGTACTTCAACAAGGACTGGGATCATGCTGCGCGGCGGGTCATGTCCCCGCCGTTCCGCGACAAGGAAAACCAGGATGGCCTTTGGAACGGTCTTGCCGCGGGCTCGCTGCAGGTGGTCGCGACCGATCATGCCGCTTTCAGCACCGAGCAGAAGCGCATGGGCGTTGGCGATTTCACGAAGATCCCGAACGGGTCCAACGGATTGGAAGAACGCCTGTCGGTTCTCTGGACCAAGGGTGTCGAGACTGGCAGGTTGACACCGAACGAATTCGTGGCAGCGACGTCCACCAACGTGGCCAAGATCCTCAATATATATCCGAGGAAAGGCGCGATCGTGGAAGGCGCCGATGCGGATATCACGGTTTGGGATCCCAACATCACGCGCACCATCTCGGCCAGCAACCACCATTCGATCCTCGACTACAACGTCTTCGAAGGTTTCGACGTCACGGCGAATGCCCGCTACACCATCAGCCGGGGCGAGGTCATCTGGGCATGGGGTCAGAACAGCCAGCCACAGCCCGGCCGCGGCCGGTTCGTGCCGCGCCCGGCCTTCCCGTCGGCGCATCAGGCGCTGAGCAGGTGGAAAGAGCTGACTGCGCCCAAGCAGATCGAGCGTGACCCGATGAATATTCCGGCGGGAATCTGAAAAAACTTCGCCGTTCCCGCCGCTTGGCGGGCGCGGCCCATTGACATAACGAAGCCAGCGCAGCGCAATTGCGCTGTGCAAGCGGAGGGTGCGGAGTGAGCAGCCAAGCAGTGATCAGCGCGCGCGATTTGTCGCTGACCTTTCAAACCAATGACGGGCCGGTTCATGCTCTCAAGGATGTGAGCCTTGAGGTCGAGCGCGGGGATTTCGTCAGCTTCATCGGGCCGTCCGGGTGTGGCAAGACGACGTTCCTGCGCTGCATGGCGGATCTTGAGCATCCAACCGGCGGGGATATTTCGGTCAATGGTGTCAGCCCCGAGCAGGCCCGCCAATCCAGAGCCTACGGATACGTGTTCCAGGCCGCGGGGCTTTACCCGTGGCGGACGATCGGCGGCAATGTCAGGCTGCCGCTGGAGATCATGGGGTACGAAAAATCAGATCAGGACCAACGTATTGGCCGCGTCCTCGAGTTGGTTGACCTGGCCGGGTTCGAAAGAAAGTTTCCATGGCAGTTGTCGGGCGGGATGCAGCAGCGCGCGTCGATCGCGCGCGCGCTGGCCTTCGACGCCGATATCCTGCTGATGGACGAACCCTTCGGCGCGCTGGACGAGATCGTGCGTGACCACCTTAACGAACAGCTTCTGAATCTCTGGGACAGGACGAACAAGACCATCTGTTTCGTGACCCACTCGATTCCCGAGGCGGTCTACCTTTCGACCCGGATCGTGGTGATGTCGCCGCGCCCGGGCCGGATCACCGACGTGATCGAGAGTCCGCTGCCCAAGGAGCGGCCGCTCGATATCCGCGACACACCCGAATTCCTCGAAGTTGCCCATCGCGTCCGCGAGGGCCTGCGCGCGGGGCACGGCTATGACGAATGACCGTCGCTCGCTCGGGCCAACCGGCAAGGAGGATACCTGATGCGCAACGCGCTTCCCGTTCTCACCGTCGTCGCCGTGATCGTCGTGATCTGGTACCTGGCGGCGATCTGGATGAATTCCACCTGGGCGCTGCAAATGGCCGAGAGGCTGGGCCGCGAGATGAGCTTTTTCGATCTGGTGGTTGCCACGATGACGCAGGATCGGCCCGTCGTCGCTGCCCCGCACCAGGTGATCGCGACGCTATGGGACGGTGTCTTCGGCCATGCCGTGACGTCCAAGCGCAGTTTCGTCTACCACGGGTTCGTCACGCTGGAGGCGACGCTGTGGGGGTTCGCGCTTGGCATCGTGGCCGGGGTCGGTCTTGCTGTCGCGATCGTGCACAGCCGCGCCGTTGACATGTCGGTGATGCCGTGGGCGGTAATCAGCCAGACCATCCCGATCGTCGCGCTCGCTCCGATGATCGTGGTCGTGGCCAATGCCGTCGGTGTCGAGGACCGTCTGGTGCCGAAGGCGATCATCTCGGCCTACCTGTCGTTCTTCCCCGTTCTTGTCAGCATGGTTTCCGGCCTGCGGTCGCCGAACGGCATGCAGCTCGACCTGCTCAAGACCTATGGCGCGAGCCGAGGACAGGTATTCTGGAAGCTGCGCCTGCCCGCGTCGCTGCCCTATTTCTTCGCCTCGCTCAAGGTCGCCATCGCGGCCAGCCTCATCGGCGCGATCGTGGGCGAGCTGCCCACTGGCGCGATCAACGGTCTCGGCGCGCGGATGTTGATCGGTAGCCAGTTCGGCCAGCCCCTCATCATGTGGGCCGCGCTGTTTGCCGCGGCGATCCTCGCGGGTATCCTGATCATCATCGTCGGCGCGATCCAGCGCGCGGCGGACCGACGCATGGGGGTGGCCCGATGACCCTGGTAGCAATGGCAGTTCTGATCTGGCTTTTGGCGTGGTGGGCCAATGCGCGGCTTGCCGAAAGCGGTGTGCGCGGGGCGCGCTATGCCGTCCCTGTCATCTTCGGTCTGACCGTACTGGTGATGTGGGAACTCATCGTGCGTGGGCTGGACGTCAGCCCGGTGATCCTGCCGGCTCCCACCGCCATTGCCGAACGCTTCGGGGCGAGCCTTGGAACGCTCTGGGTTGATTTCGTCCAGACGGTCGTGAAAGGCGCTTTCACCGGCTACGCCATGGGCTGCACGGCAGCGGTGCTGGCGGCGATCGCGATCGACCGCTCGCCCTTCCTGACCCGGGGGTTGTTGCCGGTGGGCAATTTCGTGGCCGCCCTGCCGATCATAGGCGTCGCGCCGATCATGGTGATGTGGTTCGGCTTCGACTGGCAGTCCAAGGCGGCGGTCGTGGTGGTGATGGTCTTCTTTCCCATGCTGGTGAACACGGTGGCCGGGCTGCGCGATACCGACAGCATGCAGCGCGACCTGATGCGCACCTACGGTGCGAGCTACTGGCAGACACTGCTGAAGCTCCGCCTGCCGGCGGCGATGCCGTTCATATTCAACGGGCTCAAGATCGCGACGACACTGGCCTTGATCGGGGCCATCGTCGCGGAGTTCTTCGGGTCTCCCATCAAGGGGATGGGTTTCCGCATCTCGACCTCGGTCGGCCAGCTTGCCATCGACATGGTCTGGGCCGAGATCGTTGTCGCCGCCCTCGCGGGCTCGCTGTTCTACGGCGGGGTTGCGTTGATCGAGAAAGCGGTGACATTCTGGCACCCGTCACAACGGGGCCGGGCATAAAAAGAAAACCGCTACCAACAAGGGAGACTGACATGAAAACACTGGCCAAGACAATCGGCCTCGCCACAGCCGGGCTATGGGCCGGCATGGCGCAGGCGGCAGACGACCTGACGCTGCAACTCAAATGGGTCACGCAGGCCCAGTTCGGCGGGTATTACGTGGCCAAGGACAAGGGGTTCTACGAGGAAGAGAACCTTGACGTCACGATCAAGCCCGGCGGCCCCGACATCGCACCGACGCAGGTGATCGCGGGCGGCGGCGCGGACGTCACGGTCGAATGGATGCCCGCCGCGCTGTCGGCGCGTGAAAAGGGCCTGCCGCTGGTCAACATCGCCCAACCCTTCAAACGCTCGGGCATGATGCTGACCTGTCTAAGATCCACGGGGATCGAAAGCCCCGAGGACTTCCCCGGGCGCACGCTCGGCGTGTGGTTCTTCGGTAACGAATATCCGTTCCTGAGCTGGATGAGCCAGCTAAATATTCCGACTGACGGTGGGGAGGATGGTGTCGAGGTCCTCAAACAGGGCTTCAACGTCGACCCGCTTTTGCAGGGGCAGGCCGATTGCATCTCGACCATGACCTATAACGAGTACTGGCAGGTCATCGACGCGGGTATTTCCCCGGAGGAACTGATCACCTTCAAGTACGAGGATCAGGGCGTCGCCACGCTTGAGGACGGGCTTTACGTGCACGAGGACATGCTCGAAGATCCCGAGGAAGTCGACAAGCTGGCGCGGTTCGTGCGGGCCTCGATGAAAGGCTGGAAGTGGGCCGAGGAGAATCCCGAGCAAGCGGCCATGATCGTGCTGGACAACGATGCGACCGGCGCGCAGACCGAAAAGCACCAGATCCGCATGATGAAGGAGATCGCCAAGCTGACGGAGGGATCCGACGGTGCTCTCGACCCGGCCGATTTCGAGCGCACGGTCGAATCGCTGCTCTCGGGCGGGTCGGACCCTGTTATCACCGAGCATCCCGGCGACGCCGCATGGACGCATGAGGTCACCGACAAGGCCTTCAACTGATCCTGCAGCAAAGCTGGAGAACGGGCCCGGGCCAATGATCGGCCCGGGCCATTTTCGTCGCGCGAAAGACCTTGCCATCTTGCGGCCACAATCGCCCCTGTTGCGTTTTCCGGCGTTCTGATGACTACATTTTGAGTCGATCCCATGACCCGGCTTTTGAAATCATTGAAATTGAAGACTTTATTCCGCCACACGCTTGTGCTACCTTCTTCATATAAAGAAGCCGGCCAAGAAAAGGCGGCGCGAGAGGCAGAAAAGAGTGGTTCCATGAAGGCTTGGAGCAAGCAGCCGATCCGGTGGGGTCTGGGCATTTTGGCCACCATCTGGATGCTGGTGATCGTGCCGCTCAGTGCGGCGGCGGCCCCTTATGCGGCAATGGTAATGGATGCCCGCAGCGGCGAGGTGCTGCATTCGCGTAACGCCAACACGCGGCTTCATCCCGCCTCCCTGACCAAGATGATGACACTTTACGTGGTGTTCGAGGCGGTCGAGAACGGCGAAATCGGATTGGACACGCCTGTCAGGATATCGCGTCATGCCGCCAGTGAACCGCCCTCCAAGCTGGGGCTCCGGGCGGGCCAGAAGATCAGGTTGCGCTACCTGATCCGGGCGGCGGCAGTGAAATCGGCGAACGATGCCGCCACGGCACTCGCCGAGGCCATAGAAGGCTCAGAGGCGCGCTTCGCCCGGCGGATGAACCGCACGGCCAAGGCCATGGGAATGACCCGCACCACCTTCAAGAATGCGCATGGCCTGACTGAAAGCGGCCACCTGTCCACCGCCAGTGATATGACCATCCTTGGGCGGCACGTTTTCTACGACTATCCCGACTACTACAACCTGTTTTCCCGTATCAAAACCCATGCGGGCCTGCGCACCGTCTATCACACGAACCGCAAACTGCTGCGCAGCTATCGCGGCGCGGACGGGATCAAGACGGGGTATACCCGCGCGGCCGGCTTCAATCTTGTCGCCAGTGCCGAACGCAATGGCGAACGCGTCATCGCCACGGTTTTCGGGGGGCGGTCCACCGCGACGCGCAACGCCAAGGTGGCTGAACTGCTTGATCTCGGGTTTCGCAAGGCGCCGCGCCGTGTGGCACTGAACCGTCCGGCGCGTCCGCGATATCTTGGTAAAGTGGACGGGGCTGCCGGCCGCACGGTCCGGCTTGCCGGGGCTGCGGCCGTCAAGAAAAGTCTTCGGCCATTTCCGCGCCCGGTGCCGGAGCAGCCTGCTGTCGTAGCCACCAAGACCGAGATCGAGGAAGCGATCCGCGAAGCCAAGAGCATGCAGGTCGCGGTATCACCGGACGAAACCGGAACCCGCGACAAGGAGACCGCGCTGGCAAACGTTTCGCCGGAACGACGGCCCGAAACCTTGCAGGCGGACTCGGCCGAGGTTGCAGAGGCTGGTGTTCAGGCCGGGTCTACCTCGGGTACCGCGACGCAGAAGGTCGTGACCCGGCTGTCCACCTCGGGCGGGCGGCATTGGGGCGTGAATGTCGGCCGGTATCCGAGCCAATACAAGGCGAGGAAGATATTGCTGCAGACCGCGTTGAGCGAAATGAGCGCGCTTGACGGCAGCCTGCGCAAGGTTGTCAGGCGTTCGAACGGGTTCGATGCGAATTTCATGGGCATGACGCGGGACATGGCCGACAGGGCCTGCCGGCGTCTGCAGGCCAAGCAGGTCACGTGCTTCATGATCGGCCCGAGCGACGGGGCCTGATACGGGCCGAAAGCCGCGCCGCCGCAGCAGCGCGGTTGGTGCCTTTCACGTTACCCGACCACGTTGAAATCCGGGCCGTAGGGATAACCCGTGATGTTGTTGTTGCCGTCGTCGGTGATGATCAGGATATCGTGTTCACGGTAGCCGCCGGCACCGGGTTGCCCGTCGGGAATGGTAAGCATCGGCTCCATGCTGATCACCATGCCGGGTTCGAGGACCGTGTCGATATCCTCGCGCAGTTCCAGCCCGGCCTCGCGCCCGTAGTAATGGCTGAGAATGCCGAAGCTGTGGCCGTAGCCGAAGGTCCGGAATTGCAGCAGGTCGCGTTCCTCAAGGAAGGCATTGATCCGCTGCGTGACTTCCGCGCAGCTGATGCCCGGCTTCAGCAGGCTCATGCCGTATTCATGCGCGGCGACGTTGGCCTGCCATATTTCAAGGCTGGCTGCGTCGACATTGCCGACGAACATGGTACGTTCAAGCGCCGTGTAATAGCCTGATACCATCGGAAACGTGTTCAGGCTCAGGATATCGCCGCGTGCCAGCTTGCGGGAGGTCACCGGGTTATGGGCGCCATCGGTGTTCAGCCCGGACTGGAACCAGACCCATGTGTCGCGATATTCGGCATCCGGAAAGCGGCGGGCGATTTCCAACTCCATCGCGTCGCGTCCGGCCATGGCGACGTCGATCTCCCGCGTGCCTTCGCGGACAGCATCGCGGATGGCGTACCCGCCCACATCCGCGATCTGCGCGCATTGCCGGATGAGCGCGATCTCGGCGGGGGATTTGCGCATGCGTTGCCGCATCGTGGCCGGCGCGATATCGACCATTGCAGCCGGTTCGAGGAAATCCTCCAGCTTGTCGCGGGCCTGCAGCGTCAGGTGATCGCCCTCGTAGCCCACGACGCGGCCCTCGCCCGCGACGGACAGAACCGCGCGCCAGAAATTGTCACGTTGCCAGTCGGTATACGTGATGTTGTAGCCGTGGCAGCGCCGCCACGGCTGGCCGGCATCAATGCCCGCGCTGATCGTCACGCTGTCGGTTCCTGTCACGACAAGCCCGTAGGGCCGGCCGAAAGCGCAATACAGGAAGCCCGAATAATACGCGATATTATGCATCGAGGTGAAGACGGCGGCTGCCACGCCGGCCTCGGCCATGTACGCGCGCAGCCCGGCTATGCGGCCCTCGTACTCGGCAGGTTCAAAAGGCAGCGGGGCCTTTTCACCATTGTGGACGCGATGGAAATCGGGACGTGCAGTCATTGCGACCCTCCTTGAAAGGAAAGGTCCCGGCGTTCAGGACAGTTGGAGATTTCGGCCTGAAAACGGGCGACGCCATCGCCCAGCCTGACGGTTTTTTGCCGATCCGGTGCGATCTGGCAAGATGGGTCGGCACGCATAGAAGGATTTTTTCGCATGAGCCCACGGCCCGGCCCGCTGAACCTGATAACGGATGTGCCGGGCCTGCGGGTTGGCAATGCCGACGATGCCACTGTCAAGACCGGGGTCACGGTGATGACGGCTGATGCGCCCTTCACTGCCGGGGTGCATGTCATGGGCGGGGCTCCGGGCACGCGTGATACCGATCTGCTGGCGCCTGACAAGACGGTTGAGCAGGTGGACGCGCTCGTGCTGTCGGGCGGCTCGGCTTTCGGCCTTGATGCCGCGTCGGGCGTGGCCGACGCGCTGCGTATGCAGGGCCGCGGGTTCGCGGTCGGGGGGATCCGCGTGCCGATCGTGCCCGGGGCGATCCTTTTCGATCTGCTGAACGGGGGCGAGACCGAGTGGCCGGAAAACCCGTACAAGGGCTTGGGGGCCACGGCTCTTGCCGCCGCGGGGCGGCACTTCGCGCTTGGCACTGCCGGGGCAGGGGCCGGGGCGACGACGGCCCGGCTCAAGGGCGGGCTTGGCTCCGCATCCCTCAGCCTGCCGTCGGGGCACAGTGTTGGCGCGCTCGTTGCGGTGAACGCGATCGGCTCGGCGACGGTAGGGGCGGGGCCGCATTTCTGGGCGGCGCCGTTCGAGATCGGGGCCGAGTTCGGCGGGTTTGGCCCGGCGCCCGGTTTCCCGGATGCGCAGGTGCCGGCAACCAAGCTGTCGCAGCACGGAAACACCACGATCGGGATCGTCGCGACCGACGCGGCGCTGACCCAGCCCCAATGTACACGGATGGCCACGGCGGCGCATGACGGGCTGGCCCGTGCGCTTGTACCCGCGCATACGCCGCTGGATGGTGACCTGATATTCGCGGCGACGACCGGGGCGCGGGCGCTTGACGCGCCCTTGACCGATACGCTGATGCTGGGCCATGTGGCGGCAAGTTGCATGGCGCGGGCGATCGCGCGGGCAGTGTACGAAGCGACACCGGCGCCGGGCGATACGCTTCCCTGCTGGTGTGAAACGAAAGGGTGACCGGCTGCCCGCTCTTCGGGCCTTGCCTTGGCCTGATTTCGCATCCGAGCGGCGGTTCAAATGTTGAGCAGGGTCTTGACCATCCTGCTGTCGGGGTCGGCCAGCCCGTCGATCACATTCAGGTGATGCTTGCCGGCCGCCACCACGTGATCACAGCCCCATGCCTCGGCCAGCCAACGGGCCTGATCGAGGAAGGCCGGACGTTCCTCGCCGCCGACCCAGACTGTCACAGGCACCGGCGCGGGCTGCATCAGGGCGGGGCTTTCGGCGATTGCCGTCGCTTCGTCCAGGCGGAACTGTTCGTTCATCGAGGTCTGAAGCAGAGGGCGCAGGTCGGCCAGCGGCGATATGGGCATGACGTGCTGCACGCGCGCCAGTACGTTTGCGGGAAGTTGGCCGGGCACGCACATGCGGCCCACGAGGTGCCCGCCCGCCGAATGACCGGCCAGCACCATCGGCCCGTCAAGCTGCGCGGCCGCGCAGCGGGTGGCGCGGGCGATCTGCGCGGTGATATCGGCGATCCGCACATCCGGGCAGAGATCGTAGGACGGAATTGCCACGGCCCAGCCCCGGGCCAGCGGGCCGGCCGCGAAATGCGACCAGAAATGGCGGTGGAACTTCAACCAGTAACCGCCATGGACGAACAGGCATATCCCGTTTGCCGGGCCGTCGGGCAGCAGCAGATCGAGCGCCTGCCGCGGGCCCGGCCCGTACGAGATACCGGCCCGAAGGCGCCCGGCATCCTGTAACGCTGCGCGGAACTCCTCGGCCGCGGCCTCCCATGTCGGCGGGTAATCCTCGCCACCGGGAATGTGGGGAATGTTGGCGTATGCGTCGTCGAGCTTCATGCGCTTTCCTGCCTGTTACTCTGGACAAGCCTAGCCTAGAATGCTTTTCGAGTGCGAGAGCAAATAGATGCAAGGGGATGCGCCATGACCGAGACGGACCTGAAATCGCTTTTGAAGGACCCGAGCCTGCTGGCCGAACGCGCCTATGTGAGCGGCGACTGGACGGAGGGCGACAACGGGACGTTCGAGGTAACGAACCCCGCCCGTGGCGACGTGATCGCGCACGTGGCGGACCTTAGCCGTGCCCAGGTAGCACGTGCCGTCGCCGAAGCCGAGGCGGCGCAGAAGGAATGGGCCAAGTGGACCGGCAAGGAACGTGCCGCGGTTCTACGCAAATGGTTCGACCTGATGATGGAAAACCAGCACGACCTGGGGATCATCCTGACGGCCGAGCAGGGCAAGCCGCTGGCCGAGGCCAAGGGTGAAATTGCCTATGGTGCCAGTTTCGTTGAGTTTTTCGCCGAAGAAGCGAAGCGCGTCTATGGTGAGACGATCCCCGGCCATCAGCGCGACAAGCGCATCACGGTCATCAAGCAGCCCATTGGCGTCGCGGCCTCGATCACGCCGTGGAACTTCCCCAACGCGATGATCACGCGCAAGGCGGGGCCGGCGCTTGCGGCCGGCTGCGCCTTCTTGGGCCGGCCGGCTGCCGAGACGCCGCTGTCGGCGACGGTCATGGGGGTTCTGGCCGAAAGGGCGGGTATCCCCAAGGGGGTGTTCAACATCGTCACGTCGTCGAGCGCGTCCGAGATCGGCAAGGAATTCTGCGAGAACCCGGCCGTGCGCAAGCTGACCTTCACCGGCTCCACCGAGGTGGGACGCATCTTGCTCAGGCAGGCTGCCGACAGTGTCATGAAATGCTCCATGGAATTGGGGGGCAACGCGCCTTTCATCGTTTTCGACGATGCCGATCTGGACGCGGCCGTCGAGGGCGCGATCATGTGCAAGTTCCGCAATAACGGGCAGACCTGCGTCTGCGCCAACCGCATCTACGTTCAGGCCGGCGTCTATGACGCGTTCGCGGCCAAGCTGAAGGAGGCGGTGAGCCGGCTCAAGATCGGTGACGGTCTTGAGGAAGGCGTCACGCTCGGGCCTTTGATCAACGCCGATGCCATTGAAAAGGTTCAGGAACATGTCGCCGACGCCAAGGCCAAGGGCGCCGAGGTCATCATGGGCGGGGGCGAGGCCATGCAGGGCGCGGGGTATTTCCTGCCGCCCACGATCGTGACCGGCTGCACGCAGGACATGGCCGTGGCCACCGACGAGACATTCGGCCCGATGGCGCCGTTGTTCAGGTTCGAGGACGAGGACGACGTGATCGCAATGGCCAATGACACGATCTTCGGTCTTGCCAGCTATTTCTATGCCAATGACTTGAGCCGGGTGACCAAGGTGGCCGAGGCGCTGGAATACGGGATCGTCGGGGTGAATACCGGCATCATCTCGACCGAGGTGGCGCCCTTCGGCGGGGTCAAGCAATCGGGGCTGGGCCGCGAGGGCAGCCATCACGGGATCGACGAGTTCCTCGAGATGAAGTATATCTGCACGTCGGTCTGATAGATGGCGAGCCGGGGGTTAACGGCCTGAATATGCGCTGATTTTCCGGTCGGCACCGCGGTGGTATCGCGTCGGTATCGCGGTGGTGCCGGGCCTTGCGCGCCCCATGATTGACGGGGCGCGCGGTAGGCCTGTCAGCCGACGGCGATCATCACCCCGGAGAGCGCCGTCGCGCCGCCCATCACGCGCAGGACAAGGCCCGACCCGGCGCGCAGGGCGCGGGCGAAGACCACAGCGATCAGAAGCCCCGCACCATGCAGCCCGGCGGTGGCGATCGCGAAGCCCGCCCCGAACCGAAGCGCCTGAGCGCTGCCCAGTTCCCCGCCATGCGCGTGGCCATGAAAGAGCGCCAAGGCGGCGACGGCGGCCACCGCCACGCCGGCGCCCGGGCGCAGGGCGAGCGCCACGACGGCCCCCAGCAGGACGATAGACGCCATGATCATCGGCTCGACGGCGGGCAGGGGCAGCCCCGCCAGCGCCACGAGGAAGCCCGCGATCATCGCGGTCACGAAGGCGGTGGGCACCTGCCAAACAGCGCGCCCGCCGATCTGCGCGGCCCACAGGCCCACGGCGATCATCGCCAGAACGTGGTCAAGCCCGAAGAGGGGATGGGTTACACCGGCGAGGAACGAGCCATACTGGCCGGGCGGCAGATGCGCGGCGGCCGGGGTGGCGACAAGGCTGGCAAGCAGGGCGGGATACAGGCGTTTCAAGATTCGGCTCCTTTGCGTGGGTTGGCCCGGCGCCTCGGGATGAGTAGCGCCTTCCATGCCATCGAACACGGGACGCGCGGGCAAGGCAAGCCCTGCCGGCAGGTTCAGCTGGGCGGTTTCGAAAGCCGGTATTCGAGGTTGGCCCGGACCGCCGGCCATTCATGCGCCACGACGGAATAGACCGCCGTGTCGCGCAGCGTGCCGTTGGCCAGGATCATGTGGCTGCGCAGGATGCCATCCAGTTTCGCGCCCAGCCGTTCGATGGCGCGACGTGACTGCAGGTTCATCGCGTGGGTGCGGAACTCCACCGCGATGCAATCGAGGGTCTCGAAGGCATGGTCCAGCAGCATCAGCTTGGCCTCGGTGTTCAGCCCGGTGCGCTGAACCTCGCCCGCGTACCAGGTGGCGCCGATTTCGAGCCGCCGGTTGGGGATGTCCATGTTCATGTAGGTGGTCATGCCGACGGCGCGGCCGCCGGGCAAGAGTGCCACGAAGGGCAGCATCGTGCCCGCCGCCTGCAAGGCGAGGCGCCTGTCGATCTCATCAGGCACGCTGTCGGGCGCGGGGATCGCGGTATACCACAGCCCCTGCATGCCGGCTGCCGCGCGCCGCAAGTCCGCGGCATGATCGTGAGACAGCGGCGCGAGGGTGACATGCTGGCCGCTCAGCGTGACGGGGGCTGGGTGCATGGCGGTTGCCCGTGACGTGCGGTCGGCCCCATGCCCGTCGAGCGGGATGGGGCCGGGCGGCGCCGCGTTATCCGAAAACCTTGGTCAGCGCCTTGTCCGTCGCCTCGACGATCTGGTTGATATCGTCCTTGGTGGCGATCAGCGCGGGGCTGTAGCACAGCGTGTTGTTGTAGCCGGGGATCGACCGGTTGGTCACGCCGATGATGACGCCCTGCGCCATGCAGTCCGCCGCCACGGCCTGTGCCTGTTTCTCAGGTACCGGGTCTTTCGTGTCGCGATCCGCGACCAGTTCAGCCCCTAGAAACAAGCCCTTGCCGCGGACGTTGCCGATGACCTTGTGCTTGTCTGCCAGCGCATGAAGCTGGTCGAGCATGTAGTCGCCCATCGCGGTGGTGTTTTCCAGCAGGCCCTCGTCCTCGATGATCGCCATGTTTTCCAGCGCGGCGGCCGGCCCGGCGGTGCAGCCGCCGAAGGTGGAAATGTCGCGGAAGTAATTGAGCGGATCGGTGTCGTCGTCCTTGAACATCTCGAAGACGCGCTCGTTGGTGACGCAGCAGGCGATGGCCGCGTAGCCGCTGGCCACGCCCTTGGCCATGGTCACGAAATCGGGGTCGATCCCGTAATGCTGGTAGCCGAACCATTCGGTGCCGGTGCGGCCGACGCCGCAGACAACCTCGTCAATATGCAGCAGGATGTCGTACTTGCGGCAGATTTCCTGCACCCGCGGCCAGTAGCCCTGCGGGGGCGTGATGACGCCGCCGCCCGCGGTGACGGGTTCGAGGCACAGCGCGCCGACCGTTTCAGGGCCTTCGGCAAGTATCACGTCCTCGATCGCGTCGGCGGCGCGCTTGCCGTAGGCCTCGCCCGTCAGGTCCCACTGCGCGCGGTATTCGAGGCAATGGGGCACCTTGACGAAACCGGGGGCGAAGGGGCCGTATTGCGCGTTGCGCTCTTCCTGTCCGCCGGCGGACATCGCGCCGATCGAGGAGCCGTGGTAATCGCGGTCGCGGTACAGGATCTTGTACTTCTTGCCGCCGTACCGCTTGTGCGCGATCTGGCGTACCATCTTGAAGGCTTTCTCGTTTGCCTCGGTGCCCGAATTGGTCTGGTAGACGCGGGTCATGCCGGGCATCTTGGAAATCAGTTTCTCGGCAAAGCGGGCGCCGGGGATCGACCCGGCGGTGCCGGCGAAATAGTTGAGCGTCAGGAGCTGGTCGCGCACGGCGTCGGCGATACGTTCGCGGCCGTAGCCGACATTGACGGTCCAGACCCCGCCCGAGACGGCATCGAGATGTTCCTTGCCGTTCTGGTCCCAGACGCGCATTCCCTTGCCTTCCACGATCATCTTGGGAGCGCCCGTTTCGAACGGCTTGTGCTGCACGAGATGGTGCCAGACATGGGCGCGGTCGGCTTCCACCACGTGGGAGATGTCGTTGTCGAGTAGCTTGCCGTCCATGGGTTTTCTCCATCAGGTTTGGCCCGGCTGGCGGCCGGGCGACAGGCATGGGCCCCGCGGGGCATGTTTTGATCATATCACACCCTGATCCCGTGTTTCGGATAGGTCCAGACCTTACCAATATTTATGTCCAAAAAATCCGTGCTGGCCGTTTAATGGCCTTCAAGGGTCTGGAAATTGGCATAATTCGTGACCGGTAATTCGGAAATTTGGCTTCGGGAAAGCTGAACAAACCGGAAAACCGCGACATGGGGATTGATCGGTCCGGTTTTTTCGGCTCGGATGATACCGCGAACGAGACTTGTGGCCCGCGCCATACGATGCGTGGTGACCGGAAAAACTGAGTCCAGAGGGAGAAAATCGGAATGAATTTCAAAGCGAAAATGATGTCCGCGGTGGCGGGTACGGCGATGCTTGCCGGCGGGACGGCGGCGAATGCCGAGGAGATCACGGTGGCGTATTTCCTCGAATGGCCGATGCCGTTCCAGTACGCCAAGGTGCAGGGCCACTACGAAGAGGCGCTGGGCATGACCGTGAACTGGCGCGCCTTCGATACCGGTACCGCGATGAGCGCGGCGATGGCCAGCGGGGACGTGCACATGTCGGTGAGCCAGGGCGTGCCGCCCTTCGTGGTGGCCGCGAGTGCCGGGCAGGACCTTCAGATCGTCGATGTCGCGGTGAGTTATTCGGACAACGACAACTGCATCGTCGCCGAGCAACTGGAGATCGACAAGGACAGCGCCGGCGAACTTGAAGGCAAGAAGGTTGCCGTGCCGCTCGGAACGGCGGCGCATTACGGTTTCCTCAAGCAGATGGACCATTTCGGCGTCGACATCTCGACGATGGACATCGTGAACATGGCCCCGCCCGAGGGCGCGGCGGCGATCGCGCAGGGCTCGGTGGACATGTTCTGTGGCTGGGGCGGCAGCCTGCGCCGCGCCGAGGAGCACGGCAACGTCCTGTTGACCGGCGCCGAGAAGGAAGAGCTGGGAATCCTCGTCTTCGACGTGACCAGCGGGCCGGCGGATTTCATCGCCGAGAATCCCGACATCGTGTCCGCCTTCCTCGAGGTCACGGCCGAGGCCAACGCCATGTGGAACAGCGGCGAGCATACCGACGAGATGCTGCCGGTGATCGCGCAGGACAGCGGCATGGACATGGACGCGACGCGGGCCACGATCGAGACCTTCGTTTTCCCGCCGGTCGACGAACAGCTGACCGAGAAATGGCTGGACGGCGGCGCGCAGGAATTCATGAAGGGCGTGGCGGATGTCTTCGTGCAGGCCGGGAGCATCGACTCGGCCCTCGACACCTACGAGGACAACGTCAACATCGGCCCGCTGCGACAGGCGCACGGCTCCTGATACGGGGACGGGAGGCCGGGGCGCGCGCACAGGCGCCGCGCCCCGGCCGGCCTGACCGGATCGACATTAACCAAAACGGGGGCAGGCAATGTCGACGTTGAAGATCGACAACATATCCATGCGCTTCGATCTGCCGAACGGCGAACACGTGCAGGCGCTGAAGGATGTTTCGCTGGAACTGCGCAGCGGCGAGCTGATGAGCGTGCTGGGCCCGTCGGGATGTGGCAAGACGACGCTGCTGAACATCGTGGCGGGGTTCCTCGCGCCGACCGAGGGGCAGGTCATCCTGAACGATCATCCCGTCACCGGCCCGGATGCCGAACGCGGCATGGTCTTTCAGCAGGGCGCCCTGTTCGAATGGATGAGCGTGCGCGACAACGTGAGTTTCGGGCCGCGGATGGCCGGCAAGCGGGAGCCGCAATGGCGCGAAACGGTCGATCACCTTCTCGACGTGGTCGGTTTGCAGGGCTTCAAGGAAAAGGCGATTTACGAGCTGTCGGGCGGGATGCAGCAGCGCGTCGCGCTGGCGCGCTGTCTGGCAAACGATCCCGATGTCATCCTCATGGACGAGCCTTTGGGCGCGCTGGACGCGCTGACGCGCGAGAAGATGCAGGGGCTTGTGCTGCGCCTCTGGAAGGAAACCGGCAAGACGATCATCCTGATCACCCATTCCGTCGAGGAGGCGCTTCTGCTGGGCGAGCGGCTGCTGGTGATGGCGCCGCGACCGGGCCGCATTCACAAGGAATACCGCCTGCCCTTCGCCGATGACGGCGTCGGCAAGGACCTGCGCGAGGTCAAGAAGAACCCCGAGTTCGGCGAGCGGCGCGAGGAAATCCTGTCGATGATCTGGGACATGGAGGAAGAGATCATGGGCCGCGCAGAGGGGGCCCCGGCATGATCATCCTCATCATCTACATCGCGATTTTCACCGCCGCTTTCCTGGCTGTGCGCCTTGGCGTGCGCAAGCTGCGGCAGATGCGCGATTTTACGTCGCTCAAGACCGTCACCTTCGGGGATGAAAGCGCCGTGCGGCCCGATCGCTGGGCCAGCGTGATCTCGGTGATCACGATCTTCCTGTTGTGGGGCGCGTTCACGGGCTCGAAATGGGTGCCGGTTCACGCGCCGGGGCCGTTCGTCGGCGATACCGAGTTCGTCTATACAATGGAAGCGCCGGATGGCAGCCGCGACGATGCCACCGTCTATGCCCGGGTGTTCAACGTGGGCGAGGACGTGGACGAACGCGCCGTCGAGCCCGGTGACGGGTTCGCCAAGAACGACTCGATCGCGGTGGGCGCGTGGCGCTCGGACCTGATCCTGATGGACAAGAATGACGAGATCACGCGCGACGACGGGGCCGAGGTGGTCGAGATCGACGGCCAGCCCGTATCGCCCGGCGAAACGGCGCGGGTCGAGAACGGGTCGGTCGCGATCACCTCCAAGGGGTCGCTCAACTTCGTACCCGCCACGGGCATGCAGATGGAGCCGATCTGGCTGCCGCCGCCCGAGGCCGTTGTCGCGCGCGTCGGCGAGATTGCCAGCGAGGGATACCAGAACTTCACCCTTTGGGAGCATCTATACTGGTCGCTTTTCCGGGTCATCGTCGGGTTCCTGTGCGGGGCCGCGGTGGGCATCCCGCTCGGCTATGCCATGGGGCTCAGCGACTGGTTCCGCGGCTGGTTCGACCCGATCGTGGAATTCATGCGCCCGGTGCCGCCGCTGGCGCTGATCCCGCTGGTCATCATATGGGCCGGCATCGGCGAGGCGGGCAAGATCATCCTGCTGTTCCTCGCGGCGCTGTGGATCATGACCATATCGGCCCGGGCCGGGGTGTCGGGCGTGGCGATTTCCAAGGTGCACGCGGCCTATTCGCTGGGGGCGTCCAAGATGCAGCTGATGCGGCACGTGATCGTGCCGAACTCGCTGCCCGAGATATTCACCGGTGCGCGCGTCGCGATGGGTGTCTGCTGGGGCACGGTCGTCGCGGCCGAACTGGTCGCGGCCGAGAAGGGCGCCGGCATGATGATCATGGTCGCCAGCCGCTTCCAGCTGACCGATATCGTCATCATGGGGATCATCCTGATCGGTATCATCGGGTACGGGATCGACATCCTCATGCGCAAGGCCGAGGCTTGGCTCGTCCCGTGGAAAGGGCGCATCTGATCAACCGCTTCTCATGCCCGGCCGCGTGCCGGATCCCGGCGCACAGGCCGTTGTGCGATGAAACGCATTGTGCGCCGCGATGCCGGGGTTAGATTGCCCGCAGACAAAGCAAGGGAGCGATGCATGAGCGACGAGAGCTACACCCCGCCCGAGGTCTGGACATGGCAGGAGGAAGGCGGCGGCACCTTCGCCTCGATCAACCGCCCCGTGGCCGGCGCGACCCATGACCGGGAACTGCCCGTGGGCCGGCATCCCTTCCAGCTCTATTCGCTGGCCACGCCGAACGGCGTGAAAGTGACGGTCATGTTCGAGGAATTGCTGGCGGCCGGCCATGATGCGGAATACGACGCGTGGCTCATCAGGATCGGGGATGGCGACCAGTTCGGCAGCGGCTTCGTCGAGGTGAACCCCAATTCCAAGATCCCCGCGCTGGTCGATCACACGGGCGCCAACCCGCTGCGCGTTTTCGAATCGGGGTCCATCCTGATGCACCTGGCCGAGAAATTCGGCGCTTTCCTGCCCGCCGCCGGGCCGGACCGGACCGAGACGCTCAACTGGCTTTTCTGGCAGATGGGCAGCGCGCCCTACCTCGGCGGCGGGTTCGGGCATTTCTACGCCTACGCGCCGACGAAGATGAAATACCCGATCGACCGTTTCGCCATGGAAACCAAGCGCCAGCTGGATGTGCTGGACCGGCAACTGGCCGAGCGGCCCTACATCGCCGGCGAGGCCTACACCATCGCCGACATGGCGATCTGGCCGTGGTACGGCAACCTTGTGCTTGGGCGGCAATACGGGGACGCGGGGCGCTTCCTGAGCGTTCACGAGTACCGCAACCTCGTCGCGTGGGCCGAGAAGATCGACGCGCGGCCGGCCGTGCGCCGCGGCCGGATGGTGAACCGGACGTTCGGCGAGCCCCACGAGCAGCTCCACGAACGCCACGACGCGGCCGATTTCGACACGAAAACGCAGGACAAGGTCGGCGGAGACGCTTGAGCGGCTTCCCCTTCGCCGCAGGATCGGGCATGACGGAGACTGTTCAAGGAGTCCCGCCATGCCCGACCGTACGCCGCTGCTCGCCGTTCTTATCGACGCCGACAACACCTCCCCCAAGTGGACCCGCGCCGTGTTCGAGGAGATCGCGGCGATGGGCGAGGCCAGCGTGCGCCGCTGTTATGGCGATTTCTCCTCGCAGCTCATGTCGGGCTGGAACAAGGTACAGGCCGAGTTCGGCCTTGTCCCGCACCACCAGCCGGCCAATACCGTGGGCAAGAACGCCAGCGACATCGCGCTGGTCATCGACGCGATGGACCTGATGCATTCGGGCCGGTTCGACGGGTTCGTGCTTGTCAGTTCGGACAGCGATTTCACCCGGCTGGCCAGCCGCATCCGCGAACAGGGGCTGGATGTCTACGGCATCGGCGCGCGCAAGACGCCCGAAGCGTTCCGCAAGGCCTGCAAGCGGTTCATCTACCTCGAGAACCTCGGGGACGGGGCCGAGGCGCCGGTAGCCGACAGCGGTGGAAAGAACCTGACCGAGGCGCGGCAGCTGTTCCTCAAGGCGATGGACAGCCTCGACCAGGAAAGCGAATGGTACGCGCTCGGGCGGCTGGGCCAGCAGATCACCGCCGCCAACCCGGATTTCGACACGCGCAGCTACGGCCACAAGAAACTGAGCGATCTTGTTGCCGCGATCAAGGTCCTCGAGACCCGGCGCGAAGGTAACCAGCTGCTCGTGCGGCGGGTCGACTGAGCCTCGGCGAACGATGGCGATTGCCCTTTGCTGACTGCCACGCTGTGTTGCGCTGGAGGGGGTCAAAAGGGGGAACTGGACCATGACGACCAACGGCATTCGCAGCACGTCGGGACGTGGTCGGCTGTTCGACAGCGTGCTCGACACGATCGGGGATACGCCCGCGATCAGGGTGAACAACCTCGGCCCCGATCACGTGACGATCTACGTCAAGGCCGAGGCGTTCAACCCGGCCGCCTCGGTCAAGGACAGGCTGGCGGTCAATATCATCGAGGCCGCCGAGCGTGACGGCCGGCTGTCCCCGGGGCAGACGGTGGTCGAGGCCACGAGCGGCAACACCGGCATCGGCCTCGCGATGGTCTGCGCACAGAAGGGGTATCCGCTGGTCGTGACCATGGCCGAAAGCTTCTCGATCGAGCGGCGGCGCCTCATGAGGATGCTCGGCGCCAAGGTGGTGCTGACGCCGCGGGCCGAGAAAGGATTCGGGATGTACCGCGAGGCGGTGGAGCTGGCCGAGGCCAATGGCTGGTTCCTCGCCCACCGGTTCGAGACCGACGACAATGCCGACATCCACGAGGCGACGACGGCGCGCGCGTCGCGCGCACGATATATCTCGTCGTGCGCCAAGGGCGTCCTCCTAGGTACGTGGGTATTTGGACCGAGAAGAAGGCCTGGCGGTCGCGCGGTTTCTTCTCGGGTGAAATACCCCGGGGGTGAGGCCGGAGGCCGAGGGGGCAGCGCCCCCTGCCGGAACTCGTGCTCGTGCCGGTGGTCAGTTCATCAGGCCCGCGTGGCGCAGCCCGTCATCGACCAGCGCTCGGGTTTCGTCGCTAAGGCCCGTCAGCGGTGAGCGGACCTCCTCGCTGCAGAGCCCGAGACGGGACATCGCGTATTTCACGCCGACCAGCCCCGGTTCCGTAAAGATGGCCGTGTGGAGTGGCATGAGCCTGTCCTGCAGCTCGAGCGCGCGGGCATAGTCGGCTTCGAGCGTGGCGTTCTGCACCTCCGCCACGAGTTTCGGGGCGACGTTGCCAGTCACCGAGATGACGCCCACGCCGCCCTGTGCGTTGAAGCCGTGGGCGGTGCCGTCCTCGCCCGATATCTGGATGAAATCGCTGCCGCAGGCCATGCGCTGCAGGTTCACGCGGGCGAGGTCGCCCGTGGCGTCCTTCACCCCGATGATCCGGGGCAGGCGGGCGAGTTCGGCCATCGTGTCGACGTTCATGTCCACCGCGGAGCGGCCGGGGATGTTGTAGATGATGATCGGCAGGTCGCAGCAGTCATGGAGCGCCGTGAAATGTGCGATCAGGCCGCGCTGCGTGGGCTTGTTGTAGTAGGGGGTGACCACCAGCCCCGCATCCGCGCCGACCTTGGCCGCGTGCTGCATGAAGCGGATCGATTCCAGCGTGTTGTTGGAACCTGCCCCGGCGATCACCGGGATGCGGCCCGCGGCGGCGCGCACCACTTCCTCGACCACGGTTTCGTGTTCGCGGTGACTGAGCGTCGGGCTTTCGCCGGTGGTGCCGACGGGCACGAGGCCGTGGCTGCCTTCGCCGATATGCCATTCGACCAGTGTCTTGAGCGTGTCGAGATCCAGCTCGCCGTTCTTGAACGGCGTGACGAGGGCGGGGAAAGATCCTCTGAACATGACACGCTCCTTTCTCGGGTCATGGCGGGCGGGGCCCGGTTCCGAATTCGCGCGCGACCCTAGCGGCAGGTCGCCGTCGTGCCAAGCATCGCGCGTCGGGGTTATGGACGGCAGCCGTGCGCGCGCATAGGCTGGCGCTGTCTATCCTTTGACTTGGCGGGAAATGCAAGCGATGTTGCGCGTTCTTATCCTTGCCGTGGCGGTGCTGTGCCCGCCGCTGGCCGCCGTGGCGCAGGAGGTGCCGCGCGTGGCGCCGCGGCCACTGGCCAGCGCGTTCGACGCGATGCGGGCCGGGCGGTGGGACGTGGCGGCGCGGCTGGCCTTGCGGGACGGTCCCGCAGCGGCGGCGCTGATCGAATGGTACCGCCTGCGCGCGGGGCGGGGCACGCCGCGCGAGATCATGGATTTCCTTGACAGTCATGGGCATTGGCCCGGCCTGCCGCTGTTGCGGCGCGAAAGCGAGGAGGCCATGACCCATGCGGGTTTCGACGATGTGCTGGACTTTTATCAGGACGACGCCCCGCGCACCGGCACGGGCGTGCTGAACCACGCGCGGGCGTTGGTCGCGCGCGGGCAGGTGGGGGCGGCCGAGGCGGGCGTCGTGCTGGCGTGGCGGTCGATGGACCTGACCGAGGCCGATCACGCGGCGTTCCTCGACGCGCATGGCGGGTTGCTGGCGCCGCATCACGCCGCGCGGCTGGACATGGCGCTGTGGCGGGGATTGCGCGACGTGGCGCTGATGCTGCCACTGGTGCCGGAGGTGGCGCGGGAGCGTGCCGAGATCCGCCAGCGAATCGAGGACGGGCGCGGCGAGGTCGACGACTTGCTGCGGGCGCTGCCGCCCGACGCCCGGAGCGCACCCGGGATCGCGCATGCGGTGTTCAATCGCCATATCGCGGAGGGCGAGAGCGACCGGGCCATCGAGGTGATCCTGCGGCAGAGCCGGATCGCCGGGGGGCTGGGCCGGGCCGAACGGTGGTCGGGGTGGCGCCGCGCGCTGGCGCGGGCCGAGATGCGGCGGGGCAATGCCGAGACGGCCTATGAACTGGCGGCCTTTCACCAGTTGAGCGCGGGGGCGCGTTTCGCCGATCTGGAATGGCTAGCGGGCTACGTGGCCTTGCGCTACCTTGATGCGCCGGGGTTGGCGCTGGACCATTTCCAACGGTTGCGTTCCGCCGTGCAAACCCCGATTTCGCTGGGTCGTG
>JAVLCJ010000230.1:0-507 GCA_031580875.1 Roseovarius sp.
GTCTCCTCCGCATCATCCTGCAGCCGCGGGGCGACCGCCGCCGCGGGCACGTGCGCGTCGTACCGCTCGCGGATGAGCGTCGCCGCGCCCAGCCCGTCGGCGTCGCCGTCGGCGAGCACGACCACCGACGCCGCCTCGAGCGCCGCGGCGATGCGCGCGCGGCGCCGCGCCTCGCGGACGCCATCGGGGGTGAAGAAGCCCGCCCGCGGCAGCAGCGACCCCCGCCGCAGCCCCGCCGCATCGGGGTCGACGGTCGCCTCATCCATGGGCGGCCTCGAGCTGCCGCACCGTGCAGACGGGCATCGGTGCGGTGCGCACCAGCCGCTCGGCGACCGACCCCAGCAGCAGGCGGTTCTCCCCATGCCGGCCACGCGTGCCGACGACGAGCAGGTCCGCACCGACGCGCTCTGCGGCCGCGATCACCGCCGCGGCGGGGCGGCCCCGCTCGACCACCCGCTCGATGGGTGCGTCCGCCATCGCCGCGAGCGTGTCGAGCGCCGCGGTCGC
>JAVLCJ010000231.1:0-506 GCA_031580875.1 Roseovarius sp.
TCGATCGCGGGGCTGGCGTTGCTTGTTGGCGCACGTTTCGAGGACTTCGTGTACTGTGTGGTTCAGAAAGAGTTAGAAAACAGCCTGCTTGATCCTCCCGACAGCCCAGACGAGGACGGTGACGGCCACAGCCTGCCCGACGAGGAAGCCGATGTTGAACCAGAGGCTCTCGTTGATGAGCGTGGGTAATCGGGCGATCGTCAACAGCAGGAACAGCCCGATGATGGCGATCTTCTGTCGCCGCGTCGGGAAGCTCATGGCAGCCACGCTGCGTAGTCAGCGCTGCCGCCGATCGTGTAGACGACCCAGGTCGGGATCATCCAGAGCGTCTCCAGCGTGATCGCGATGGGGTTGAAGAACGTCCAGATCAGGAAGGCCACGCCGATGATCGACGGGGAGATGTTGCTGATATCGGCCCATCGCATCCGCCATGGGTCATTGTAGAGCTGGTAGACGGTCTCGAGCTGCCACCGACTCTTCCGCTTGATCGTCACGGTCTCCGCTAC
>JAVLCJ010000232.1:0-506 GCA_031580875.1 Roseovarius sp.
GACGAGTCGGACTTCGACCAGGGGCTTCGCGAGGCAGCAGAGCGTCAGGAGTCCGCAGACGATGACTCCAGCTCTCGCGATGTACGCCCCGGCAGAGGGACGGAGGACCGCGTCGTCGAGCGCGACCCATCACCGGAGCCCGAGCCGGCCCCGGAGCCAGACCCCGAGCCTGATCGCGATGTGCGTCCAGGCAGAGGGACAGAGGACCGCGTCGTCGAGCGGGAACCATCGCCGGAGCCCGAGCCGGTCGAGGCCGAGGAGCCTGCACCCGAGCCTGAACCGGACCGCAGGCCCGATCGACCGCCACGTGCGGGCGAAGACCCGGAGGTGGACATCGACATCCCCGAGGTGGATGTGCGCGAGGAGCTGGAGGAGGCCAGCGAGGCCATCCGCGGAGAGTTCCAGGAGGCACCCCCAGACATCGCCAACATCGGCGAGGTGATCGCCACCGGCGCAGAGCCGGAGTTCATTGAGCCCGGTGGCTTCCGAACCGGCGTCTCGCAGGG
>JAVLCJ010000233.1:0-502 GCA_031580875.1 Roseovarius sp.
CATCGGGGCGGTACTCGATAGGGCGACGGACCGCTGCATCCATCTGGCCGCGCGCATCGACGTGCACGAGAGCCTCACGGATCCGACCGCGCACCTGCGGACGAACGTGCTGGGCACCCACACCGTGCTGGAGGCCGCCCGCGCGCACGACGTGCCCGTCGCCATCGTCGGCACGTGCATGGTGTACGACGTCGCCACCGCCGACGGGGGCATCGACGAGACGCATCCGACCGCACCGGCGTCGCCGTATGCGGCGACGAAGCTCGCCGCCGAGGAGCTCGCGATGGGGTACGCCGCGGGCTACGACCTGCCGGTGACGGTGCTGCGGCCGTTCAACACGTACGGCCCGTACCAGCGCGCGGACACCGCCGGCGGGGTGGTGTCGATCTTCACCGAGCGCGACCTCGCCGGGGCGCCGCTGCAGGTCTACGGCGACGGCACCCAGACGCGCGACCTGCTGTACGTGACCGACTGCGCGCGGTTCATCGTCGACACGGCGCAG
>JAVLCJ010000234.1:0-500 GCA_031580875.1 Roseovarius sp.
GAGGTGAACCGCCCGCAGGTGCTGCTGCGCCCCACGAGCGCGGTGCCGACCCGAATAGAACGGGTGGCGCGTCACCGCTTCACCCTGTCAGCCCGCGAGGCGCTATGAGCCGAGATATGACACAGTCCGTGGCCGAGGCGCTGGACCGCGCTGATCTGCAGCCGGCCATCTTCTTTGAGGGGGAATTCCCGTCGGGCATGGTGCGGATCTGGACGGGGCCAAGCCCGATCGACTGGGACGGCAAGACCTGGACCGGCGTCGGCGTGCTCCTCGGCTTTGGGTCACTCGAGGAAACCTCCGACGTTGTGGCCGCGGGCACGACGGTGTCGCTCTCGGGCGTGCCGCTGGATCTGGTGGGGCTTGCCATCGACGAGGCGCGCCAGGGTCAGGCGGGGCGTATCTGGCTGGCGCTGCTCACAGAGGAGCGCACCGTGATTGCCGATCCGGTGCAGGCCTTTACGGGCCGTCTGGATGTGCCTGAACTGCAGGAGGATGGGCAG
>JAVLCJ010000023.1:0-38354 GCA_031580875.1 Roseovarius sp.
GGGCGGGCCTGTTCACCACCCTGCGCGATATGGGCGCCGACCTGACCTATGAAAACGAGCGCGAGGAAGGCGGCGAACCCGTGGCCGACCTGCGGGCGCGGTTCTCGCCCGACATGACGGGGGTGTCGGTGCCGCCGGCGCGCGCGGCCAGCATGATCGACGAATACCCGGTCCTGTCGGTCGTCGCGGCCTTTGCCAGCGGGCCCACGGAAATGCGCGGCGTCAGGGAACTGCGCGTGAAGGAAAGCGACCGGATCGCGGCGATGGCGGACGGGCTGCGCGCCGGTGGCGTCGAGGTGGCGGACGGCGAGGACTGGTGGATCGTGCATGGCCGCGGCCCGGGCGACGTGCCCGGCGGGCAGACCGCCGCGAGCCATCTGGACCACCGCATCGCGATGTCGTTCATGGTCATGGGCATGGCCGCCAACGCCCCGGTTGCCGTGGATGACGCGGGGCCGATCGCCACCTCCTTCCCGGTGTTCGAGCCGCTGATGACCGGGCTTGGCGCCGATCTGCGCCGCGCGTAGAGGCCGGCGGGCGGTTGGCGTCGCCCGGCCCGTCTGCTAAGGCGTCGCGGCAACCACGGGGGCGCGGCCATGACAGACAATACGGGGATCACACCCGGGGACATCGAGGCGCTTTTCACCCGCGCCGACGGGCAGTTCCTGTTCGCCCGCTGGGGCCGGCCCATCGTGCCCATCGTTTTCGGGGTGGACGATGCCACGCTGGGGGTCGTCAAGGGCGCGATCGAGGCGGTTGTCGCCGCGGCCGATCACAGGATGGCCGAAACGGACCCGGAACTCGGCGCCAACCTGATGATCTTCTTCTTCCGCGACTGGGACGAATTGCCGGCGGTGCCCGACCTCGACCGGCTGGTTCCCGATCTCGGCCCGTTGGTGGCGCGGCTCAAGTCGGTGGATGCCAACCAGTACCGGATCTTCCGCTTCGACGAGGCGGGCGCGATCCGTGCCGCCTTCGTCTTCCTGCGGATGGACACCGAGCTGGGCGCGGTTCCGGCCGAGACGCTGGCGCTGAGCCAGATCGTGCAGACGATGCTGTTGTGGTCGGACACCGCCTTTACCGACAGGTCGCCACTGGCGCGTGTCCCCGGCAAGGACACGGTCATCCTGCGACCCGAAATCGCCGGCCTGATCCGGGCGGGGTATGACCCGGTCCTGCCCGCCGTCGCCGCGGAACCAAGCCACGCGCTGCGCCTTTACGCGCGGTTGCAGCAGGCGCACTGACATGTGCGACGCGCCACGGCACCGGCACGGCGACGGCCGCTAGATGCGCAGCTTCATCGCCCTCCCCCTGCCCGAGGACACGCGCGAGGCGCTGACCCGGCTGACCGAAGACCTCGAATCAGGGCGCCCGGTCGCGCCCGACAACTTCCACCTGACCCTCGCCTTCCTCGGCGATCAGTCGACGCAGACATTGGCCCTGCTCGATGAAGGCCTGCGCGATATCGCCGCGCCATCCTTCGAGATGGAGCTGCGGGGGCTCGACCTGTTCGGCGGGCGACAGCCCCGCGCGGTCTATGCCGCGGTGACCGCGACCGACGCGCTCACCACGCTGCGGCGCAAGGTGCGGCTTGCCGTCCGCGACGCCGGGATCGACCTGCCGCGTGAACGCTTCCGCCCGCATGTCACGCTGGCGCGGTTCGCGCCCACCACCCCGCAACACGAACTGGACAAGCTGGGCCATTTCCTGACGGTTCACGGGGACATGGCCCTGCCGCCGGTGGCGGTGCGGGCCTTCGCGCTCTACCGGTCGCGGCTGTCGCATGACGGCCCCGTCTACGAGAGGCTGGCCGACTACCCGCTCGGCTGACGGCGGGCATTTTGCTTGCCTTGGTCGCTCCGGCGGGGCAAGCAATGGGCGACATGGAACTCGGGCCCTATCTCCTCCTCGCCTCGCTCGAAGGGGCGGTGACAGCCGCGGTGCTGGCGCTGACGGCAGTCGGCCTGTCGCTGGTCTTCGGCGTGATGCGCGTGGTGAACATCGCGCATGGCGAATTCTTCATGCTGGGGGCCGTCATCGCGTGGTGGGTGGCGCAAACGGTGGGCGGGCATCCCGCGTTCGGGTTCCTCGCCGCACTGGTGATCGCGCCGCTTGCCGTGGGCACCCTCGCCGCGCTTGCGGACATGACGATCCTCAAGCGCATCGGCTATGACCCGGAACGCACGATCGTCGCCACGATCGGCCTGCTTTACATCATCCAGCAACTGGCCCTGATGACCTATGGCCCCGAGGCGCGGCCGGTGGAGCCGCCCTTCAACCAGCGCCTTGCCATCCCGTGGATCGAACACGCCGACGGCGGCTGGCAACTCTACTGGCCGTGGGGCCTGTCGACGACCACCTACAAGCTGGCGGTGATCGCGGCGGCCGCCGCGATACTGGCCGGGGCGTGGCTGTTCATGACGCGCAGCAATGCCGGGCTGGTGATGCGCGCCACGCAGATGGATCGAGACATGGCGCTCGCTTTCGGCATCCCGGTCGAGCGGGTCTACGCGCTGGTCTTCGGGCTGGGCGCGGGGCTGGCGGCTCTGGCGGCGGTGCTGATCGTGCCGATCCAGCAGGCACATTACCTGATGGGCGCCGATCCCCTGCTGCTGAGCTTCATCGTCGTGATCATCGGCGGTCTGGGCAGCCTGCCGGGCACGGTGCTGGCCGCCGTGCTCATCGGGCTGAGCGACGGGATCATCTCGGTCTTCTTCTCGCCCACGCTGGCCAAGATCCTCGCCACGCTGCTCGTGGCGCTGGTGCTGGTATTCCGGCCGCAGGGCCTGTTCGGGGCGCGCGCCGCATGACCGTCACGCATCGCATCCTCGCGCTGCATGGCGGGCTGCTGGCGCTGCTTTTCGCGCTGCAATTCGTGCTACCGGCCTATCACCACGGCAACCTCGCCCGGATCATGGTGCTGGCCAGCTACGCGGTGGGCTACAACATCCTCTTCGGCTATACCGGGCTGCTCAGCCTCGGCCACGCCCTTTTCTTCGCCGCCGGCATGTACGGGATGGCCCTGCCGATGCAGCACCTCGACATGACCGCGGCCCCCGCGCTGCTGGCCGGGCTGGCCGCCGGGGCGGTTGTCTCCGGCGGGTTGGCGCTTCTGGCGCTGCGCACCTCCGGCGTGGCCTTCCTGATCGTCACGCTGATGTTCGCGCAGGCGGGCTACCTGACGATCCTGCATTTCGGGGACATCACGCGCGGCGACGAGGGGTTCGTCATCCGCGCGGCGCAACGCGTGCTCTGGGGGATCGATCTCAGCGACCCGGACAACCGCTACGTCACGGCCTGGACGCTTTTCGCGGCAAGCCTCGGGGCCTGCCTGTGGCTGGTCCGCGCGCCCTTCGGCAAGACGCTGGTCGCGATCCGCGAGAACGAGGAGCGCGTGCGGATGCTGGGCTATGACACCTTCGCTCACAAGCTGGGCGCGATGGTGATCTCGGGCACGATCTCGGCCGGCGCCGGCGCGGTCTACGGGCTGCTCTTCGGCTATGCGGGGGCCAGCTTCGCCAGCGTGCAATACTCGATCTTCCCGCTCTTGTGGGTCCTGCTGGGCGGCGCGGGCACGGTGCTCGGGCCCTTCATCGGCACGCTGTTCATGTTCTACCTGATCGACCTGGGCTCGGGGATCACCACGGCCTACATGCTGATCGCCGGCGTGACGCTGGTGGCGCTCACGCTCTTCGCGCCGCAGGGGCTGGCCGGGGAACTGCGCCGCCGCGGCTGGAGCTGGCTGCCATGACGCTGCTGTCCACCAGGGGCCTGTCGCGCCATTTCGCCGGGCTACAGGCGGTCCGCGACGTCGATCTCGACCTGCCCGAGGGCGAGCTGCGCGCGCTGATCGGCCCCAACGGCGCGGGCAAGACGACACTCGTCGGCATGATCTCGGGGCGCATCGCGCCCAGCTCGGGCAGCGTGCACTTCGCCGGGCGCGACATCACCGCCCTGCCCGCGCACAAGCGGATCCGCGCCGGCATGGGCTACACCTTCCAGATCACCTCGGTCTTTCCACGCCTGCCGGTGCGCGAGAACGTGGCGCTGGCCGCGCGGCGTCACGTGCCGCCCTCGGGCGTGACGCAAGCGGTGCGCGACGCCCTCGACCGCGTGGACCTGCGCGACCGGATCGACGCCGAGGCCGGCAATCTCAGCTACGGCCACCAGCGGTTGCTGGAGATCGCCATGGGGCTCGTGCAGCGCCCGCGCCTGCTGATCCTCGACGAACCCACGCAAGGCCTTGCCGAAGGCGAGATAGCGCGCTTCAAGACCCTCGTCCGCGACATCGCGGGGCGGGCCACGGTCCTGCTGATCGAACACAACATGTCCGTGGTGATGGAATGCGCCGACCGCGTGACGGTCCTCGACGGCGGGGCGGTGCTGGCCGAGGGCACCCCGCGCGAGATACACGCGAACGCCGCCGTACAGGCGGCTTACCTGGGGCGGGGATGATGCTGCGGCTCGAGGCGATAAGTGCCGGCTACGGACGCGCGCAGGTGCTGCGCGATCTCTCGCTCGATGTCGGGGCCGGCGAAATCCTGTGTCTTCTGGGACGCAACGGCGCGGGCAAGACCACCACGATGAAGGCCATCATGGGCCTGTTGCCACTGATGTCGGGCCGCGTGCTGCTCGACGGGCGCGAGCTCAGCCGCCTGCCCGCCCACGACGTGCCGCGCGCCGGGGTGGGCTACGTCCCGCAGGGCCGGCGCCTCTTCGGCGGGCTGACCGTGGCGCAGAACCTGCGGATCGGGCTGCGCGCGCGCGGCTCGGGCCCCGAAACGCGCGAGGAGGTACTGGATCTCTTCCCGCGCCTGCGCGACCGGCTGGACCAGCCCGCCCGGACCCTGTCGGGCGGCGAGCAGCAGATGCTGGCCACCGCCCGCGCGCTCTGCCTGCGCCCCCGCGTGCTGCTGCTCGACGAGCCGACCGAGGGCCTGCAGCCCTCGATGATCGAAACCATCCGGCAGGTCATCGCGCGGATGCGCGACCGGCACGTCGCGGTCCTGCTGATCGAACAGCGCGTCGATGCCGTGCTGTCGCTGGCCGATCGCGTCGCCTTCATCGAGAACGGGCAGCCCGGCGAGGTCCTGCCGGCCGACACCCTGCGTGCGGACCATGCCCTCGTCGAACGCTACGTGGGCGTCTGACGGCCATCCGTCCCCGGGCGGGGTCTTCTTCTCGGCAAAATACCCCCGCCGGAGGCGCGGCGGAGGCCGCAGGCCGACGCCGAGGGATCCGGCGCGCGCGCAGCGCGCACCGCTTTGTCGCGGGCTTCGTGCATGTCATGGGCTGACCTCCGGGCGCGAACCCTCTATAGGCGGGGGAAGCAACCGAAGGGCCGGGCCAAGCATGACCGAGACCAGGACGAAGAAGGAACGCCAGCCGCTCTATTCCGAGGCCGACCGCGCCAACGTGCGCTGGTTCTGGGCGCGCTACATGCGCCAGCGCGCGCCGTGGCTTCTGGTGGTGCTGGGGATGATCCTCGTGCAGGGGCTCGTCTACCAGCAGTTCCTGTCGATGACCGAAAGCGGCCTGCGGGTGATCTTCGAAAGCGGCAAGCTGCGCGAACTGGTGATGGTCTGCGGTTTCGTGTTCCTGCTCTTCGCGGTGCGCGGGCTGATGTCCTATCTCGTGCCGCTGGTGACGGTGCGCCTGTCCAACCAGGCCATCTACGAGATGCGGCGCGACCTGATCGGCCACCTGATGACCCTTGACCTCGCCTATTTCGAGCGGACCCGCTCGGGCGAGATCATCCAGCGGCTGGTCACCCAGACCCAGCAGCTCGGCGTCTTCGTGGGCCTTGCCACGGCGAACGCGGTGCGTGACGCGGTGACGGTCGTCATCGTCTCGGGCTACCTGATCTGGAAGAACCCGATCCTGTTTACCACGGCCGTGGTCGTCCTGCCCTTCATCATCTGGATCATGAACCACGTCTCGGACCGGGTGAAACAGGCGCAGGGCGAGGCCGAACAGGCGCTGGCCGATTACATGAACGGGATCGAGGAAACCGTGAACGGCATGCGCACCGTCAAGATCTCCAGCCAGGAGGGGATGGAGACATCCCGCCTGATGAAGGGCACGGGCGCGATCCGTGACCTGATGAACCGGGTCCAGATCACGCAGGCGCTCGTCATGCCCTCGATCGACCTCAGCTCGGCCTTCGTCTACGTTCTGGTGATCGGCGGCGGCGGCTACATGGTGCTCAGCCCCGCCTTCGACATGGACGGGGCGGGCATCATCACCTTCCTGCTGGGCATGGTCATGGTCTTCGACCCGGCGCGCCTGCTGGCACAGTATTTCGGCACGTTGCAGGCCAACCTCGTGCTGCTGGACCGCATACGCGGCCTCTATGCCCAGAGACCCACGATCACCGACGCGCCCGGCGCCGGGACGGATTTCGACACCGGCGGCGACATCCGGCTGGAGGATGTCACCTTTTCCTATTCCGGCGACCAGCCACTTTTCGACGGGCTTTCGATGACCTTCGAGGGCGGGCAGGTCTCGGCCATCGTGGGGGCGACGGGGTCGGGCAAGACGACGGTGCTGTCGCTGCTGTCACGGCTTTACGACGTGACGGGCGGGCGCATCACCATCGGCGGCCGGCCCATCGACGAGCTTCGGGTGGCCGCGCTGCGCGGCGCCTTCTCGGTCGTGGCGCAGGACATCGTGATCTTCAACGCCTCGATCTGGGACAACATCCGCTACGTCAACCCCGACGCCGGCGAGGCCGAGATATGGCAGGCCGCCCGGAACGCCGAGATCGCCGACCTGATCCGCGCCCGCGGCGACACGCCCGTCGGCCCCAAGGGCGCGCAGCTGTCCGGCGGTCAGAAACAGCGCATCGCGATCGCCCGGGCCTTCCTGAGGGATGCGCCGATCCTGCTGCTGGACGAGGCGACAAGCGCGCTGGACCAGGCGACCGAGGCGCGGATCAAGTCGGCGCTCGACCGGCTGACGGCCGGCAAGACAACGATCGTCGTGGCCCACCGGCTGAGTTCGATTTCCGATGCCGACCGGATCTTCGTGCTGGAAGCCGGGCAACTGGTCGAACAGGGCCGCCACGAGGACCTGCTGGAGGAAGGCGGGCTCTATGCCCAGCTCTACCGGGCACAGAAAAAGGGCTATGACGGGCGCTGAGCCCCGCGCCGCGGCCTCACCTTCCCGCGCCGTCTTCCGGCGCCGCGGCCACGACCATGAATTCCACCAGCAGCTCGGGGCTGGCCAGCTTCGCCTCGCCGCAGGCGCGGGCGGGGGCATGCCCGGGGGCGACCCAGCCATCCCAAACGGCGTTCATCTCGGCAAAGTCGGCCATGTCGGCCAGCCAGATCGTCGTTTGCAGGATGCGCGTCTTGTCCGACCCCGCCTCGGCCAGCAACGCCTCGATCTTCTGCAGGCAGCTGCGGGTCTGGTCGGCCACGCTGTCGCCCGGCGTGCCGACCTGCCCGGCCAGATAGATCGTTGCGTTGTGGATCACCGTCTGGCTCATCCTGTCGCCCACGTGCAGGCGGGTTATGTCCGACATTGGCGCGTCCTTCCTCGGTCTGGTCATGTGAATCGTCGCGGCGACAGCGCGGTGACCGTCGCCGCCGGCAGGTCGGGGGTGGCCCCCGTGATCAGCGCCGCCGTGAGCCGGGCCAGCGCCGGGGCGGTCTGCACCCCGTAACCGCCCTGCCCGGCCAGCCAGAAGAAACCGGGCTGCTGCGGATCGAACCCGGCCACCGGCGTGCGGTCGGGCGCAAAGCTGCGCAGCCCGGCCCAGTTGGCCTCGACCCGCGTCACCGGCTCGGTGACCGCCTGCTCGTACCGGTAGAGCCCTTCGGCCAGCACCATGTCGTCGGCCCACGCGTCATGGGCCTCGACCGGCTCCTCGTCGGCAGGGGACACCATCAGGCGGCCGGCGTCGGGCTTGGCATACCATGTCTCGGACACCGCGCCGAAAAGCGGCCAGCCCGACATGTCGTGCCCCGCCGGCGCGGGCAACAGCGCGGCCGAACGGCGCATGGGCTGCACGCCCACCGGCACCGCCCCGGCCAGCCGGGCCACCGCGTCGGCCCAGGCGCCTGCGGCGTTCACCACGATCCCGGCGGTGAGGGCCTCGCCCCCCGCCACGACCTGCCAGTCATCCCCCTGCCGGGAAATGGCCTCGACCTGCGCGCCTGTGATCACCCGGCCGCCGCGCGATTTCAGCAACCGCGCGTACCCCTGCAGCATCCGGTCGACGTCGATATCGCGGGCGGCCCGCTCGATCACGGCAGCCGCGATGGCGTCCTGCCGCAGGATGGGGACAAGCGCGACGGCCTCCGCGGGCATGAGCCGGTCCAGCCCGCTGCCCCCGGCGCAGTACTCCGCCAAGGTGTCCAGCTCGTCCTCGGCCGCCAGCAGCATTTCGCCCCGCGGGCTGAGCAGCGACGCGTCGCTGACACCCTCCGGTTCAAGGAAAAAGGGTTCGGCCGCGGCATTGAGCGCGCGCAGCGTGGCGTTGCCGTAATTGCGGATGAAGATCGCCGCCGACCGCCCCGTGGCATGGTAGCCAAGCTGCGCCTCGCCCTCCAGCACGGTCACGCGGGCCCCGGCCGCCAGCTCGGCGGCCGCCGACACCCCGGCGATGCCGCCCCCGATCACGATGATATCCGTTGTCGTCGTCATGCGCCCTCGAAACCGTTCAGCACGCTTGTCAGGTTCTCGCCCAGCTCATCGCACAGATAGCCCCCCTCCTGCACGAACAACGTGGGCAGGTTCAGCCCGGCGATGGCCGCGCCGATCCGGCCGAAGCCCGGCGTGGTGATGGCGAAGCCCTTGAACGGATCGCCCTCGAAGGTGTCAAGGCCCAGTGCCACCACGACCGCATCCGCGCCGAAGGCCACGATGCGGGAAAGCGCGCGGTCGAGCGTTTCCAGATAAGCGTCGTCGCCCGTGCCGCGCGGCAGCGGCAGGTTCAGGTTGACGCCGGTGCCGCGCCCGGTACCGCGCTCCTGCGCGTGGCCCCAGAAGAAGGGGTAGAACCGCTCGGGGTCGGCGTGCAGCGACACGGTCAGTACGTCGTCCCGGTCATAGAAGATGCCCTGCGTGCCGTTGCCGTGATGCACGTCCACGTCAAGGACCGCGGGCCGCATCCCCCATGTCCGCAGCTGTTCCGCCGCGATGGCGGCATTGTTCAGGAAACAGAAGCCGCCTGCCAGATCGCCGAAGGCATGATGCCCCGGCGGACGCGACAGCGCATAGGCCGCGCGCGCGCCCTCGGTCAGCAGGTCCGCCCCGGTGACGGCCGCCTGCGCCGACCAGTAGGCGGCCTCCCACGTGCCCGACGCGATAGGGCAGGCCGTGTCCGCCTGATGGTATCCCGCCTGTCCGACGGCGGATTTCGGGTAACCGTCGCCGCGGGTGGCGGGGTGAATGTTGGGGATCACCTCGTCGCCGGCGTCGGGGATACGCTGCCAGCGGGTATATATGTTCTGCAGGAAGGTGATGTATTCCGGGCTGTGCAGCGCGGCGACGGGGCCGAGCCCGGCATCGCGCGGCGCGATCACCTCGCAGCCGGCGGCGCGGGCGCCCGATTGCAGCTTCTCGATGCGCGCGGGCTGCTCGGGGCTTGGCAGAACCCTGCCATTGGCCATGAAATGCTTGGGGTCGTGGCGCCATTGCCTGTCGTCGAATATGGCCTTCATGTCCTGTCCTTCCCGCTTGCGCGCAACGTGGCAAGGTCGATCCGCATCGCCGTCATGTCCGTCTGCGCGACGAAACCCAGTTTTTCATAGAAACGCCGTGCCGCCGCGCTGCGCGCATAGACATCGAGTTTCAGCCACGTCGCGCCCCAGAGCCGTTCGGACCGGTGGCCGGCCCGCTCGACCAGGCCGCGGCCGACACCCTGCCCGCGCCAGTCCGCGGCCGTCCAGAGATCGGTGACATAGGCGCCCGCGGCGCCCCGGACCGTGGAAAACACGGGCGAGAACAGCGCCGCCCCGGCCAAGGTGCCCGCCGCGACGGCAAGGAGCCCGTGCGCGGCCGGACGCGCGTCCAGAACGGCCCGCCGCAGCACGGCGCGGTCTGCCGCATGGCCATCGCCCAGATCGACGGACAGCCGCCGCAGCGCGTGATCCAGCATTTCGAGGTCCGCATCGCTTTGCACGTTCCTGAAATCAAGCACCGACATGGGTCAGATCGCGGTCCTGTCCGCACCCTTGAGCCCCAGCAACCGGCGCGCGGTATCGGGCGTGGCCACGCCGCGGCCCAGTTCCTCGACGATCCGGCGCGCCTTGGCCACCTGCTGGGCGTTGTTCTCGGCAAGCTGGCCACGCGCGATTGTCAGGCTGTCCTCCAGCCCGACACGCACATGCCCGCCCATGGCCGCGGCCATGGTGATCAGCGGTATCTGGTGGCGTCCGGCCGCCAGCACCGAGAACATGTAATCATCGCCGAACAGCTTGTCTGCGATGCGCACCATGTGCGTCAGGTTCTCGGGGTCGGGCCCCATGCCGCCCAGCACGCCGAACACGAACTGGATGAAATACGGCGGTTCGACCAGCCCGCGATCCGCGAAATGGCGCAGCATGTAGAGATGGCCCAGATCGTAGCATTCGAATTCGAACCGCGCGCCGCGCTCGGTGCCGAGCTCGGTCAGGATGCGGGCAATGTCGCGCGGCGTGTTCTTGAACACCAGATCGTCCGATCCTTCGAGGAACGGCTTTTCCCAATCGTGCTGCCACGTCTCGATCCGCTCGGCGGCCGGGTAGAGGGCGAAGTTCATCGTCCCCATGTTGAGCGAGGCCATCTCGGGCGCGGCCTGCCGGGGCGCGGCCAGCCGGTCATCCAGCGTCATTACCGCGCTGCCGCCCGTCGACAGGTTCAGCACCGCGTCACTGGCCTGCTTGACGCGCGGCAGGAAGGCCATGAAATGCTTCGGGTCCGCCGAGGGCCGGCCCGTTCGCGGGTCACGCGCATGCATGTGCAGGATCGAGGCCCCGGCCTCGGCCGCGGCGACCGACTGTTCGGTGATCTCGTCCGCCGTCACCGGCAGGTGCGGCGACATCGACGGCGTGTGAATCGAGCCGGTGACGGCACAGGTGATGATGATATCGCGCATCCGGCCCCCGTCACACGGCCAGGTCCAGCACGGGCCGGACCTCTTCGGTGAATTGCGCCAGCGACAGGTCCAGCATCCCGGTGATCTCGTCGAGATGCCTCTCGGTCGCGATCATCGGCGGCGCGACGATGATGTGATCACCCTCCACCCCGTTCCGGGTGCGCCGCGAATAGACGATGAGCCCGTTTTCGTAGGCGATGTTGACGAAACGGTCGAAGGCCTTGAGATGCGCGGGCAGCGGCGCCTTGCCGTCGCGGTCGGCCATGAACTCGAACGCCGTCAGCAGCCCCATACCGCGCACGTCGCCGATGATCGGATACCGCCCCATGAGCCCACGCAGCCGTTCCTGCAGTTTTTCACCCATCACCGCCGCGTTCCGCGTGAGGTCCAAGCGCTCGATCTCGTCGATGACGGCCGCGCCGGCGGCACAGGCCAGCGGGTTGCCGGCATAGGTATAGCCATGCAGGAAACCGCCCGCATCCAGTACCGCCTCGACCAGCCGTTCATGCGCGGCCATCGCCCCCAGCGGAACGTAGCCGGCCGCGAATCCCTTGGACATCACCACGATATCCGGCGCGAGGTTCCAGTGCTCGGCGGCGAGGAACGCGCCGGTGCGGCCCGCGCCCGTCATCACCTCGTCGAGGATGAGCAGCACGCCGTGGCGCCGGCATATCTCCTGCACGCGCTCCATGTATCCCTCGGGCGGCGGCAAGGCCCCGGTCGAGGCCCCGCCAACGGGTTCGACGATGAAGGCCAGAACGCTTTCGGGCCCTTCTTCAAGGATCTTGGCCTCCAGCATGTCGGCATAATGATGGCCTGTCGCCTCATCTGTCGGATCGAGCCCGTCAAGATAGGCGCGCGGCGCCGGGATCTTCGGCATGGCCTGCATCATCGGGTCGAAAGGCCGGGTCAGCGGATCGTAGGAGGTGATGGCCAACGCCCCCAGCGTGCAGCCGTGGTAGCTGGGGGCGCGGCTGATGATCTTCCACCGGTCGCCCTGCCCGACCGCCAGCGCGTATTGCCGCGCGAGCTTCATCGCCGATTCCACCGCCTCGGACCCGCCCGAGACGAAAAAGACCCTGTTCAGCCCCTCGGGGCAGAGCGCCGCCGTCTTGGCGGCCAGATTCTCGGATGCCTCGGTTTCGAAATGCAGCCTGTAGCCGAAGGTTGATTTCTCCATCTGCCGGCGCATGGCCTCCAGCACGTTCTCGTTGGAATGGCCGATGTTGCACACCATCGCGCCGGACGACCCGTCGAGATAGCGCTTGCCGTCCACATCCCACATGTAGACGCCCTTGGCCTGATCCAGCACCGGGCGGCGCTGGCGGCCCTGATAGAACAGATGGCTCGGTCTTTCGGTCATTTCGCCTTACCCCGGCAACGCCGCGCAGTCCTGCGGGCGCAGGTGCAGATGCACGTCGGCGCCCACGGGAAACGGGTGTTCGTCGATCATGTTGATGGCCTGTAATTGCGTGTCACCGGCGCGCACGAAATAGCGCACCGCCTGTCCCTGGTAATCCACCGTCTCGACCTTCGCCGGTACCGACACGACACCGTCGGGCGCGGGATCGGCCGACAGCAGCAGTTTCTCGGCGCGCACGACCAGCTTGGCGGCGCCCGTCCCGGCAAGGTTGGGCGCCTTGGCGGACGGCACGGCGATCCTGCCGAAGGTGGCCTGCTCCAGCATCGCGGCGTCGCCGCGATCGGTGCAGCGCGCCTCGAGGATGTTCGACGCCCCGAGGAAATTCGCCACGAATTCCGACGCGGGGGTGTTGTAGACCTCTTCGGGGGCGCCGACCTGCTCGACCCGGCCGTTCGACATGACCACGATCTGGTCGGACATCGCCAGCGCCTCGGACTGGTCATGGGTGACGAAAACGGTGGTGACGCCGATCTGGTCCTGGATGCGCTTGAGTTCCACGCGCATGTCCTCGCGCAGGTTGGCATCGAGCGCCGACAGCGGCTCGTCCAGCAACAGCACGTCGGGCTCGATCACGATGGCGCGGGCCAGCGCGATGCGCTGCTGCTGGCCGCCCGACAGTTCCTTGGGATACCGGTCCCCGACATGCGGCAACTGCACCAGCTCCAGCGCGTCGCGGACGCGGCCCGGAATCTCGCTGGCCGGGATGTCGCGGTATTTCAACCCGAACGCGACGTTCTCGGCCACGGTCTTGTGCGGGAAAAGCGCGTAGTTCTGGAACACCAGCCCGAGGTTGCGCTTGTGGATCGGCACGTCGTTGACACGCCGCCCGCCGATCAGGATCTCACCCTCGGTGGGGTCCAGCAGACCCGCGATCATGCGCAGGTTCGTCGTCTTGCCGCATCCAGACGGCCCCAGCAGCGTCACGAACGCGCCTTCCTCGATTTCCAGCGAACTCCGGTGGACAGCGGTGAAATCGCCGAACCGCTTGACGATGTTGTTCAGGGTGACGGCACTCATGCGGGGTCTCCTGCGGCGGAAGGATCAGGGGCGGGCAGCCCCGGCAAAAGCGCCGGGGCCGCCCCTTCATGGACCGGCGTCAATAGCCCTTCTGGACGCGGCCGAAGGTCTTGGACCATTCCTGCTCGTGCCCGTTCCAGTAGGCGGGATCGGCAAAGGTCAGACCGTCCAGCTTGCCCGACGGGTCGAAGGCCGGCAGCGTCGGGATCTTGTCGCCCAGATCCACCTTCTGCGGGTCCAGCGCGGGCGGATAGTTCTGCCCCTCGGCCACGGCGATCGCGGTTTCGGGGGCGAGCATGAAGTTGAGCAGTTCCTCGCAGGCTTCCATCGGGCTGCCCTTGATGACGAACATGCATTCCTGCCAGCCGAAGCCGTTGGGCGGATCCATGTAGCCGATATCGTGGCCCTGCTCCTGCAGCGCGTAGATCCGGCCCGACCAGCCCTCGGTGACGTGGATTTCCTCCTCCGCCAGCAGGCTCATCAACTCGGCGCCCGACCCCCAGTACTTCAGCGACAGGTCACGATGGGTGCGCACGGCATCCCAGCAGGCGTCCTCGTCGGTCACGCCGTTGGGATCCTGGCCGGTCTGCAGCGCGGCGTACCACATGCGCGTGCGCCAGTCGCCCCAGCCGGCGATCTTGCCCTTGTGCGCTTCGTCGATGAGGATCTTGGCGCCCTTCTCCTGCATCTCCTCGTCCGAGATGTACTTGCGGTTATAGGCCAGCCCGGTCGTGCCGTAATCGTAGGGCACGCAGCTCAGCTTGCCGTCGGTCACGTTGCGGAACACGTCCACCAGCTTGGGAATGACGTATTCCAGGTTCGGGATGTTGTCCTCGTTCAGGACGGTGCTGAGCCCGAGGTTGTGATACCTTGCGTAGTCGAACACGCCCGACAGGTGCGCGATGTTGTACTCACCCGTCTGGCTGGCCTTCACGCGCGACAGGTACTCGTCGCCGCCGCCGAAGGTCCCGTCCACGACATCGATCCCGGTTTCGGTGGTGAAAGGGTCAAAGGCATTTTCGCGCAGGGCTTCGCTCACGACGCCGCCCCAGCCGTCGAACCGCACCTGGCTGACGTCCTGGGCCAGCGCCCGGTACGGCGTCACGAGGCCATAGGCCGCGCCCGCGGCACCGATCAGGCCGAGGAAGCTGCGGCGGTCCAGATCGCCGTTCATGTACCGCTCGCGCAGGCGCTCGTAGCGGGTCGTGTTGTCCATTTTCCTTGTCATGTTTCACTCCTTGTTGATGGAAGGTTGGGGAGCGGTTCTAGCCGCCGCTCTTCTTGGCTATCTGCCGGGCGATCGCGAGCCCCAGAAGGGGCAGCCCGACCGTCATTATGATCATCACCGTGCCCAGCGCATTGATCTCGGGGCTGATCGAGTTCCGCAGCATGGCGAAAATCTGGGTCGGCACGGTCTCGACCCCGCCCGGCTTCCAGAAAAGCGTGCCGGTGATGTCGTCGAAGCTGATCGTGAAGGCGAAAAGCGCCCCGGCCAGAACGGCCGGCAGCATCAGCGGCAGCGTGACCTGGAAAAACGTCTGCACCGGGCTCGCGCCAAGGCTCATCGCCGCCTCCTCGACGTCGCGCTTGATCGCCACCAGCCGCGCCTGCACCACGAGGATGACAAACGGCAGCGTGAAGATCACATGCCCGAACAGCAAAAGCGTGAAGCTCTTGTTGACGCCGAGGAAGTTGAGAAAAAGCAGAAGCGCCACGGCCAGCACGACCTCGGGCACGAGGATCGGCGCGATCAGCAGGGTCGAGATCGCGTTCGTCCCGGGCACCCGGTAGCGTACCAGCGCGAGGCTGGCCAGCACGCCGAGGGTGGTGGAAATCGCCGCCGTCAGCAGCCCCAGCACGATGGAGGTTCGGAAGGCCCGCAGGATCGCGTCGTTCTGCGCCAGTTCCACGAACCAGCGGAAGGAAAACCCGGTCATCGGGAAGCTGCCGAACTGCGAAGCGTTGAAGCTGAGCAGGACGACGACGGCGACGGGCAGGAACATGAAGATGTAGACGGCGATGGTCCAGAGGCGCACGAAAGTCCAGTTCATCAGCCCAGCCCCTTCATCAGTTGCGCCATGCCGAGGTACCGGTTGTAGATCATCACCAGCACGCCCAGTACCGCCAGCAGCATCAGGCTCAGCGCCGAACCGAGCGGCCAGTTGAGCTGGGTGATGATGGCCTCGAACACGAGGTTGGCAAACATCGCGTCGGTGGGCCCGCCCAGAACCAGCGGCGTGATGTACGTCCCCGCCCCCAGCACGAAGCACAGCAGCCCGCCCGCCGCCAGACCCGGCAGGGACAAGGGCAGCGTCACCTGCCGGAAGGCCTGCCATCGCGTCGCGCCCAGCGAATTCGCCGCATCCTCGAGATTCGTGTCGATCCCGTCGAGGCTCACGAAAACGTTGAGCACCATGAAGGGCAGCAGGAAATGGACCAGCCCGAGGATCACCGTCGTTTCGTTGTACAGCATCTGGATGGGTTCACTGATGATCCCCGTCCACATCAGGAAGGTGTTGAACGCCCCCGACACGCCGAGGATGTTGATCCAGCTCATCGTGCGGATGATGTAGCTGATCCAGAACGGCAGCATCAGCAAAAGCAGGAGAATCGCCTTGTTCCCCTTGGCCCGGGCGATGAAATAGGCAGCGGGGTATCCCATCAGCCCGCAGACAAGCGTGGTTACCGCGGCGATCTTGAGCGTGTTGAGCAGGATGTCGCGATAAAACGCGTCGGTCAGCGCCTCGCGCCAGTTGTCGAGGTAGAACCCGACCTGATCCGCCCCCGTCGCGGTGCGCAGCCAGAACGAGTAGACGACGATGAATATCAACGGCACGAACAGCAGAAGCGTGATCGCCGTGAGCGCCGGCGACAACAAGATCCACGGTTGCCGCGCCTCGCGGGCTTCGACCGACATGCGTCTCCCCTTGGTTCAGCGCCCCTTTTGCCGAAGGGCTTGCCTTCACGATGCAAAGCGGGCACCCATTAATCAAATAGATAATCAGAATTCCCGATATAGGTTGAAACTATGCATGGCCGCGACACACCGACCCGCCTCATGCGTGAGCTTGACTGGAACCTGCTGCGCAGCTTTGTCGTGCTGGCGCAGTCACGCTCGATCACCGATGCGGCCAACAGGCTGCGCCTGACGCAGCCGTCGGTCTCCACCGCGCTCAGGCGGCTGGAGGATCGCGTCGGCAAGAAGCTGATCGACCGGTCGCCGGGCCGGTTCAACCTGACAGATGCCGGCGAGGTGCTGTATCGCGAGGCGCTGGACATTCAAGGCTCGATCCTGCGGCTGTCCACGATCATGCGCGACATGACGGACGAGGTGACAGGCCATGTGCGAATCGCGCTGGCCAGCCACGTGATCTGCCCGCTTTTCGATCAGGTAATGGCGGAATTCCATGCCGGGAACCCCCGCGCCACCCTGTCGATCGAGGTTCTGTCATCGGCCGACGCGATCCAGTCCGTGACGGCGCGCGCGGCCTCTTTGGCGATCTGCCTTGTCCACAAGCGCAACCCCAATCTGGAATACCGCCGCCTCTACCGGGAATTCTTCGGCCTGTTCTGCGGGCCGCCGCATCCGCTGTTCGGACGCGAGAACCTTGCGCTGGCCGATCTTTCGGGGCACTCGGCGGTGAGCTTCGAAACCGACCGCCTGCAGGACGCGCTCAAGCCCGTGACACTGATGCGCGCGCAGGCGGAACTCGGCGACCAGATCATCGGCACCTCAAGCCATCTCGAAGAGGTGCGCCGCATGATCATCGCCGGCATCGGCGTGGGCCCGCTGCCGCTGCACGTGGCCCAACGGGATGTGCGCGACGGGCTGATGTGGCAGTTGCCGCCCTACGACGAAACGCCACCGATCGACGTGCATGTGGTCTGGAACCCCAAGGCCATCCTGAACCGTGCCGAGCAATCGTTTCTCGACCTCCTTCTGGAACGGATCGAGACGACACCCATGTCGCGGCGCACCTATCGCTGAGGCACGCGCCTCAGGCGCGGCCATACGCCTCGGCGATGGCCACCTGCAGGGCTTCCCGGGGCCGCTGGCCGCCCCAGACGACAAGCTGGAAGGCCGGGTAGAAGCGTTCGGCGCTGGTCACGGCCGTGGTGATCAGGGTGTTCACCTGATCCGGGCTGACCGCCGGCGTGCCGGCCATGACCAGCCCGTAGCGGTACACCATCAGCTTCTGCGCGTCCCAGTAGGTGAAGGCGCCCGCCCAGCACTGGTCATTGACCTCGTTGAGCGTCTCGTAGAGCTCGGGCAGCCTTTCCTCGGGCGGCTCCATCTCGAAAGTGCACACCATGCGCAGCGTTTCGTCGTGGCCCGACCATGCAAGCGTGATGGAATAGGTGCGCCACTGGCCCTCGACGGCCATGGCGATCTGGTCATCCGCGATGCGGTCGAATTCCCAGTCGTGATGCTCCGCCAGATATTCCACGATGTCTATCGGGTGAAGGTCTTCCTGCAAGAACTGCTCGGACAGTGCCATGGCGCCACCTCGTTTCTCTGTAGCGCCCGGGCGTGACAGCGCCCCAAGCGCTAGGTGCCTGCTCTAGAGGCTGGGACCAACCCACGCCTCCATACAAAATATGGTGGCCGGTTTCCCCGAGCCTGTAAAGCTAATTGTTGGGGATATCCTCAATAACTTGTGGATGGCCGCAAACTTTCATCAATATGTCAAATCCGGAAACGGGCGCCTGCCGGGCACAGCACCGCGGAATAACTTTCCGCCATTTGACAGCGATCCGCCCCCGTTTCGGCCACTCGACCGCAATCACGAGGAAAGTTTCCGGCTGCACCCGCCCGATCGCGAACGAAGCGACCGGAAACATCATGACAGGCTCCCCGATTCGTGGCACGCTCGGGCCTGTCCGGCCGAACGATGGCAACCAACGCCACACCCACATTACAGCAACATGGCCGGTTCATTCAGGGAGGACGACGCCATGAACCTCAGACCAGATCCCACGTTCCACGCATCCCCCAAGCTGGCCATGGAGGCGCCGCCGGAAAAACACGCATTCACCCTGATGCTCAGCCCGGACGGCACGCAGCCCGACGGGCTGGCCGTCATCGACGTGGACCCCGCGTCGGCCACCCGCGGGCAGATCGTGCATGCGCTCTACATGCCCCACAAGGGCGACGAATTCCATCACTTCGGCTGGAATGCCTGCTCCTCGTCGCTGTCGCCCCTGACCGGACACGCCTTTCTGGAGCGCCGCTACCTGATCATCCCCGGCATACGCTCGAGCCGGATCTACGTTGTCGACGTCAAGGAGCCGCGGAAGGCGAAGATCCACAAGATCATCGAGCCCGAGGAGGTTTTCGCCAAGACCGGCTATTCGCGTCCGCACACGATCCACTGCGGCCCCGAAGGCATTTACGTGTCCACGCTGGGCGGGGGCGGCGCGGATGGCACCGACGGGCCGCCGGGCATCTTCATCATGGATTGCGAAACCTTCGAGATCCTCGGCCGGTACGAGATGGACCGCGGCGTCCAGGACAAGCAGTACGATTTCTGGTGGAACCTGCCGCGCAACTACATGGTCAGTTCCGAATGGGGCCTGCCCCCGCAATACGAGAACGGCGTCGTCCCCGAGGACCTGCTGGGCAACAAGTACGGCCACAGCATCCATTTCTGGGACCTGCGCGCGCGCAAGAACATCCAGACGATCGACCTCGGCGAAAATCACCAGATGGCGCTGGAAATCCGGCCCGCGCACGACCCGGCCAAGGAATACGGCTTCTGCGGGGTTGTCGTGGACACCACCAACCTCGAAGGCTCGATCTGGACATGGTGGCGCAAGGAGGACGGCAGCTTCGCGGCGGAAAAGACGGCGACGATCCCGCCCCAACCCGCCGCGGCCGACGACCTGCCGGAACTGCTGAAAGGGTTCGAGGCCGTGCCGCCACTGGTGACGGATATCGACCTCAGTCTCGATGACAGGTTCCTGTACGTCGCGTGCTGGGGCACGGGCGAGATGCTGCAATTCGACGTGTCCGACCCGATGGCGCCGAAACAGGTCGGCAAGGTGGAACTGGGCGGGATCGTCAAGCACACCAAGCACCCCAACGGCCAGCCGTTCGGCTATGGCCCGCAGATGGTCGAGATCAGCCGCGACGGCAAGCGCGTCTACTGGACGAACTCGCTTTATTCCACGTGGGATGACCAGTTCTATCCTGGCGAACGGGGCGCGGCCATGGTCAAGGCCGACGTGGGGGCCGACGGGGGCCTGACGCTCGATCCCGATTTCTGGATCGACTTCCCCGAAGGCTACCGCGCGCACCAGATCAGGCTGGAGGGCGGCGACTGCTCGACCGACAGTTTCTGCTACCCGTCCGTCTGACGCGGTGACCGACGCGACAACGGCGGCGGCCCTGTGGTGGGCCGTCGTCGCCTCGGGGATATATCACGGGGTCAATCCGGGCATGGGCTGGCCGCTGGCGGTTTCCGCCGCGCTGATGGAACGCGGCGCCGGCGCGCTGGGCAAGGCGTTGCTGGCGCTGGCGGCGGGGCACCTGCTGGCGATGTCGGCCGTGCTGTTCCCGTTCTCGGCGCTGTCGGCGCTGGCGACCTGGCAATCCGAGATACGCGTCGGCGCGGCAGTGCTGGTGATCGGGCTGGGCCTTTACCTGCTGGTCAACCGGCGGCATCCGCGGTTCCTGGCCCGCGTGCCGCCGGGGCGGCTGACGCTGTGGTCCTTCCTCGCGGCCACGGCGCACGGCGCGGGGCTGATGCTGGTGCCGATCTACCTTGGCATCTGCGCGACGCTGGATACCGATACCGGCCATGCCGCCGCCGGCCAACTGATGTCGGGCAGTTCGGGTATCGCCATGGCCGTGGCAGTGGCCCACACGATGGCCATGACAGTGTCGGGCGGCATGATTGCGGTGGGTGTGTACCGCTGGCTCGGGCTCAGGTTCCTGTCGAAAAGCTGGTTCAATCTCGATCTGGTCTGGGCGCTCAGCCTCGTGGCGGTAGGCGCGGTGTCGCTGCTCACCCTGCACTGATCCGCCCGGGCCGGCCGGCGGCTCAGTCGGCCGCGTCCTCCAGCGCCTCGATCCGCGCCTTCAGCGCCTCGTTTTCCTCGCGGGCCTTCTGCGCCATCGCCCTGACCGCGTCGAATTCCTCGCGCGTGACGAAATCGCGTTCGGCCAGCCAGCGGTCGAGCATGGATTTCATCGCTGTCTCGGCTTCCTCGCGCGCGCCCTGCGCCACGCCCATCGCGTTCGTCATGAGCTGCGATATGTCGTCCAGCACCTTGTTGCGGCTCTGCATGATGTTTCTCCGCCATTGCAATTGCGTCCTATATGGCCTTGATGGGCACGCGCGGCAAGGTTGACGTCCGCGCCGGACGAGAGGCACACAGACGCACATGCAGGCCAGCATTCCCTTCCCCGACATTTCGCCCGAGATATTCTCGATCTCGCTCTTCGGCATGGAATTCGCCCTGCGCTGGTACGCGCTGGCCTATATCGCGGGCATCGTGATCGGCTGGCGGCTGGTGGTGGCGGCCGTGCGCCGCCCCGCCCTTTGGCCCGGCGACCAAGCGCCAATGACGCCCGACCAGGTAGAGGACCTGCTGACATGGGTGATCGTGGGGGTGATCCTTGGCGGCAGGCTGGGCTTCGTGCTGTTCTACCAGCCCGCCTATTACATCCAGAACCCGGGCGAGATCCTGCTGATCTGGCAGGGCGGCATGTCTTTCCATGGCGGGCTTCTGGGCGTCGTCGCGGCCTGTCTCGGCTACGCGTGGCGACGGCGGATCCGGTGGCTGTCGCTTGCCGACGTGCTGTGCATGGCCACGCCGGCGGGCTTGATGCTGGGGCGCATCGCCAATTTCATCAATGCCGAGCTCTGGGGCCGGCCGACGGACCTGCCGTGGGGCGTCATCTTCCCCGGCGCGATGGCGCAGGATTGCCCGGGCGTGGCGGGGGCCTGCGCGCGCCATCCCTCGCAGCTTTACGAGGCGGCGCTCGAAGGGCTGCTGCTGGGCGCCGTCCTGTTGTGGATGGCATGGCGGCGCGGCGCGCTGAAGCGGCCGGGGCGGCTCACCGGGGTGTTCTTTGCCGGCTACGGGATCGCGCGCTTCCTTGTCGAGTTCGCGCGGCAGGCGGATCCACAGTTCATCACCCCCGACAACCCGCTGGGTCACGTGGTGCAGATGGGCGCGGCCGGCGTGACGATGGGCCAGCTGCTGTCGCTGCCGATGGTCGCGATCGGGCTGGGTTTCATCCTCTGGTCGCGGCGCGGCATGGCATGAGCGCGCTTTTCGACCTCATCGCGGCGCGTATCCGCGCCGATGGCCCCATGGCCCTCGACGAATACATGGCGTTGTGCCTGATGCATCCCGAGCACGGCTATTACGCCACGCGCGACCCGCTGGGCGCGTCGGGCGATTTCATCACCGCCCCCGAAATCAGCCAGATGTTCGGGGAGCTTCTGGGCCTGAGCCTTGCGCAGGCATGGCTGGATCAGGGCGCGCCCGCGCCCGTCATGCTGGCCGAGGCCGGGCCCGGCCGCGGCACGCTGATGGCCGACGTGCTGCGCGCGACGCGGGCCGTGCCGGGCTTTCACAAGGCGCTCACCCTGCACCTTGTCGAGACGTCTCCGGCCATGCGCGACGCGCAGCGCACCACGCTGGCCGGTCATGCGATCACGTTTCATGACACCGCCGCCGACCTGCCAGAAACGCCGCTTTACCTGCTGGCCAACGAATTCTTCGACGCCCTGCCGGTGCGACAGCTGCAGCGTGACGGCGCGGGCTGGCGCGAGCGGTGCGTGGGCCTGCGAGACGGCACGCTGCACGTCGGGGTGAGCGCGCCCAAGGCGGTGCCCGCGCTGGACCACCGGCTTGACGACACGCGCGACGGCGACATCGTGGAACTGTGCCCGGCCGCGCAGGGCGCCGCGCGCGAGATCGGGGCGCGCATCGCCGCGCAGGGCGGCGCGGCGCTGATCGTGGATTACGGCGACTGGCGCGCGCTCGGCGACACCTTCCAGGCGCTGCACGCGCATGACCGCGCCGATCCGCTGGCCGCGCCCGGGCGGGCCGACCTGACGGCGCATGTCGATTTCGAGGCACTGGCCAAGGCCGCCGCGCCCGCCGCGCACAGCCGGCTGGCCACGCAGGGCGTGTTCCTTGAACGGCTGGGCATCACGGCGCGCGCGCAATCGCTTGCCCGCCGGCTGGAGGGCGACGCGCTCAAGGCGCACGTGGCCGCACATCGGCGCTTGACCCATCCCGACGAAATGGGGACCCTCTTCAAGGTACTGGGACTGTTCCCCGAGGGCCACGCCCCGCCACCCGGACTGGAGCCATGACGCTGGAGATCATCACCGCCGACAGCCTCGCGCCGATGCGCCACGGGTTCTTCACCCGCAAGGGCGGGGCGTCATCGGGCGTGTTCTCCGGGCTGAACTGCGGGCAGGGATCATCGGACCAGGCCGAGATCGTCGCGATCAACCGCGGCCGCGTGGCCGACGCGATGGAGGTGGCCCCGGACAGCCTCGTCTCCGTGCATCAGGTTCATTCCGCCGATGTCGCCGTGCTCGACGCGCCGCCCGCCGCCCGGCCGCGCGCCGACGCGATGGCCACGGCCACGCCGGGGCTTGCGCTGGCGGTGCTGACCGCCGATTGCCAGCCCGTCCTGTTCGCGGATGCGCGGGCGGGCGTCATCGGGGCGGCCCATGCCGGCTGGCGCGGCGCGCTGGACGGCGTGCTCGATGCCACGCTCGACGCGATGGAAAGCCTCGGCGCGGCACGCGACGACATCGCCGCCGTGATCGGCCCCACCATCAGCCAGACCGCCTACGAGGTGGGCCCCGAGTTCCTCGACGACTTCGTGGCCGAGGACCCGGCCAACAGCCGCTTCTTCGCCAACGGCGCGGGCGACCGCTATCGTTTCGACCTGCCCGGATACGGCTTGCACCGGTTGCGCAACGCCGGGGTGGGCCATGCGGAATGGACGCGACATTGCACCTACGCGGACGCGGCGCGATTCTATTCCTACCGCCGCGCCACGCATGATGGCGACGCCGATTACGGGCGGCTCATTTCCGTCATCCGCCTGTGAATGAGGCCGCGATAAGGCCGCGCTTTCACGCCAGTGCCCCAATTGACGGACATGGCGCCGCGGCGGTTACGCGACGCGGCACAACCTGACGTTAAAAGTGTTCGTTTTTCAGAAATTTGCATGAAATATCGGTCGCGATCCCGCGCCGCGCTGCCCCGCTGGCGGATTTCCCGCATTCTCCGCGCTGGTCGTCAAAACTTGGTCCCAAAGTCACAGTACCGTGGCAGTCGATCGAACAGAACGGCCGTGACGGCCGCGACAACCAAAGGGGATCGAGACATGAAAACGCGTTGGATGAAGTCAGTGATCAAGACCAGCAAGCAGCAGCAACCCAAACTTCCGTTCCAGCGCGGGGCCCGGCGGGCGCACAAGGCCCAAGGACTTCTCAAGACGGCCTGAAGAATTTCGCATTCGGTAACGAGTGATTTTCAGTACCAGTTTCACTGGCGGGCCGTCCCGGTACCGGGGCGGTCCCCTTTTCTTCGGATTCGCGGTGGAACGGGTCAATCATGGCAAGGCTGTTCACGCGACTGCGACAATCCCGGTCGCCGACCCGGTGATCGGGCCAGTAACGAACACAAAAGCCGCTAAAACTTGACGCAAATGAGGCAGTTCGGCAAATGGTGGGATCATCGGAAGTAAAAGGTAACGTCCTTCTGTCGTTGTCGGTGGGGGCCGACGCGGTTGCGACACTTTCAAAAGGTAGCGCAGCATGACGCCCCCGCATTTTTACGCCAATGAATCGGCGGGATCGACCCCCGCCTCGAACAGCCTCTCCTCCGGTCGGGCATCGGTCCCTCCGCGGCCCGACCGGAAATCGCTGATGATGCGCAAGTATCAGGTCAGCTCCCTGTGCGACGACGGCAGCGCGCGCGTTTCGGAAAATATCGGACCGGCCGTGCCCGCCTTCGAGGCCGCGTTCTCGGCCTTCGCGCGCGGCACGCTGATCGACACCACCGAAGGGCCCGTCGCGGTGGAGGATCTGAGCCCCGGCATGAAGGCGAGGACACCGGAACACGGCCCCCTGTCCATCCTGTGGATCGGCTCGATGACGCTGGTGCCCAACGCCGACGGCCTGGTGCCGGAAACAACGCGCATGACCCGCATCCTGCCGGACGCGTTCGGCATGGGGCGCCCGATGTCGGGCCTGATGGCCGGGCCCGGGGCGCGGATATTGTCGGGTCCGGTCGGCCGCCAACCCGGCCCGGATGACCCGCGCGAACTGATCCCGGCGCGGGCCCTGGTGGACGACATGAACATCATCCCGATCCTGCCGCCACGCCCCGTCACCGTCTACCACATGTGCCTGAGACGCCACGCGACGGTCAGCGCCGGGGGGCTGGAGATGGAAACATTCCATCCCGGCCCGGGGTTCGAGCGCAACATGGGCGCCAACATGCTGTCGCTTTTCCTGTCCTTTTTCCCGCATCTGCGCGGCCCGACGGATTTCGGCAGCCTCGCCCATCCGCGACGGGCACTGGTATCGGCCGAGGGGCTCGAGGTCGCCTGACGCTCAGGCCGTGCGGCTCAGCCGCGCCTCCAGCACGTCGAAGGGGACGCCGGGCTCGTCCTTGGCGCCACGGATGACCAGCGATGTCTTGACGCTGGCCACGTTTTCCGCCGCGGTCAGGTCCTCTGTCAGGAACCGCTGGAACGTGCCCAGATCGGGCGCGACGCATTTGAGGATGAAATCCACCTCGCCGTTGAGCATGTGGCATTCGCGGACAAGTGGCCAGTCGCGGCAGCGCGCCTCGAAGGCGCTCAGGTCTGCCTCGGCCTGGCTCTGCAGGCCGACCATCGCGAAAACCTGTACCTCGAATCCCAGCTCGCGCGCATCGACGTCCGCGTGATACCCCCTGATGAAGCCGTACTCCTCCAGCGTGCGGACACGCCGCAGGCAGGGCGGCGCCGAGATCCCGACCCGTTTGGCCAGTTCGACATTCGTCATCCGGCCGTCGGCCTGCAGTTCGGCCAGTATCCTGCGGTCGATTTCGTCAAGACGGGTTGCCGGCATGTCCTGCCCTCCTGTGAATTCGCGATTGTTATATCACCGCCGCCGGCATGCGCAATTATGTTTCGCAACGACGCAAGATCGTTACGCGGCTTTCCGGCTCTCGCATATCATGTCAAAGGCGGCAACCGGGGGTTTCGCCCCCCGGGCACCGCCGCTATATCTGCACCGCAACGCGTCCGCTTACCAGAAGGTGCCACATGTCGGAGTCCCGCCACACCAAATGCCTCATCATCGGGTCCGGCCCGGCCGGTTACACGGCCGGTGTCTACGCCAGCCGCGCAATGCTGGACCCCGTCCTCGTCCAGGGGATCGAGCCCGGTGGCCAGCTCACCACGACGACCGAGGTCGAGAACTGGCCCGGCGACACCGAGGTCCAGGGCCCCGACCTGATGGTGCGGATGGAAGCCCATGCCAAGGCCGTGGGCTGCGACATCGTCGGTGACATCATCACCGAGCTCGATGTCGAAAGCCGCCCCTTCGTCGCCAAGGGCGACAGCGGCACCGTCTACACCGCCGACGCCGTGATCCTCGCCACCGGCGCGCGGGCGAAGTGGCTGGGCCTGCCCTCGGAAGAGAAGTTCAAGGGGTTCGGCGTTTCGGCCTGCGCGACTTGCGACGGCTTCTTCTACCGCGGGCAGGAGATCGTCGTGGTGGGCGGCGGCAACACCGCCGTCGAGGAGGCGCTGTTCCTGACCAATTTCGCCAGCAAGGTCACGCTGATCCACCGCCGTGACGAACTGCGCGCAGAGAAAGTGCTGCAGAACCGGCTGCTGAAGCATCCCAAGGTGGAAACCCTGTGGTTCCACGAACTCGACGAGGTACTGGGCGACGATGACCCCAAGGGCGTCACCGGCATCCGCGTGAAGCACAGCAAGACCGGCGAGACGTCCCAAATCGCCTGCAAGGGCGTTTTCATCGCCATCGGCCACGCCCCGGCCAGCGAACTCCTGAAGGGCAAGGTCGAGATGCATCACGGCGATTATGTCAGGGTCGAGCCCGGCAGCACCCGCACCTCGGTTCCCGGGATCTTCGCCGCGGGCGACCTGACCGATCACATTTACAGGCAGGCCGTGACCAGCGCCGGCATGGGCTGCATGGCCGCCCTGGACGCGGAAAAATACCTCGCGGAGCTGGAGGACACGGGCGCCGAACCGGCCCGCGCCACAGGCTGATCACGACAGGACAGGGGGCGCTGCCCCCGTCGCCCTTCCGGGCGACTCCCCCGGAGTATTTCGGGCAAGATGAAAACGGGCGCGCCGCCCGCCCTGCCCGCCGGCGCGGATACGCGGGCCAGCGTGACGACCCAAGCGGACGGGGGCGGGGCGCGAGAAAGGCCCCCGCATGACAACCGCCCTGTCAACCGGACGTGATCCGTGCCCCCGTGACGCGGCTGCAACACTCCGCGACTCCAGACAAATTTCCGGATTTTCCGCTTTTCCGTGCCGGCACGAGATGGAATATGTTCACTCGTGAACAAACTTGAGCCGTCGCATGACCGCCCCGGAGATCAAATCAAGCCCTCCCGACCGGGACCTCCTCTTCCGCCTTCTGCGGCAGCTGGACCAGTCGTCGGAGGCTTCACAACGCGCGCTCGCGGCGGCGCTCGACATTTCGCTGGGCCGTCTCAATGCCCTGCTCCGGCAGGCGACCGAGGCGGGGTTCGTCAGGATCCGAGAACGTTCCGGCCCCGACAAGCGCCAGCGTTACGCCTACGCGCTCACCTCCCGTGGCGCTGCGGAGATGCTGCGCCTCACCGACGATTTTCTCGCCCGGAAATTCGCCGAATACGACGCGCTTCATGCCGAACTGACCGGCACGCGAAGCGGATTTGACCCTCTCAAGCATAGGACCAGACTCGTGCAAAACAATCTTGCCCCCATCCCCGAACTCTACGTCTCTTACGAGAGCGCGCAGAAACTGAAGGGCGAAGCGGCCGAACTTACCAGCTGGGACCTGACCCCACGCCAGATCTGCGACCTCGAGCTGTTGATGAACGGCGGTTTCAACCCGCTCAAGGGCTTCCTGACCGAGGATGATTACAACGGCGTGGTCGAGGACATGCGGCTGGCCGACGGCACGCTGTGGCCGATGCCGATCACGCTGGACGTGTCCGAGGCCTTCGCCGAGGGGATCGAACTGGGCCAGGATATCGCGCTGCGCGACCAGGAGGGCGTCATCCTCGCCACCATGACAGTCACCGACCGCTGGACGCCGGACAAGGCGCGCGAGGCCGAAAAGGTCTTCGGCGCCGACGACGAGGCCCACCCGGCCGTGCACTACCTGCACAACACCGCCGGCAACCTCTACCTGGGCGGGCCTGTCACCGGCATCCAGCAGCCCGTGCATTACGATTTCCGCGGCCGTCGCGACACGCCCAACGAACTGCGCGCGTATTTCCGCAAGCTGGGCTGGCGCAAGGTCGTGGCCTTCCAGACGCGCAACCCGCTGCACCGCGCCCACCAGGAGCTGACGTTCCGCGCCGCCAAGGAGGCCGAGGCCAACCTGCTCATCCACCCCGTCGTGGGCATGACCAAGCCCGGCGATGTCGATCACTTCACGCGCGTGCGCTGCTACGAGGCGGTGCTGGACAAGTATCCCGGCTCCACCACCACGATGAGCCTGCTGAACCTTGCCATGCGCATGGCCGGCCCGCGCGAGGCCGTGTGGCACGGGCTGATCCGGCGCAACCACGGCTGCACGCACATGATCGTCGGGCGCGACCATGCCGGGCCGGGCAAGAACTCGGCCGGCGACGATTTCTACGGCCCCTACGACGCGCAGGAGCTGTTCCGCACGCATCAGGCGGATATCGGGATCGAGATGGTCGATTTCAAACACATGGTCTACGTGCAGGAACGCGCCCAGTACGAACCCAACGACGAGATCGAGGACCGCGACAATGTCACGGTGCTGAACATCTCGGGCACCGAACTGCGCCGCCGGCTGCGCGAGGGGCTGGAGGTGCCCGACTGGTTCTCCTTCCCCGAGGTCGTCGCCGAGCTGCGCCACCGGTACCCGCCGCGCAGCCAGCAGGGCTTCACCGTGTTCTTCACCGGCTTCTCGGGCTCGGGCAAGTCGACGATCGCCAATGCACTGCTCACCAAGCTGATGGAGATGGGCGGCCGCCCGGTGACGCTGCTGGACGGCGATATCGTGCGCAAGAACCTCAGCTCCGAGCTTGGCTTCTCCAAGGAACACCGTGACCTGAACATCCGCCGCATCGGCTATGTCGCCTCCGAGATCACCAAGAACGGCGGCATCGCGCTCTGCGCGCCCATCGCGCCCTACGCCGCCACCCGCCGCGCCGTGCGCGAGGAGATCGAACAATACGGCGCCTTCATCGAAGTACATGTCGCCACGTCGCTGGAGGAATGCGAACGCCGCGACCGCAAGGGGCTCTACAAGCTCGCCCGCGAAGGCAAGATCAAGGAATTCACCGGTATTTCGGACCCCTACGACGTGCCCGAAGCGCCTGAACTGCGGGTCGAAACCGAGGGCACCGACGTGGACAACTGCGCGCACCAGGTCATCCTGAAGCTGGAACAGATGGGCCTGATCGCCGGCTGAGCCTGCCACGCCGCCCCGTTTCACCGGGTCGCCCTTGCCGGGGCGGCCCGGTTCCGGGTACGCGCACTGCATGTACGCCATCGCGCTCACCTCGATCCCGCCGCGTTTCGCGCGCCTCGCCCCGGTTCTGGCCGGGTTGCTGGCGCAGGAGCCGCGGCCGGCCCGGGTTTTTCTCTGCCTGCCCCGGCGGTACCGGCGCTTTCCCGGCCCGGTCACGCCGCCCGCCCTGCCGCCGGGCGTGACGCTGCTGCGCTGCGACGATGACCCGGGCCCGGCGGGCAAGGCGCTGATCACGGCACGGCACCTTGCCGGGCAGGCCGACCGGCTGATCTATTGCGACGATGACTGGATCATGCAGCCCGGCTGGGCCGCCGCGCTGCTGGCGGCGGGCGGGCCGGGCATGGCGGTGACGGGGCAGACCTGGAGCATCGCGCGGCTGGGCCGGCGCGGCGCCACGAACGGGGCCGACATCGCGCAGGGCTATTCCGGCGTGCTGGTCGATCCGCGCTGGCTGGCCGGCCCCGACATGGACCCGCCCGACCCCGCATGGCCGGTCGATGATGTCTGGCTGTCGGGCCATCTTGCCCGCCAAGGCATCGGGCTGGCCGACGCCCCCGCCGCGCGCCGGGGGATGATCCCCGCCCATGACGACGCGCACGCGCTGCAGAAAGCCGTTGTCGGCGGCATGACGCGCGACGGCGCCAACAGGGCCTGTGCCGCGCTGCTGCACGACCGTTACGGCATCTGGCCGCCGCTGTCTTGATCGGCGTCCAGCACGGCGCGCGCCGCGCGACCGTAGAAATCGCCCCAGTGATCGGCCCGTGCCTGCATCGCCGCCAGTGCCGGCTGCCGCGCGGCGTAATCGTCTGCACTGGCCGCGCGCACCGCCGCGCGCATCTGGGCCGCGTTGTCACAGATCACCATCGCGTCGGGATCGAGGAAATCGCCGATATTGGGACAGCCCCAGTATATCGGTACGCATTGGCACAGGATCGCGTCCACCAGCTTCTCGGTGAAGTAATTACGCTCGCGCACGTTCTCGATCACCAGCGAATACCGGTAGGGCGCCAGCCCCTCGGCCTTGGCGCCGAAGGGGCGATAGCCGCGCCCCATCACGTCGACCGCCGGCGCCTCGGCACGGGCCCATTCGGCCATGGCGTGGCGCAGCTCGTGCCCTTCCTGCGAACGTTTGGCCGACGCGATGAGCGAACAGGTAGCGCGCTTCGTCAGGTCCAGCTCGCGCCATTCGGGCACCCACGTGCCGCCGAAGGGAAAGAAGACGCCGTTCGGGATGGCCGCCAGCAGCGCCTCGTTGCAGGTCAGAACCCGGTGGAACCGCCGATGCGTGCGCCGCAGCCAGCGCATGTGCGCGCCGTGGATCGCCTCGGGCTCCAGCACCATGACGGACACCCGCGCGCGCGTGCCGAAGCCGGGGCGCAGGTGCAGCGTGTCGCGCGGGAACAGGATCAGGTGATCCTCGGGCCGCAGGTCGCGCAGGCACTTGCCGGCAATGTCGCCCGGATCGCCCAGCGGCCAGATCAGCGACGCCAGCGGGATGGCGCCGGGGCGCAGGCCCAGTTTCAGGTGATGGGGCAGGATGGCCGCCCGGGGGCCGGTCTTTGATGACATGCGCGCCTCTCGTTCCGGGCGCGGTCATAGGCCCAAAGTCAGCGCGTGGCAATGCGGCCCATCCCGGCACTGGACAGACGGCCCCCTCCCCCGAGCAACTGGCCTACGGGCTGGCGGCCGGGGAAAACCGCTCTGCCGCCTGCGCTTCACCATGGCCGAGATCCGGGGCGATGCGGCCGAGGCCCCGTCGGACAGGATCGACGCCGAGCTCTACGGCCATTGGCTGGAAAAGGTCCGAACCATCCCCCACGACCATCCCGACCGGTCCCGCCAAACGGGGATGAGCCCGTCCGGCCACCCCTACCGCGCCGACAATGACGGCCTGCTCACCTATGGGCAGCGGATGGAGATCGCGGCGCGCGAACTGCTGGTCGAGAAGGGGTACATGACCAAGGCCGAGATCGCCGGACAGATCGCGGCGATGGACGACCGGTCCCCGGCGAACGGCGCGGCCGTCGTGGCGCGGGCATGGACCGACCCGGGCTTCAAGGCGCGGCTGCTGGACGACGCCCCCCGCCGCCACGCGCGAGCCGGGGCTGGATATCGGGCCGCTGAACCTGATCGCCGTGGAGAATACCGACCGCGTGCACACCATGATCGTCTGCACGCTGTGTTCGTGCTATCCGCGCGACCTGCCGGGGCTGCCGCCCGACGGGTACAAGACACGCGCCTACCGGTCCCGCGCGGTGCGCGAACCGCGCAAGGTGCTGGCCGAGTTCGGCGTGACCCTGCCCGCGGACGTGCAGGTGCGGGTGCATGACAGCACCGCCGACATGCGCTGTATCGTGGTGCCCGTCCGGCCCGCCGGCACGGACGGGATGGGCGCGGCCGACCTCGCGGCGCTGGTGACCCGCGATTCGATGATCGGCACCGGCCTGCCGCGCCGGCCCTGAGCGCGTTCCCCGGAGGCGTGGCGATGCCACGCCGGTCAATTTCGCGTTCGGGCCACGCGGGCCTTGAGGGGCGCTGCCCCTCAAACTCCCCGGGGTATTGCGGCCGAGAAGACAACCGCGCGACACCGGCCCCTTGTGATCATCGCCCGCGCCCCGTATGGCAGAGCATCGACCACCGAGCGGCCCGGCCATGAGCGACACGTCCCCCCCGAGATCAGCCCGTTTCAAGGATACCGCCATCGGCATGGCGATGTATGCGCCCCTCGCGCTGGCCAGGCTGTTGCCCTATCGCTGGCGGCTGCCCGTGGCGGGCTGGCTGACGGCGCGGGTGGCCGCGCCGCTGGCCGGGTACGACAGGCGGGTGCGCGAGAACCTTGCCCATGTGCTGCCCGACCTGCCCGAGGCGGAGGTCAAGCGGCTGACCCGGGCGGTACCGGACAATGCCGGGCGCAACATGATCGAGCTGTTTTCGGCCGGCGAATTCGCCGCCCGCGCGCGCCAGGCGCCGGTCACGGGGCCCGGCCTGCCGGCCCTGCGCGCGGCACGGGCGGAAGGCCGGCCCGTGATTTTCGTGACCGGGCATTTCGGCAATTTCAACGCCGCGCGCGTGGCGATGATCGAGCAGGGGTTCGAGATGGGCGTCTTTTACCGCCCGATGGCCAACGAGTGGTTCAACCGGCGCTATACCGCCGCGATGGGCGCGCTGTCGCAGCCCATGTTCGAACAGGGCCGGCGCGGGATGATGCAGATGGTCAAGCACCTGCGCGGCGGCGGGGTTCTGGCGATCCTGACGGATCTCAACGCGCATGACGGCGTGCCGCTCGATTTCTTCGGCAAGCCGGCGCTGTCGCCGCTCACGGCGGCCGAGCTGGCGCTGAAATTCGATGCGCCGCTGGTGCCCACATGGGGCATCCGCGCCGGGAACGGGCTGGATTTTCACATCGAGGTGGAATCGCCGGTGCCGCACAGCGACCCGGTGACGATGACACAGGACGTCAACGACCGGCTGGAGCGACAGGTGCGGCAGCGCATGGATCAGTGGTTCTGGATCCACCGGCGCTGGAAGGACGGCACCGGCCCGCTGGCCGAGAAGGGCGCGCGCCAGCTTGCGGAGATGCGCCGTCGGGGCTGAGCGGGGCCGGTGGGCACGGCGTGTCGCCGGGAAATTTCGGCCCGGCGCGCGTGGCGGCCGGTGTCCCCCATTGCCCCGCCCCGCGGCGGGGCGTAACACTGGCGCCGCGACGCGATACGACGGGAGACAGGCAATGGACATGGAGCATGTGGCCGAGGCCGGGCTGGTTCTGCTGGGCTGCGGCAAGATGGGGTCGGCCATGCTGGAAGGCTGGCTGAAGGACGGCCTGCCCTCCGGGTCGGTCTGGGTGATCGAGCCGAAGCCGTCGGACTGGCTCAAGCGCACGGGCGTGCACATCAACGCCGACCTGCCCGCCGCGCCGGCGATCGTGCTGATCGCCGTGAAACCGCAGATGATGGGCGAGGCCTTGCCCGCGATCGCCCGGATGGGCAATGGCGACACGCTTTTCGTCTCGGTGGCGGCCGGCACGCCCATCGCCGCCTTCGAAACGGTGCTGGGCCAGAAGAGCCCGATCATCCGCGCCATGCCCAACACGCCCGCCGCCGTGGGCCGCGGCATCACCGCGATCATCGGCAACCCCCGTGCCACCGCCGCGCAGCTGGACCTTGCCGAGGGGCTGCTGCGGGCCGTCGGGCAGGTGGTGCGGCTGGACAGCGAGGACCAGATGGACGCCGTCACCGGGGTGTCGGGGTCCGGGCCGGCCTATGTCTTTCACATGATCGAGTGCATGGCCCGCGCGGGCGAGGCGCAGGGTCTTGCGCCCGAGCTGGCGATGCAGCTTGCCAAGGCCACCGTGGCCGGGGCCGGCGCGCTGGCCGAGAACGCGGCCGAGACACCGTCGGAGCTGCGCCGGAACGTGACCAGCCCGAACGGCACCACGCAGGCCGGGCTGGACGTGCTGATGGACGCGGAGACCGGCCTGCCGCCGCTGATCCGGCGCACTGTGGCGGCCGCCGCCGACCGGTCGAGGGAGCTGCGCGATGGCTGACGAGATCGGGATCGACGACTTCCTCAAGGTGGATATCCGCGCCGGGCGCGTGACCCGCGCCGAGCCCTTCCCCGAGGCGCGCCGGCCGGCCATCAAGCTGTGGATCGATTTCGGCCCCGCGATCGGGGAGAAGAAGACCTCGGCCCAGATCACCGCGCATTACGACCCCGACGCCCTGATCGGGCGGCAGGTCATGGCCGTCGTCAACTTCCCGCCGCGCCAGATCGGCAAGTTCATGTCCGAGGTGCTGGTGCTGGGCGTCAGCGATGGCAACGGCGATATCGTTCTGGTATCGCCCGACAAGGATGTTCCGGCCGGAGAGCGACTGCATTGAAACGGATACTGCTGACCCGCCCCCTTCCCGAGCGCGTGATCGAGGCCGCGCGCGCCGATTTCGACGTCGAGGTCCGCGACGACCCCGCCCCGATGAAGACCGGGCAGATGCGCGCGGCGCTGGCGCTCTATGACGGGGTTCTGCCGACGCTGGGCGACATGTTCTCGGCCGAGGTTTTCGAGGGGAGCGAGAGCTCGCGCTGCCGGATCCTTGCCAATTTCGGGGTCGGGTACAACCACATCGACGCAGCCGCCGCCCGCGCCGCGGGCATCGCGGTGACAAACACGCCCGGCGCGGTGACGGACGCCACCGCCGATATCGCGCTCACCCTGATGCTGATGAGCGCCCGGCGCGCCGGCGAGGGCGAGCGGCTGGTGCGCGCCGGCGGATGGACGGGCTGGACCCCCACCCAGATGCTGGGCCTGCACATGACGGGCAAGACCGTGGGCATCGTGGGCATGGGGCGCATCGGGCAGGCCATCGCGCGGCGCTGCCACCACGGCTTCGGGATGCGAGTGATCTACCACAACCGGTCGCCCAAGCAGGTGGATATCGACGCGCGGCAGGTCGAAACGCTGGACGAACTCGCGGGCGGGGCCGATATCGTGGTCGTGGCGGTGCCGGGCGGCCCGGAAACGCACCATCTGATCGGCGCGCCCTTCTTCCACGCGATGCGCCCGCATGGCCATTTCGTCAATATCGCGCGCGGCGACGTGGTGGACGAGCGCGCGCTTGTCGATGCGTTGAAACGGGGCGAGATCGCGGGCGCGGGGCTGGATGTCTACGAACATGAACCACAGGTGCCGCAGGCGCTGTGCGGCATGGAGAACGTGACGCTGCTGCCGCATCTGGGCACCGCGGCGCTGGAGGTGCGCGAGGCGATGGGCATGATGGCGGTCGAGAACCTGCGCGCCTTCTTCGATGACGAAACACCGCCGAACCTTGTCAATTGACGCCGCGGTAACGACGCACCGTCGTCATTGACCGGCGGGTCGACATGGGCTGATCTGGTACCAGCCAGAAGGAGCGCGCCCATGTACCAGCCGGCAATTACCGGGTCCGGTGTCTATACCCCCGAAGACGTCATCACCAACGAGGAACTGGTGACGGCCTTCAACAGCCATGCCGAACGGTTCAACGCCGAGAACGCCAGCGCCATCGCCGCGGGGCGGGTCGCGGCCAAGGCGCCTTCCTCCACCGGGTTCATCGTCAACGCCTCGGGGATCGAGCAGCGCCACGTGATGGACAAGACCGGTATCCTTGACCCCGACGTGATGCACCCGCGGCTGCGCGCGCGCGACGACGACGAACCGGGAATCATGACGGAAATGGCGCTCGACGCCTGCGCGACCGCGCTGCGGCAGGCCGGGCGCGATGCCGCCGATGTCGACCTGGTGATCTGCGCGGCCTCGAACCATGAACGCCCCTACCCGGCCGTGGCGATCGAGATACAGGAACACCTCGGCGCGGGGGGCTTCGCCTTTGACATGAACGTGGCCTGTTCGTCGGCCACGTTCGGCATCCAGGCGGCGGCCGACATGATCCGGGCGGGCAGCGTCCGGCGCGCGCTGGTGGTCAGCCCCGAGATATGCTCGGCCCATCTCGAATGGCGCGACCGGGACTGCCATTTCATCTTCGGCGATGTCTGCACCGCGCTGGTGATGGAACGGGCCGAGGACGCGCAGGGCGCGCATTTCCGTGTCCGCTCAACGCGCTGCGCCACGCGGTTTTCCAACAATATCCGCAACAATGACGGGTTCCTGCGGCGCACACGCGACGGGCACATGGCCGACCGGCGCGACATGCTGTTCATGCAGGAAGGGCGCAAGGTGTTCAAGGACGTGCTGCCGCTCGTCTCGGCGCATATCGCCGCGCACATGGCCGACGAGGCCGTCGATCCCGCGCGGCTCAGGCGGCTCTGGCTGCATCAGGCCAACAAGACGATGAACGATTTCATCGGCCGCAAGGTGATGGGCCGCACGCCGACAGCGGACGAACAGCCCAACATCCTGCAGGACTATGCCAACACGTCGTCGGCCGGGTCGATCATCGCCTTTTCCAAGTTCTCCGACGACCTGAAGCCGGGCGATACCGGGCTGATCTGCTCCTTCGGGGCGGGCTACTCCGTGGGGTCGGTTCTGGTCGAACGCGGCTGAGGCCGCCGCCGGCGCCCCGTGTTTCAATGCACCCGCATTTATAAGGCCGCTTCCGCCGCGACCCCGGCCGCTTCCGCGCGCAGCCAGTCGGCAAAAGCCGCCACGCGAGGATCGGGACGTCGCCCGGCCGGGTAGACCACGTGAATACCCTGCGGCCGCTCCGCCACCACGGGGTGCAGCCGCCGCAAACTGCCCGACGCCTCGGCGGCCGCCGTCAGGCGTATATCGGCAAGGCAGACGGCATTGCCCGACAGCGCCGCATCGAACGCAAGGGCGCGGCTGTCATACTCGGTCAGGTGCAGCGGACCGTCCGGCACGTACCCGGCGGCCGCGAACCATTCCTGCCATTCCCCGGCCCAGCTTGTCGTGGTGGCCAGTGGCATCCGCGCGATGCTGGCGGGGGTCCGCGGCAGGGCCGCCCCATCCAGCAGCGGCGACGCGCAGACCGGCCCGATCCGGTCACGATGGATCAGCCAGCCCGTCAGCCCCGGCCAGTTCCCCGCACCGTAGCGCACCGCCCCGTCCAGCCCCGCCTGCGCCAGATCCTCCTCCGCGAAGGACAACGAGAGCCCGACCGTCAGCCCCGGTTGAGCGGCATGGAACCGCGGCAGTCGGGACATGAGGAAACGATTGCCGTAAAACGGCGCGGCGGTCAGGCTGATCTCGCCTGTCATCCGGGTCCCGGTGGCGTCGAGGACGGCCGTCTCGATCTCGTCCAGCGCGGCGGTCAGGGGCGCCAGCAGGCGCTGACCATCCTGCGTGAGCCAGACCTTGCGCGTTGCGCGATGAAACAATTGCACGCCCAGCGCCGCCTCCAGCCCCTTCACCTGATGGCTCACCGCGGCCTGCGTGACGCAAAGCTCGGCCGCGCCCCGCTTGAAACTGCCATGCCGCGCGGCCGCCTCGAAGGCACGCAGCTGGTTGAGCGAAGGCAATCGGCGGGCCATGGCACATGCCTCTGTTTTTCCCCGTCAATGCTGCGAGAAAGGATCGTTTTTGTCAATGCCGCGGGGACGATGGGCGCCGGTTCACGGGCACCGCTGATCCCGCCCCCGGCAAGAACCGCAACACGCCCTCTATTACATCACACGGACACGCTGATGGTGGAATACCACGGCGCGGCCCATGTCACCGGCGTTGACATCTGCGCGGGCACGCGGCCTGCCGGAGCGGCTGGACTTCGTACATGTCGCGCCGAGGCCGCCGGCGATGCAGGATGAGTACGCGCGGCTGAAAGGACCGCTCTTCGACATCTATATCGCGCGGTTCGGCACGGAACGGTGCGAAACCTCCGTCCAGAACGCGCGTATCCGGGCGCTTCTGGCGGCGCGGGGCCAGCTCAGGCCGGGGAAGGGTGCGCGCGCGCACCGTAGACCCCGCCTTGTCGCGGCCAACAAGAACGGCCCGCCGGGCGAGCGCAGCGGCCGCCAACCGATCCGCGCCGCAATGCCGCTGTTCTTTACCATTCCTTACGGTTCAAGACTGTCCTCGCAGGGCACCCGGGCGCAACCGACCGCCGCACTGCGGCATCCAAAAGCCCCGCGTGGATGTAGCTTGCTCGACCTGCGCCAATCAGCGTATCACGCCAACGGGCTCCGGTTCCAAACGGATGAAAGTTCAGTGGCAGGCCAATGTTGAAGCCCTGTCACATTCGAACGGAAGGCGGCCCAGACGCGCAGCCGACACGGCACTGGAGCGTGACAGGCCCACGTTTAATCTCGTCTGAGCTGAAGGAGTGGTGCCCGGGGGCGGAATCGAACCACCGACACGAGGATTTTCAAGACTTGCGTTATTTTTAAGTGCTTGAAATTAAAGTTTTATTTGGCGCAAAAACGAGGTGTGCGATATAATGTGTGATGCTGCGCTAACGCTGTAGTAACGCAAAACACTGTGTTCAACACAGTAACCCAAAACACTGTGTTTGACCACAGTGTTCGCACATAGTTGTGGAAACAGAGTTTATCGCAACAGTTGCAAAAACACCGGTGAAACTACTGATTTATGTTGTCTTTCCAATCACCATTCGATTGTTAAATCAGCAGATACATTGGGATCACCTTCGGCAGATAT